>JAHELU010000040.1 GCA_024644005.1 Acidimicrobiales bacterium | reverse complement strand
CCCACGAAGCCACAGAGTTTCACCGCCAGGCGAAACTCGTGAAGGGCCTGCTCCGCAGGCCCGACCCGCAGGCCCGACTCAGTGAACGGCACCCCACCGATCTCCAGCGCACCCCCACGAAGCCACAGAGTTTCACCGCCAGGTGAAACTCGTGAAGGGCCTGCTCCGCAGGCCCGACTCAGTCGATCGCGATCCGGTGATGGGTCCACCAGGTGGCGCCGGCGAACAGCAGGCTGAGGAAGATCAACACCAGGGCCGGGTCGTCGATCACCTCCGCTGGGGCCGGGCGGGACGTGTAGGGCAACAGGAACAGCGTCGTCACGCCTGCGGCGATCGCGGTGGCCTTCGCCAGCTTCCTGCTGGTGGCGAGCGACACCGTGCGCTCCATCCGCCACAGGACCACCACGAGCGCGATGACCAGGTAGAAGGCCGACGGATTGACGACGCCGGCCAGGATGAAGTGCAGGTTCATGAACGCCCCGGCGGCGAGCGCGACCAGCGGCCTGACGTTCAGCACGAGCATGACCCCGACCGCCAGCTGCAGGGCGCAGACGATCACCGCTGTCAGCACCGGCAGCGGTTGCACCACGTAGTCGAGAAAAGGCTCGTACATGCCGATCGCGTAGGTGGTGTCCGAGGCGAGGAACCGCAGCAGCTCGTCGCCGGCCCACCACGCCCCCTCGATCGCGTGGGCGATCCCGGCCCGGAGCCAGCCGATGGCCAGGAACAACTGCGGCAGCAGGACCGCAGCGGGTACTCCTCGATATCGCTGTAGAAACCGGCGCGCCGAGTCCCGGAGCTCGTCCGCCATCTCAGACCAATCCTTGAGTCTCATACCCGCCCGGCAGCTCTCGATGGTAGCAGCGACAAGCAGCGAGGCGACCCATAGATTGTGCGCATGAGGTACGTGCGCAGCGATGACCATCGCCACCACTTCCCGAACGGCGAGCTGTACGGCGGCGAGCTCGTCCGGCCCTTCGAGTGCCCGGAACGGTGGGATTTCATCGTCGAGGCCCTGCACGATCGCGGTTTCCGCGACATCGTCGACCCGCTCCCACTCGATGACGTGCGGCTGGCCGCTGTCCACGATCCCGACTACCTCCAGTTCTTGTCGACCGCATGGCGGCAGTGGACCGATGCCGGCTTCACCAACGACGCCCTCCCGACCGTGTTCCCGGCCCGAGGCATGAGCCAGGTCTGCCCGGAGCACATAGACGGCAAGCTCGGGTACTACGCCTTCGCCCTCGAGACCGCGATCACGGCGGGCACGTGGCGAGCGGCCACCGCCAGCGCAGCCATCGCCCAGACCGCCCAGAAGCTGGTGACCGGCGGTGATCGGGCGGCGTTCGCCCTGTGCCGGCCGCCCGGCCACCACGCAGCCGCCGATCTGTACGGCGGCTACTGCTTCCTGAACAACGCAGCGCTGGCGGCCAGCGGGTTCCTCGCCGACGGGGCGGAGCGGGTGGCGATACTCGACGTCGATTTCCATCACGGGAACGGCACCCAGTCGATCTTCTACGACCGGGCCGATGTCCTGGTCCTGTCGCTGCACGGCGATCCCCGCCACGAGTTCCCCCACTTCCTGGGTCACGCGGACGAACGGGGCCGGGGACCGGGGGTCGGCTTCAACGTCAACTACCCGATGGCGCCGGGTACGCCGTTCCCTGTCTGGTCCGAAGCGCTGACCGACGCCTGCCGGCGGATCGGCGAGCACGGACCGGAGGCCATCGTCGTCTCGCTCGGCGTCGACACGTTCGAAGGCGATCCAATCAGCTCGTTCGAGCTGCGGGCCGACGACTTCACGACCTACGGTCGGATGATCGGTCGGTTGGGGCTGCCGACCGTGTACATCATGGAGGGCGGCTATGCGGTCGAGGAGATCGGCCACAACACGGTCAACGTGCTGACCGGGCACCTCGAGGCCGGCTGAGACGAGCCGATTTCCGGCCCAGTCGGGCGATCTCGGCAACGATGGAGTGCCGGACGGCGACCCACTATGGTTCCGCTATGACAGAGAGCGTCTACAACGTCGTCGAACTCATCGGAACCAGTGCGGAGTCGTGGGAGCAGGCGACTGCCAACGCAGTGGCCGAGGCGGCGAAGACCCTTCGCGATCTCCGGGTGGCCAGGATAATCGAACAGGACGTCACCATCGACGGGGGCGAAGTGGCGCTGTTCCGCTCGAAGGTCCGTCTCTCGTTCAAGCACGAGTCGGAAGTCGACTAGCCGTGACCGACGGCGAGCGTCGATCCACGCACGAGCCGATCTACCGGGTCGTGCGACTCGTCTCGACCTCCACCGAGTCGTGGGAGGATGCCGCTCGGCGGGGGGTGCGTGTGGCGGCGAAGACCTATCCCAGCCCGACCGGCGCACGGGTCAGCGAGATGGACACGCTGCTGGTGGACGGGCAGGTGGTTCGCTACCGCTTGAAGTTGGAGCTGGCCGTCCGGGTCGACAGGAAGCGGCCCAGCCCGGTGGCCGGAGCGGCCCCGGTGGTCGTGAAACGGTACCTGATCGTGGCCAATCAGACCCTGGCCGGCGACGTGATCCCGAGACTGGTGGCGGAGCGGGCAGCGGCGGGCCCGTCGGAGTTCCATCTCCTCGTGCCGGCCACCCGGTCGAAGGAGACCCAACGGCTGATGACCGGCGTCGCCGATCCGATGTCCGGCTACACCGTGGTCGCCCCCGAGGATCTCTCGGTGGCCAGGGCCCGGGACCGGGAGCAGGCCGAGCAGCGGTTGGCGACGTTCCTCGTACGGCTGTCGGACCACCGGGCCTCCCTGACCAGCGAGGTGGCGGGTCATGACCCGTTCGCCGCCATCGCCAACGTCCTGGAGCGGTCCAGTTTCGACGAGATCATCATCTCGACGCTGCCGACATCGGTGTCGCGCTGGCTGAAGATGGACCTGCCCAGCCGGGTGGAGCGGGCGTTCTCCCTACCGGTCGTCGTGGTGCACCCACCGGGCCAGTAGCGGCCGGACCCACCGTCGAACCCCGTGGCACCGGCTATTGCAGCAATAGCTAATGCGGACCGGGCCGATCCGCACTAGGATGAGGCTGTGGCCGTCATTCACGGCCGACCGATCGGAGCAGCGTCCATCACATGAGCGTTCGGTTCGGGGTGCTCGGACCCCTGGTGGTCGAGAACGAGGCGGGCCCCATCGCCCTCGGTGGGCCGAAGCAGCGCGCCGTGCTCGTGATGCTGTTGATCAATGCCAATCGACCGATCAGCCCCGAGCAGCTGATCGACTCGTTGTGGGGAGATCAGCCGCCACCGACCGCCACCGCCACGCTGCAGGCCTACATCTCGAACCTCCGCCGGGCGCTGGAACCGGAGCGCCCAGCGGGCAGCCCCCCGAAGCTCCTCGTGAAGAACGCCGGCGGCTACCAGCTCACCACGGCGGCCGAGACCATCGACGCCCACCGCTTCGAGCTCGACGTGGTGGCCGCCGGGGCGCTGCTGACCACCGAACCGGCCAGGGCCCGCCAGCTGCTCGGGGCAGCCCTCGACCTGTGGCGGGGGCCGCCACTTGCCGACTTCCGCTACGAGAGCTTCGCAGCGAGCGAGATCCAGCGGCTCGAACAGCTCCACATCGAAGCCATCGAGAGCCGGATCACGGCCGACCTGGCGATGGGCAGAGCCGAGACGCTCGTCGCCGAGCTCGAGGCGCTGGTGGCCGAGCACCCGCTTCGCGAGCGACTGTGGCGCCACTTGATGCTGGCGCTCTATCGAGCGGGCCGGCAGGGGGAGGCGCTTCGGGCCTACCGTCTGTGCGAGACCATCCTCGGCGACGAGCTCGGAATCGTGCCCGGTCCGGAGCTACGCGAGCTCGAGCTGGCGATCCTCAACCATGAGCCGTCATTGCGCCTGCCCGCATCGACCGACGAGTCACCGGCCGTCGAACCAGCCGGGACGACGATCGTCGGTCGTCAGCGGGAGCGGGCGCTGTTCCGGTCCGCCGTTGCACGAGCGCTCGCGGGGCACGGCTCGGTCCTGCTCATCGAGGGCGAGCCTGGCATCGGCAAGACCAGACTGCTCGAGGTCTTCGAGAGCGACGCCCGGGATGCCGGGCTCCGGACCTCGTTTGCCCGTTGCGTCGAGGTCGGCGGCACGCCACCGTACTGGCCCTGGACCCAGCTGCTCCGCAAGCTCGATGTCGACACCGCAGTCGCCGGGATCCCGGCCGCTCAGCACCCCGACCCGCTGGTGCCGGCCGGGCCCCGGCCGCCGGCGACCCCCGGACCACCGCTGCACCAGGTGGCGGAGAGCATGGCGGTGACCCTGGTCGGTCTCGGTGCGGTGCAACCGGTGGTACTGGTCATCGACGATCTGTACAGCGCCGATCCCGACTCCCTGTCCCTGCTGTGCCTGGTGGCCGCCGAGCTCCGCGACCTCCCCGTGATCATCGTCGGCTCCCACCGCGGCCAGGACCTCGGTCCCGCCCACCCCCTCACCGAGGCGCTGGCTCAGCTCGTCCGGCTCGAATGGGTTCAGCGGGTCGCCCTCGCCCGCTTCACCGCTCCAGAGGTCGACGAGCTCGTCACCGCCGTGCTCGGCATCGAAGTCGACAAGGCCGTCGTCGACGCCATCAACGATCGGACCGAGGGCAACGCGTTCTTCACCGTCGAACTGGCCCGCCTGCTCCAGACCGAGATGGCCCTGCACCCGGACCACGCCGCCTCGGCGGTGCCGGCCACGCTGCTCGAGGTACTGGGCCGGCGGCTGGGCCAGCTGTCGGATGCGGCGCTGCGGCTGGCTCGGGTGGGGGCGGTGTGCGGGCGGGAGTTCGACCTGGCGATCGGGGCCGAGGCGCTCGACCTGGATCTCGAGACGTCGATCGCGGCCGCCGAGGAGGTGGTACAGGCTGGACTGATGGCCGAGGTCGGCGCTACCGGCGCCTACCGCTTCTCCCACGTGATCGTGGTCGACTGCATCATGCGGGCGATGGGATCGGTGCGGCGGGCTTTCGTCCACGATCAGATCGCTGACGCCCTCGAGCGCCGCTTCGCCGCCGATCCCACCCGCTGGGGGGTGATCGCCCACCACCGGCACCAGGCCGTGCCCGTCACCGGAGCGCAGCCGGCGGTGTCCGCCCTCGCCCGAGCGGCCGACGGGGCGGTCGTCTCCAACGCGCTGGAGCTGGCCGAGGAGCTGATCGAGCGCCGCCGGGCCCTCGTGGTATCGGAGCCGGCCTCGCCGGGACGCGACCAGCTGGAGATCACTGCGCTCCTCGACCTGGCTCGGGTGGTGACGTGGCGGCAGGGATACCACGCACCCCGACTCCGGGATCTGACCGATCGGCTCTGGCAGCTGATAGGCGCACAGGACGACTCGGTCTCGTTCGATCGCGGAGCACCGATCACTCCGGCCGATCCGGTCCTGTCGACCTACCAGATCCTCTTCTCCTACACCATCGTCTCCGGTGATGTTGCCGCCAGCCACGACGTGGCGAGACAGATGATGGCGCTGAGCGAATTGCATCCAGACCCGATGGTGACGCTCACCGCCTGCGTCGCCTCGCTCATCAGCTCACTCCACCTCGGCCTGCTCGACGAGGCACAGGCCGCCCGCGAGCAGGGCGAGGCAGCGCTGGCTGCGCTCGACCCCACCGGCTCGAATGCAGTGACGCTGGCGTTGAGCCAGCAGGACGCCGCGATGACCCTTCGGGCGTTCTCGGCCTGGGCCCACTGGATGGCCGGCGACCGTGAGCGGGCTCTGGTCGACGTGCGGGCGGCGCGGGAGTTCTGCGATCGGGCCGGCCACGGCTTCAACCGGGCCTTCTGCATCGTGACCGAGGCGATGCTGGCCGCCATGGACGGACGCCCCGAGTGGGTCGCCGAGGTCGTGGCCAGAGCGCCCGAGACCGACGACGAGCCCCTGTTCGGCCTGATGGGAGAGTGGGCCCACCTCCACTCGGCCTGGGCCGACGGCAGGATCCACGGTGAGCCGGCGGCCGCCGCCGACCAGATCCGCCAGTCCATCGACCGGCTGAGCGCCGAGGGGGCGCTGGTGATGCAGACGATGTACTGGAGCCTGGTGGCCGACCTCGAGCTCATCGCCGAGCGCCCCGATCGAGCGCTCGAAGCGACGAGCCGCGGCCTGACCAGGGCCGAGGCCGGCGAGCGATTCTGGCAGAGCGAGCTGCATCGGCTCGAGGCCGAGGCGCTCGGCGCACTCGGTAGGTTCGCCGAGCGGCGCGACGCCCTGGACCGGGCCGAGCGGGTAGCCGACCGGCTCGGCATCGTCCCGCTCCGGAAGCGACTGCCGCTGGCCGAGGCGAGCGCCCGCTGAGCCTGGCCGGCGCCAGCACTGGCCGATCACAAGTCGACTCCTACCGCCATCGAAGATGGTAGGTGGTGCACGGCCACCCCGGCCGGAGCTAGGAGTGGACATCATGACAGCACTTGCACCCCTCACGGCCTTCGCCGATGAGCTCAGGAAGAAGCTGCCGGCCGGAGCGGTACTGGCCCCCGGCGAGCCGGGCTTCGACGAGCATCGCCTGGCCTGGAACCTCGCCTTCGAGCATCACCCGGCCGTGATCGTGAAACCGACCGACGGCGGCGACGTTGCGGTCGCGGTCGGCCATGCGGCCGAGGTCGGGTTGGCCGTCGCCGTCCAGGCGACCGGGCACGGCGTCATCCGGCCCGCCGACGGCGCCATGCTGATCGTCATGACGGACGTCGATGACGTCGTCGTCGACCCCGAGAACTGGACCGCCCGGATCGGGGCTGGAGCCAAGTGGCAGAAGGTCCTGGACCTGGCGACAGCTGTCGGACTGGCGCCGCTGCTCGGGTCGACCCCCGACGTCGGTGCAGTGGGATACACCCTCGGCGGCGGCATGGGCTGGCTGGCCCGCAAGTACGGGCTGTCCGCCGATCACGTCCGGAGCATCGACATCGTCACCGCCGATGGCGTGCTACGGACCGCCAGCCCCGAATCGGAGAGCGAGCTGTTCTGGGCCCTGCGGGGAGGTGGCGCAGGGAGCCTCGGTGTCGTCACGTCGATCGAGATCGACCTCGTGCCCGTCACCTCGGTCTACGCCGGCAATCTCCTCTACCCGGCCAGCATGGCTCGCGACGTCTTCGCCCGGTATCGGGAATGGCTGCCCGCCATCCCCGACGAGCTGACCTCGTCGGTCTGCCTGATGAACTTCCCCCCGATCGAGGACGTACCCGAGATCATCCGGGGTCGGTCGTTCACGATCGTGCGGGGCGCCTTCATCGGGTCGGACGCCGAAGGCGAGTACCTGCTCCGGCACTGGCGGCGCTGGCGCACTCCCGAGCTGGACATGTGGGGTCGGATCCCCATGGCGGAGATCGCCACGGTCAGCAACGATCCGCTCGACCCCATGCCGGCCGTCGTGACGACGGAGTGGGTCGACGACATCACCGATCGGCTCGCTGACATCCTGACCCGGGCGGTGTTCGAGCAGGACGGGCCGAGCCCCGTGCTGTTCGCAGAGCTGCGGCACGCCGGAGGGGCGATGGCCCGGGCTCCGGAGGTCCCGAACGCCTACGGCAACCGGGAGCGGCGCCACCTGCTCGAGGCGGTCGGTATCGGTTTCGACGCCGCGGCGATGGCCCGGCTCGAGGCCTTCCTCGGGCAGTTGCGGGCCGACCTGTCCAGTCACGTGGCCGGCGGGGCCTACCTCAACTTCCTCGAGGGCGACGAGAAGGTGCGACGGGCCAGCGAAGGCTTCGACGACGCAGCCTGGGAGCGACTGCGGGCACTGAAGGCCGAGCTCGATCCCGGCAACGTCTTCAGGAACGGGCTGCCGCTCGGCTGAGCAGCGCTCCGGTGGCGGCGCGCGTCCACAGCCGGTGCCGCCACCAACCGCTGCTCCCCGGGCGGCCGCTACCCCGGCCTCCCGTCACTCCCTCCGCTATGGGGCCTCGGCGGCCTCGGGGTCGAGCTCGACCTTGGCGAACAGGGGGGTCGGCTTGTCGATCGGGCGGCCCACCTCGAGCGGTGCCCGGGCCCAACCCTCGGGCTGGCCCAGCACCTCGTCGAGCGCGGCGGCCGAGAACGGCAGGTAGGGGGCGAGCATGATCCGCACGCCGTTGATGGCCGCCAGGGCGACGTACAACACGGTCCGACCTCGCGCCGGATCGCTCTTGACCAGCTTCCACGGCTCGGTGGCGGTGAGATACTGGTTGACCGTCTGGGCCGCCTCCATCCCGGTGCGGAGCGCCGCCCTGAGCTGGACGCCGTCGAACTGCTTGGCCGACTGCTGCACGAACCCGTCGACGCCGGCCAGGAGGGCATCGTCCTCCGGCTCCAGCGGGCCGGGGGCCGGAATGGCGCCGTCGCAGTTGCGGTGGACCATGGCGAGCACCCGGTTGACGAGATTGCCCCAGTTCGCCACCAGCTCCTCGTTGATCCTGGCGGCGATCTGCTCCTCGGAGATCTCCGTATCGGCCTGCTCGGGAAACGCCGCCGCCAGGGCGTAGCGCAGCGCATCGGGCTGGAACCGTGCGAGGCCCTCGTCGATCGTCAGACCCACTCCTCTGCTGGCCGACGCCTTGCCGCCCTTGAACGTGACGTACTGATTGGCCGGGATGTCGTCCGGCAGCCGCAGCGGCCCTGCGGCGATGCGGTCGCCGACCCCCATGAGCTGGGCCGGCCAGAACAGCGCGTGGAACGGGATGTTGTCCTTGCCGATGAAGTAGACATGGCGAGCGTTGTCGTTCTGCCACCAGTGCTTCCACCGCTCGGGATCTCCGGTGCGGTCCGCCCACTCCTTCGATGCCGACAGGTAGCCGATCACGGCGTCGTACCACACGTAGATCCGCTTGCCGGGGCCGAGATCGTCGAGCGGCAGCTCGATGCCCCAGTCGATGTCCCGGGTGATGGCCCGGTCGTGGAGGCCTTCGTCCAACCATCCGAGGGCGAAGTTCAGCACGTGGGGCCGCCACCCCTGCTTCGCCTCGAGATAGGACCGGAGCCGGTCCTCGAAGTCGGAGTACCGGTAGTAGAAGTGCTCGGTCTCCCGGAGGACCGGCGTGGCCCCGGACAGCTTCGACCGGGGGTCGATGAGATCGGTCGGGTCGAGGGTCCGGCCGCAGTTGTCGCACTGATCACCCCTCGCATCGGGATACTGGCAGTGGGGGCAGGTGCCCTCGACGAACCGATCCGGGAGGAACCGCTCCTTCTCCGGGTCGAACAGCTGCTCGCTGACCCGGCGATCGATGTGGCCGTTCGCCAGCTGGGCCAGGAACATCTCCTGGGTGGTGGCGGCGTGGTTGTCGGTGCCGGTGGTGGTGAACAGGTCCCAGCTCATGCCCAGCTCGTCCCACTGCCGGAGGAACTCGCCGTGGTACCGGGCGACGATGTCGGCCGGCGCCACACCCTCGGCCTCGGCCCGGACCGTTATCGGCGTGCCGTGCACATCGGACCCGCTCACCATGAGCACCTCGTTGCCGACGGCTCGTTGCTGTCGGGCGAATATGTCGGCCGGCAGATAGGCCCCGGCCAGATGGCCGAGATGGCGTGATCCGGATGCATAGGGCCAGGCGACGGCCACGAGAACTGGGGTGGTCATTGCTGGCCAGAGTACCGCCGTTCCGGCGCCGCCGGCCCCGGAATACCGTTCGCCGCTCGCCAGTTCCTGGTCCATGGATCTCGGTCGAGCCCGCTCTCGACGAGCGCTCTCGCTGCTGGCCGGCCTCGGCCTGACCGTGGCCGCCTGCGCCGGCGCTCCCCGGACCGGGGCCGAGGCGGGCGACCGTCAGCCGTTCCATCCCGACGGCTGGGCCGGCATCGAGGACGTTCCCCGGGACCTCTTCGACCCGGTGGCGGCCGGCGAGCCCCCGCCAGAGGGCTACCGGCCGGTGGTCGCCCGGGACGTCATCGCTCCGGTATACGCGCCGAGCTTCGTCGAGGCGGACCAGATCGACTGGCCGGACGAGGAGCTGATCATCGGCGTCGACCTCGCCGGCGAGGCGAGGGCCTACCCGGTCGGGTTCCTCAACCGGCGAGAGATCGTGGTCGACATGCACCGGGGCATCCCCACCTTCGTCACCTGGTGACCGCTGTGCGGAACGGCGATGGTCCATCGCCGCGAGATCGACGGCCGGGAGATCGTGCTCGGCAACCACGGGGCACTGTGGGGCAACGCCATGACCTGGTACGACCACGAGACGGGCAGCATCTGGAGCCAACCGATCGGCGAGGCGATCCTCGGTCCGCTCGAGGGCGCCACGCTCGAACTGCTCCCGTCGACGCTGACCCGGTGGGGCGACTGGCGGGCCTCCAATCCCGACACGTTCGCCTTCGACGCCCCGAGTCAGAACAGCGGCTTCAGCCTGGAGACCATGGCCGTCGTGGTGGAGCTCGGCGACCACTCGGTGGCGTTCCCGGTTCCCGCCGTGCGGGACCTCGGAGTGGCCAACGGCGAGGTCGGCGAGGTCCCGGTGGCGGTCACCGTGGCGCCGGACGGCGACAACTGGGCGGTGTTCTCCCGGCGGCTCGACGACCGGGTGGTCGAGCTGACCATCGAGGCCGATGCTCTGGTCGAGGTCGGCGGCAAGGGTCGCTGGAGCGCCGTGAACGGGCTCGGCCTCGACGGCACGGACGAGAACCTCGACCTGCTACCGGGGTTCACGTCCTTCCCCGGCGACTACGTCACGTTCTACCCCGGCGGGGCGTTCTGGCAGGAGGACGGCCCGATGACGGTCGAGGAGCTGTTGGCCTCCTGACCCGGCCCGGAGGCCGCGCCCTCATTCCGTGGCGATGGCCTCCAGTATGTTGAGACGGCTGGCCCTGATCGACGGCACGATCGACGCCACGAGACCGACCACCGCAGCCAGCACGACCACCAGCCCCAACGCCGCTATCGGGACGTCGAAGCTCGACACCCCCTGGTCGCGCAGGGCGAAGATGATGGCGTAGCCGAAGAACAGTCCGAGGATCACGCCCAGGATCGCGCCGAAGAGGGCGGTGATGACCGCCTCCCAGCGGATCGTCGACTGGACCTGAGCCCTGGTCATCCCCACTGCCCGCAACAACCCGATCTCCCGGGTCCGCTCGATCGTCGACAGCCGGAGGGTGTTGGCGATGCCGAAGGCGGCGATGATGATCGCCAGACCGAGCAGCCCGTAGATCAGGTTGAGGATGAGATCGAGGCTCTCGGACTGCGTCTCGATGTACTCGTCCCGATCCTGGACGGTGGCGTTGGGATACTGGTCGGTGACCTCGGTGATCGCCGCTCGGGCCTCGTCGAAGACCACCCCGTCGGCCACGAGCAGGTAGGTGGCGAGGTCGAGCTGCTCCGCGCCCGTCGACTCGTAGAGTCCCTGGCTGATGGCCTGGTTGCCGGCCAGGGCCGGCTCGGTGTACAGCCCGGCCACGGTCAGCGATCGGTCCCGGCCGTCCGGGAACTTCACGGTCACCGAGTCGCCGACAGCGACACCGAGATCCTCGGCCCGGTCGTCGAACAGGAAGATGGCATCGTCGGTCAGGTCGGCCGCTGTCCCCTCGATGACGCCGACGTCGAACACCTCGAACGCGGTCTGCGGATCGAGGACCGAGAAGAAGTCGCCGTCCCCCTCTATTTCGCCGATCCCGACCCGGATGCCGGTGACCACCTCGGCCACCTCGAGCTCGCTCAACGCTGCGGTCAGCGCCGGGCTGAAGCCCCCGCCCGGCCCGAAGGCGCCGGAGTCGACCACGAAGTCACCGACGAACTGCTCACCGATCGTGTCCTCGATCGACTTCGCCAGTGACGAGGCCAGTACGGTGACCCCGGCCACCAGCGCCACCCCGATCGTGAGGGCCGCCGCGGTCCGGGCGGTCCGCTTCGGGTTGCGCATCGAGTTCTCCCTGGCCAGCTTGCCGGTGGTGCCCCGGAGGGCGGCGATGGGCATGCCGAGCCATCGGGCCACCGGGCGGGCGATGGTGGGGCCGAGGACGAACACCCCGATGAACATCACCCCCGCCCCGAGCCCGGCCAAGCCGATCTCCGGAGCCAACAAGCCGAACAGGATGGCCACCGCGCCGAGCGCCACGATCACGATGCCGATGAAGAACCGCACGTTGTTGCGCTGCCAGGCCTCGGCCGACGACTCCCGCAGCGCCTCCACCGGGGTGATCCGGGCCGCCCGGATGGCGGGGAACAGGGCCGAGGCCACGGTGACCAGCGTCCCCATGACGAGGCTGACGACGATCGTCCGGGGCAGGACGACCAGGCCGCCGGACGGCAGCTCGAGCCCGAATCCCTCCAGCATCGCCCGCAACCCGAACGACAGTCCGATGCCGAGGCCGACCCCGAGCAGCGATCCGGCGAGGCCGACGATGATGGCTTCGACGAACACCGAGCTGAGGATCTGACCCCGGGCCGCTCCCAGCGCCCGGAACAGGGCGAACTCCCTCGTCCGCTGGGCGATGAGGATGGAGAAGGTGTTGGCGATCACGAACGCCGAGACGAAGATGGCGATCACGGCGAACGCTGTGAGGAAGATCGTGAAGAAGCTCAGGCCGTCACGGACGGCGCTCTGGGCCTCGTCGGTGGCCTCGGTACCGGTGATGACCTCGAGGTCGTCGGCAAGCACCTCGGCCACCCTGGCCACCACCTCGTCCTCGGTCAGGCCGGACTCGGCCCTGACCCCGATCGCATCGACCTGCCCCTCGGCGGCGAGGACCCGCTGGGCCTCCCCCAGCTCGAACAGGGCGGTGGTGGCGCCGCCGATCGAGCCCGAGGTCCCGAACCTCGCCACACCGACGAGATCGAACTCCTCCGACCCGCTGCTGGTGAGGATGCGGACCCGGTCACCGACCTGGAGGTTGCCGGTCTCGGCCGTCGTCTCGTCGAGCACGACCTCGCCCGGCCCCGATGGCTCCCGCCCGTCGGCCACGGTGAACTGCGACAGCTCGTCGTCCTCGGTCCAGGAGAAACCGAACGTGGGTGGACCCTGACCGGGGTTGCCGATCGGCTCCCCGTCGGCGTCGATCACGGTGGCCGTTCCCTGGACGAAGCCGTCGACCGCCGCCACGCCGTCGACCGCCGCCACCTCGTCGACGACCGACT
Source organism: Acidimicrobiales bacterium (assembly GCA_024644005.1). Classification (GTDB taxonomy): domain Bacteria; phylum Actinomycetota; class Acidimicrobiia; order Acidimicrobiales; family SZUA-35; genus JAHELU01. Next base: position 13,503 of record JAHELU010000040.1, on the reverse strand, counting down.
GCGAGATCCGGGATCGAATCTCGAGACCGAAGCCGACGTCGATGGTCTCCGCCGACCGGACCTGGGCGTCGGTGGTCTCGAAGACCGTGGCGAAGAGGTCGTCGAAGGCCCGCTGCACCGAGTCCGTGAAGATGAGGGTGCCGGCCAGGAACGAGATCCCGAGGATGACCGCCGCCGCAGTGGCCACCGTCCGTCCGACGTGGCCCCGTATGGACTTCAGCGTTGCGGAGAACATGGCGTCAATCCCCCAGCGCCCGCATCGTGTCGTACACGGAGTCGGCGGTCGGATCGGCGATCTCGTGGACGATCCTGCCGTCGTTGAGGAACAGCACCCGGTCGCTGTAGGCGGCCGAGACCGGGTCGTGGGTGACCATCACGATGGTCTGGGCGAGCTCGTCGACGGCTCGGCGCATGAATTCGAGGATCTCGGCGCCCGATCGGGAGTCGAGATTGCCGGTCGGCTCGTCAGCGAAGATGATGGCCGGCCGGCTGGCCAGCGCTCTGGCCACGGCCACCCGCTGCTGCTGGCCCCCCGACAGCTCGCTCGGACGGTGGTGCTGACGATCGGTGAGGCTGACCGTCTCGATGACCTCGTCCACCCACCCTCGATCGCCCTTCGAGCCAGCCAGGTCGAGCGGGAGGGTGATGTTCTCCCTGGCCGTCAGGGTCGGGATCAGGTTGTAGGCCTGGAACACGAACCCGATCTTCTCCCGACGCAGCATGGTCAGCGCCTTGTCGCTCAGGGCGGACAGTGCCTGACTGCCGATGTATGCCTCGCCGGCGGTCAGCCGGTCGAGTCCGGCCATGCAGTGCATCAGGGTCGACTTGCCGGACCCGGACGGTCCCATGATGGCGCTGAACCGCCCGGTCTCGAACTGGACGGTGACGTCCCTGAGGGCGTGGACCTCGGTGTCGCCCATGCCGTAGACCTTGGATGCCCCGATCGTGCTGGCTGCGCTGTCGCCGGCGGGAACCCGGGGCGCCGGTGGCAGGTGCTCTGATGTCTCGGTCATCTCGGTTTCCCTCCGCGTTCTGATCATTCGACTACTGGCAAACTATTGGGGCCGGATCCGGCACCCGCCGACCGTGGTGTGGATTTCCGTCACGTCTCCCGGCGCGCTTTCGGTCGGCTTTCCCCCCACCCGGCGTACGATCATCGGGATGCGGCCACTGTCAAGCTATCGCCGGTTGCGAACGGGGCGCCGGGCGCATGGAGCCGCCATCCTGGCTGCCCTGGCGCTCCTCGCCGCCGCCTGCGGTGGATCCGACATCGGTGCACCGGTTGCGAGCGGGGCCGCCGCCGGCGCCCCTGGCGACGGTCAGAAGCTCGACCCCTCGGTCCTGAGCGGTACCGCCACCACCGCCGACGGCCAGTCGTTCGACCTCGGCACCCTGGCGGACAAGGATCTCGTCGTCTGGTTCTGGGCTCCCTGGTGAACGTCGTGTCGTGCCGAAGCCCCTGCGGTCGCAGAGGTCGAAGCGGAATACGGTGACCAGGTCCAGTTCGTCGGCATCGGCGGCCAGGCTCCGGGGGCCGACCTGCAGCCCTTCATCGAGGGCACCGGCACCGACGGCTTCACCCAGCTCGACGACGAGAGCGGCGAGCTGTGGGATCGCTTCGGAACCGGTGGTCGGTCGACGTTCATGTTCATCGACGAGGACGGGTCGTTCGAGCTGACCGCATACGGTGTGGTCGACAAGGACGTCCTAACCGATCGGGTCGAGCGGCTGATCGCCAGCTGAGCCGGCCCCGCCTCACCGCTCGGGCTGATCGATGAGGGCGTCGAGCAGATCGTAGGTGGTGAGCACGCCGATCGGCTCGGTCCTGTCGGTCACCACCAGGTGGTGGACCAGCTGGGCCTTCATCAGCTCGGCCGCCTCGTCGAGGCGGGCCTCGACGTCGATCGTCACCACCCCCTCGGTCATGACGTCGCTGAGCGGCTGATCCGGCGACCAGTCGTCGACCAGGTCATGGGAGGTCACGATCCCCACCAGCTGCCCGCCGTCCTCGACGATCGGAATGCCGTGGATGCCGAACGCCAGCATCAGATCACGAGCCCGGTCCACCGGGTCCGACGGTTTGAGGCTCAGCGCCTCGTAGGTCATGAGCGCCTCGACGCTCGCTGGTCGACCATCCCTGTTCCTGGTGCGCTTCGTCATACCGGTAGTGGAGCGGATCGCCGTCACGCCCACCAGGGACGTACGTCAGTTCTCAGCCGGACAGCGACGCGTCGACCCACTGGGCGATCCGGTCTGCCGGCAGCGCCCCCACCTGGCGTCCGACCTCGACCCCGGTGTCGAAGAGCACCATCGTCGGGATGCCCTGGACCCCGAGCCGGCTGGAGACCGACGGCTCCTGGTCCACGTCGACCTTGACGACCCGCAGCGACCCGGCCCGCTCGGTCGCCAGCCGCTCGAGCGCCGGGGCCACCATGCGACACGGGGCGCACCATGGTGCCCACAGATCGACCAGCACCGGAAGGGCGGACGTGGCGACGACGGTGTCGAAGTCGGCGGTCGTGACGTCGGCGAGCCAGGGGAGGTCGCTGCTGCACTTGCCACAGCGCGGCGTGCCACCGGCGGTGACCGGAATGCGGTTCCGGGCCCCGCAGCTCGGACAGCTGACTTCGGATGTCGCCATGGTCGTCTCCCTGCCGGTTCGTGATCCAACCCTACGGCCCGGGCCGCCGTCGGCCCAGAGCCGAAGGTCACGACGCGCTCCGCTCGATGGATCCGCTCGATAGAACGGACAGGCGGCCGGCCCGGCGCCGGCGGTCAGGAACTAGCCAGGAGGTCCCATGTCCCTCTCACCCAACGACGTCGCGCTGGTCACCGGCGCGTCCAGCGGCATCGGGGAGGCCACGGTGGTGGCCCTCCGGGATCGGGGGATCCAGGTCCACGCAGCGGCGAGACGGGGCGACCGGCTTCGGGACCTGGCGCAGCGGACCGGCTGCATACCCCATCGGCTCGACGTCCGGGACCGGGCGGCCGTGACCCGCCTCGGCGAGACCGTCCCGGTGGACATCCTGGTCAACAATGCCGGGCTCGGTCGGGCCATCGGCTCGCTGTCGAGCGCAGGGATCGACGACATCGAGACGACGATCGACACCAACGTCACGTCGGCCATCCACGTGATCCGGGCCGTCCTGCCGGGGATGGTGGAGCGGGGCCGGGGCCACATCGTCAACATGAGCTCGGTGCTGGCTCTCTACCCGGCTCCGGCCGCGCTGTACGGGGCCAGCAAGGCGGCGATCCACATGCTGTCCCGAGACCTCCGCCAGGAGCTGCAGGGGACCGGGATCAGGGTCTCCGAGATCAACCCCGGTCGGGTCAGCACCGAGTTCTACGACGTCGCCATCGACGACCCCGACGAGCGGGCCAGGACCGCCGACAGTGGTATCGACGAGGTCCGCCCGGCCGACGTGGCGGACTGGATCGTGCACGTGGTCGATGCCCCCTGGCGGGTCAACATCAGCCAGCTGGAGATCGTGCCGACCGAGCAGAGCTACGGCGGTTCCCAGTTCGTGCCGTTCAGGCCCCGGTGAGGAACCGGGCGACGGCGTCGTTGAACTCCGCTGGGCGCTCCTGATTGGCCAGGTGGCCGGCCCCGACGATCGTGACCAGCTCCGCCCCCGGGATGCCATCGGCCAGCCTGGCGGCGGCGGCCGGACCGGTCACCTCGTCCTCGTCACCGACGATGACCAGCGTCGGGCAGGCGATCGCCGGGAGGTCGTCGCGGTGGTCCGCCTCGGCCATCGAGTTGGCGGCCCACTGGTAGCTCGGCATCCGGACCGAGTCGCTCATGAGCCTCGCCACATCGGTCACCAGCTCCTCGGGCGCAGCGGCGTTGACCAGCTTCGGCGCGCGGTCGATCGAGAACGCCTCGATCCCGACGGCGGTGAGGGCGCTGGCCCTGGCCCGCATGGCCGCAGCCTGTTCAGGGTTCGTGCCGGCTCCCACCGACGAGTCGGCGAGGATCAGCGAGCGGACCAGTTCGGGGTGGCGTATCGCCAGCCTGGTGGCGGTGACCCCACCCCAGGACACGCCGAGCACGTCGGCCGCCGATCGGCCCAGCCGGCGGATCAGCTCGGCTGCGGCGTCGGCCCACCCGTCGATGCCGGGCTCCTCCTCGGGGTCCGCCGAGTGCCGGTACCCGGGGGCATCCCACGCGACGAGCCGCCGACCGCAGCGCTCGGCCAGCGGCCGCTGGGGCACGAACGCATCCGCACAGGACCCGATCCCGTGGAGGCAGAGGAGCAGCGGCGCATCGGCGGGACCGTGCTCCCAGTGGAACGGGGGTTCGGCGATCATCGGGACCGGCCTGGCATCACGGCCCGGAGTGTAGCTCGCCGCTCCCGGCTGGCGTGGGGCCGGGTTGTCTGGTCTATTGAGGGGATGGCGCTCCACCCCCAGGTCGTCCAGCTCGTTGCCGCCATGGAGCGGCCGGATCGACCGAAGCTGCACGAGCTCGACATCCACGACGCCCGCAAGGTGTACGCCGCCCTGCCCCGATTCCTGGGCGACCTCGGCTACTCGGTCCCGTCCGAGGACCGGTCCATACCCGGGCCCGGCGGGGAGCTGCCGATCCGCATCTACGCCCCGGACGGCCCGGACGATCGGCCGATCGTGGTCTTCTACCACGGTGGCGGGTTCTGCATCGGCGATCTCGACTCCCACGATCGGGAGTGCCAAGCGATCAGCGCCTCGAGCGGTGCCGTCGTCGTGTCGGTCGACTACCGGATGGGTCCAGAGCACGCCTACACCGCGGCCCAGGAGCGGCCGGCGTGGATCGACGACGCCTGGGCCGCCTTCACCTGGGTCGGCGACCATGCCGACGAGCTGGGAGGGGACGGCCGACGGCTCGTCGTCTGCGGCGACTCGGCCGGCGGCAACATCTCGGCGGTCGTGGCCCAGCTGGCACGCGACGACGGTCGGCCGCTGGCCCTCCAGGTGCTCGTCTACCCCGCCACCGACGTCAGGGACGAGGCATACGAGCTCTACCCGTCGTACGGCGAGCACGCCGAGGCGCCGATCCTCGAGCGGCCGGTGCTCGACTACTTCAAGACGCAGTCTCGGCCCGACGGTGATCCGACCTCACCCTTCATGTCGCCGGGACTGGTCGACGACCTGAGCGGGCTGGCGCCAGCTCATGTCATCACCGCCGAGCACGACCCGCTGCGCGACGACGGCGAGGCCTACGCCGAGCGGCTGCGAGCGGCCGGGGTGCTGGTGGTCCTGAGGCGGTTCGACGGCATGCCCCATGGCTTCTTCAACCTCGGCCCTCAGGTCGACGCCGCAGCCGAGGCCGTCGCCGAGGTGGCCGGTGCCATCGAGGGCGCCGGCCAGCCGGAGACGGTCGACGACGACCCCACGGGTGGGCGCGGGAGAGCGGAGAGCCCGCCCTCGTAGACTACGGGTGGCATGCCAGTCCCGAGGATCGCCACCTACCGCCTGCAGCTCACGCCGACGGTCGGCTTCTCTGCGGCGGCCGGCATCGTCGGTGAGCTGGCCGAGCTGGGGATCAGCCACGTGTACCTGTCGCCGGTCGCCGAGGCCGTTCCGGGCAGCACCCACGGGTACGACGTCGTGCGACCGGACGTGGTACGAGCCCAGCTCGGGGGCGAGAACGGGCTACGCCGCCTGGCCGAGGTGGTGGCGGACCACGGCATGGGGCTGCTGGTCGACATCGTCCCCAACCACGTCGCCACGGCCGGCGGCGAGCGCAACCCCTGGTGGTGGGCGCTGCTGCGGGACGGGCCGACGGCCGAGGTGGCGGACCACTTCGACGTCGACTGGGACAACGGTGGGCGGAAGGTCTTCGTCCCGGTGCTGGCCGACCCGCTCGACGAGGTGCTGGCCGCCGGCGATCTCGTGCTCGACGGCGACAGCATCCGCTACCACGACCACCGCTTCCCGGTTCGGGCCGGCACCTCCGGAACCGACGTCGCCCGTGTGCTCGACGCCCAGCACTACCGGTTGCTGCACTGGCGGGACGACGACCGCAACATGCGCCGGTTCTTCGCGATCGACGACCTGGTGGCGATCCGTCCCGAGGTGGATGCGGTGGCCGACGCCGTGCACCGGATCGCGGCCGAGCTCGACGACGACGATCTGCTGGACGGCGTCCGCATCGACCACATCGACGGGCTGGCCGACCCGACCGGCTACCTCGACTCGCTACGAGCCATGCTCGGTGAGGACGCCTGGATCCTGGTGGAGAAGATCCTCGTCGGCGACGAGCGGTTGCCGTCCCGCTGGCCCGTCGACGGCACGACCGGGTACGAGTGGATCACCGTGGTCGATCACCTCTTCACCCACGATGCCGGTGAGAGCCCGTTCACCGATCGCTGGCACGCGGTCAGCGGCGATGCCAGGAGCTACCACGAGCTCGAGCGCGAGAGTATCCGCCACGTGCTCACCGCCGAGCTGCGGCCCGACCTGGAGCGGGTGGCCAGGGTTGCGGCATCGGTGGTCGAGGCCGATCAGGCTGGCCGCCGACCGACGGTCGACGAGCTTGTGCAACCCCTGATCGAATTGACGGTGGCCCTCGGCCGGTACCGCACCTACCTACGCGCTGAGCGGGGCGCAGCCCCGAGGGCCGTAGCCGATGCCGCCGTCGTCACCCGTGCGGCGGCAGCGGCCGAACGGCTCGACGACCGGCGGCGGGAGCTGCTCGATCGACTCGTGGCGGCCATCCTCGCCGGGTCCGAGCTGGCGGTCCGGTGGCAGCAGCTGTCCGGCCCCGCCCTGGCCAAGGGGGGCGAGGATCGGGCCCTGTACCGCTACCTTCGCCTGTCGGCCCACAACGAAGTCGGCGGCGACCCGGACCGGTGGTCGCTGTCGCTCGACGAGTTCCACCACCACAACGCCACCGTGCTGACCCGGTGCCCGACGACGCTGCTGGCGGGGACGACCCATGACACCAAGCGGTCCGAGGACGTGCGGGCCCGGCTGCTGGCGCTGACCGAGCGACCCCGCCGGTGGACCGATTTCGTCGACCACTGCCTGGCGGTTCTGACCGCCGATGCCAGCGCCGACCCGACCCGCGATCCGGTGTCGACCTATCTGGCGCTCCAGACCGCGGTGGGTACCTGGCCGATCGACCGCACCCGCCTCGGCGAGTATCTCGTCAAGGCGGCACGGGAGGCCGATGTCGCCACGTCGTGGACCGACCCCGATGCCGTGCACGAGTCGATGCTGACCGATCTCGCCGCTGCGCTCGTCGAGGGCCGAGCGGCTCAGGCCATCGCCGCCATGGTGGCCGAGATCGACGATGGGGCGAACGCGATCTCGGCGGCCCAGCTGGTCCTGCGGTGCACCGCCCCGGGCGTTCCCGATCTGTACCAGGGCTCGGAGACCTGGCTGCGGGTCCTCGTCGACCCCGACAACCGGCGTCCCCTCGATCCGACCGCCCTCCGGGACCGAATCGAGCGGGCGACGGCTGCCGACTCGGTCTGGTCCGCCCCCGAGCCCAAGACGGCGCTGGCCATGCGGCTGCTCCACACCCGCCGCGCCCACCACGAGTGCTTCGGCCCCGCCAGCGGCTATGGCCCGCTGTCCGCCACCGGCCGTCACGCCGACCACGTGATCGCCTTCGCCAGGACGGCCGCCTCCGGCGATCGGGTGCTGACGGTGGCAGGCCGCTTCGGGGCCTCACGGCCCCAGGGCTGGGCCGACACGAGCATCGCCGTGCCCGCCGGCCGGTGGACCGACGAGCTCGGCGGCGGGCCGCCTCGTGACGGCGGGAACCGGCGGCTTACCGAGCTGCTCGGCGCCGACCCGGCAGCCGTCCTCACACGGTCGGGCCGCGGCTGATCACCCGTCGTCGACGGCGACGACGGCCGACCAGGGCGACATCGTCAGCGAGCCGTCCCGGCCGACCTCGCCTGCACCCGGACCGCCCCACGCCACATCGGCGGTGTCGAGCACCACGGATCCCCGCCAGGGGGTCACGTCGACCGGCTCGGGCCCGAACTGCAGGGCCACCAGCGAGCTCGGTCGACCCGGTCGCTCCAGGCTGACCACCGTGCCGTGCTGATCGACCACCGGTCTGGCCTCGGCCGCGGCCTGCAGCCGGCGCCGCAACGCCAGCAGCCGAGCGGTCAGCGCCAGCAGCTGCGAGTGCGGTCGGCGAGCTGCCAGCTCGGGCCGCAGGACCGCCGAGCGGAACGTGTCGATCGAACCGGGATCGGGTGGCGGGCCGGTCCAGGCGAACGAGGCGAACTCCCCGGCCCGGCCCCGCCTGACCGCATCGAGCAGCTCGGGGTCCTGATGGTCGACGAAGAACGGGAACGGCGCAGGATCCCCGTACTCCTCGCCCATGAACAGCAGCGGCGTGAACGGCGACAGCAGCACGGCGGCCAGCACCAGCTTCCTGCGCTCGATCTCGACCAGGAGGCCGAGCCGCTCGCCGTCGCGACGGTTGCCGACCTGATCGTGGTTCTGGCCGAACACCACGAACCGGCTCGGGTCGACGTGGGAGGCATCCCGCCCGTGGCGCCGCCCCCGCACCTCGGAGTAGCGGCCACGGAAGCTCCAGTTGTGGCGCAACACGTCGGCGACGTCGGCCGGTCCCCGATAGTCGGCGTAGTAGCCGGCCCGGTCGCCGGTGACCGCCACCCGGAGGGCATGGTGGTAGTCGTCGTTCCAGACCGCGTCTCCGCCCAGGCCCGACGGCGGTGGGGTGACCGTCCGGGGGTCGTTGTCGGCCGACTCGAGGAACGTCAGCACCGTACGCTGCCTACGGCGGCCGATGTCGTGGACGGCTGCAGTCAGCTCCTCCAGGAACGGCCGGCTGGTGGGGTCGACGATGGCGTGGACGGCGTCGATCCGCAGCCCGTCCACGTGGTAGTCCTCGACCCAGAGCCGGGCGTTGTCGACGAAGAAGCGCCGAACCTGATCGCTTCCGGCCTCGGCCACGTTCACCGCCGCCCCCCACGGCGTCCGAAAGGTGTCGGTCAGGTACGGACCGAACCGGTTGGCGACGTTGCCCTCCGGTCCGAAGTGGTTGTAGACCACGTCGAGGACCACCGCCAGCCCCAGACCGTGGGCGGCGTCGACGAACCGGGCGAGGGCCGCCGGTCCGCCGTAGCTGTGCTGCACGGCGGAGAGGAACACGCCGTCGTAGCCCCAGCCCCGCCGGCCGGAGAACTGGGCCAGCGGCATGAGCTCGATCGTCGTCACCCCGAGCCGGGCCAGGCGGGGGAGGTGGGCCGCAGCCGCATCCAGCGTCCCCTGCGGGGTGAAGGTGCCGACGTGGAGCTCGTACAGCACGGTGTCGTCCAGCTCGACACCGGCCCAGCCCCCATCGGTCCAGCGCAACGCGGTGGGGTCGACCACCGCCGATGGCCCGAACACGCCCTCCGGCTGGTGCCGAGACGCCGGATCGGCGAGCTCCGTGCCGCCGAGCCGGTACCGGTAGCGGGTGCCGTGGCCGATCCCGGCGACGACGGCCTCCCAGATGCCATCGTCCACCGGCCCGTCGGCCCGGGCCATCGGCACCGCCCGGCGCTCACCGTCGGGATCGATCACGACGTCGACGGCGTCGACCGTCGGGGCCCACACCTCGAACCGCACGCCGTCGCCGGTCGTCACGGCCCCGGGTCGGCGCTCGGCCGCCACGTCGAGGTCACCGTCCGGCGTGAAGCCGGGGCGAGGGCTCACCGAGGGCTCGACGGAGGCTCGTGGCCGGCCGGGACCAGCAGCACCACCGCCAGCGGCGGGACCGTGACGAGCAGGGACTGGAAGCAGCCGTGGCTGTCGATCGGCATCGTCCCGGCCACCTCCCCGTCGAGCGGTGACACCCCGCTCCCACCGAACTCGGCGTCGTCCGAGCTGAGCAGCACCCGCCAGGGCCCGCCGACCGGGACCCCGATCCGGTAGTGGTGGTGGACGACCGGGGTGGCGTTGGCGATCACGACCACCGGCCGATGCGACGGTGCCAGCCTGGCGTAGACGAAGACCGAGTGCTCGGCGTCGCCCGATTCGATCCAGCGGAAGCCGTCCGGGTTCGCGTCGAGCAGGTGGAGGGCCGGCTCGTCCGCATAGAGCCGGTTGAGGCGGGCCACGAAACGGCGGACCTCGCCGTGACCCGGTGCATCGTGAAGGCTCCAGTCCAACAGCCCCTCGTGATCCCACTCGTGCTCGGTGGCGAGCTCGTCCCCCATGAACAGGAGCTTCTTGCCCGGCTGGGTCCACTGCATGCCGTACAGCAGCCGGATGGACGCGAAGCGCTGCCAGGCGTCGCCCGGCATCTTGGTCAGTATCGAGCCCTTGCCGTAGACCACCTCGTCGTGGGAGAGCGGCAGGGTGAAGTTCTCGCTGTTGGCGTAGACGCTGCGGAACGTGATGTCACCGTGGTGGTGGCTGCGGTGGACCGGGTCCCGCTGGAGGTACTGGAGCGTGTCGTGCATCCACCCCATGTCCCACTTGTAGCCGAACCCCAGCCCGCCGATGGAGGTGGGGCGGCTCACCATCGGCCATGCGGTCGACTCCTCGGCGAAGGTGGCCACGTCGGGGTGCTCGCCGTAGACGGTCTCGTTCAGGTCCCGGAGGAAGGCGATGGCCTCGAGGTTCTCGCGGCCCCCGTAGCGGTTGGGGATCCACTCGCCGTCGGCCCTGGAGTAGTCGAGGTAGAGCATCGACGCCACCGCATCGACCCGGAGCCCGTCCACGTGGAACCGCTCCAGCCAGCACATCGCGCTCGACCGGAGGAAGGACCGCACCTCGTTGCGACCCAGGTTGAAGATCGCCGAGCTCCAGTCGGGGTGGAAGCCCTGCCGGGGGTCGGCGTGCTCGTACAGCGCCGTTCCGTCGAAGTTGGCGAGACCGTGGGCATCGAAGGGGAAGTGCGACGGCACCCAGTCGCAGATCACGCCGACCCCCCGCTGATGGAGCCGATCGACCATCACCATGAACTGGCGGGGCGTCCCGTACCGGGCGGTCGGGCAGAAGTAGCCGGTGGTCTGGTAGCCCCACGATCCGTAGAACGGGTGCTCCATCACCGGCAGCAGCTCGACGTGGCTGAAGCCGTGGGCCAAGGCGTGGTCGGCCAGGGGATCGGCCAGCTCGTCGTAGGTCGGGAAGCGGCGGTCGCCGCCCGGTACGACCCGGCCCCAGGAACCGAGGTGGACCTCGTAGATCGAGACGGGGGCGTCGAGGGCGATCCGCCGGCCTCGGTCGGCCAGCCACTCGTGATCCTCCCAGTGGTGATCGAGGTCGGCGATCCGGGAGGCGGTCGATGGTGGCTCGGTCGAGGCCGCCGCAACGGGATCGGCCTTGTCGAGCTGGGCTCCGTCGGCCGTCTCGATGCGGAAGTGGTAGGCGTGGCCGGGTCGGGCCCCCGAGACGTGGGCGCTCCACACGCCGGATCCGCTGCGCCGTTCCAGCCGGTGGTCGGGATACCACTCGTCGAGCTCGCTCAACACCCGGACCGAGACGGCGTTCGGCGCCAACACCGAGAACCAGCACCCGGTCTCGGTCGGCTGGGCGCCGAGCACCTCGTGGAGCCGGCGATGGGAGCCCTCGAAGAGCAGGTGGAGGTCGAGGTCGCCGACCGGGCAGCGGTCGGGCGTGGCCCGACCTGGCCCCGGTTGGCTCGACCGGCCGGTCACGGTCCCGGACCACCCTCGTCCCCGTCCACCTGGCCGGGGGCGGTCTCGCCCGCCCGCAGCACGCGGCTCATGCGGGGGTCGTCGGCCAAGGCCTCGACCGGCAGCGGCAGGCGGTGCGACCAGTTCGTGTCGGCGACGACGCCGGGCACGTTGTGCGGTACCGTCCCGCCCAGCACGTCGTCGATGTCGACCACCACCTCGTAGGCGTCGCTGCTGCGCAACCGGGCCAGCATCGCCGTTGCGAGCTCGTCGGCGGCGGGGCCGGGCTCGACGCCGATGGAGGCGCCGAGGGCTCGACGGTAGGCCCGGGTGTCGAGCTCGTCGACGAGCGTGGCCAGGGGTGCCATGTCGTGGGTTCGGATGCCGGCCCAGCTCCGGTCGACGACCGGGGGCAGGACCCGTTCGGCATCGGTCCCGTCGCCGGCCAGCCCGTGGAGGACGAACCCCTCCTCGTGCATGCCGATGAGGCCCCAGTCGTCGAGCAGCCGCCGGACCTCGGGGGGCACCGTGCCGAGATCCTCGCCGACCATCGTGGTGCCAGTGGTGTCTGCGACGAGCGCCGCCACCGCCAGGAGCTCGTCCGCCGGGTAGCGGACGTAGACGCCGTCGTCGGCCCGGTGCCCGCTCGGGACCCACCACAGCCGGAAGACCTGCATGACGTGATCGATCCGCAGCACGCCGGCGAAGCGCGACGCCTGCACCAGCAGGTCGTACCACATCCGATGCCCGCTCCGCCTCGACGCCGCCGGGTTGAGCGGCGGCAGGCCCCAGTCCTGGCCCTCGGCGAAGAACGTGTCCGGCGGGGCCCCGATCGTGGCCCCGGTGGCGAACAGCTCGGGCCACGCTGCGGTCTCCCAGCTGTCGGTCCTGGCGCCGACCGGCAGATCGAGGGCCAGTGCCTGGCCCCTTCCGCCCAGCCGGTCCGACACCTCGGCCAGCGATTGCTCGGCCAGCCACTGGCCGAGCTCGTGGCGGCGGACCGCCATCGGATCGTCCCCACCGGCCCATCGGGCGAAGGAGGCGACGTCGGGACGGGCGGCGAGGAAGCCGTCGAGCAACGCCTGGCGCCGGTCGTCGAGGCTGGCCGCCGTGGCATCGAGCCGACGCCGGCACAGCCTCTCGGTCACCGCCCAGTCCATGGCGGTCGGCCCACCGAGATGCTCCTCGCCGTCGCCCCGATCAAGCAGTCGGCCCGGGACGTACAGCTCGTTCCAGTGGAAGCGGCTGATCGGCGAGTACGGGCTCTGGTCGAATCGAGACCCGAATCCGGGCGAGTACAGCGGCAGGGTGGCGATCGTGTCGACCCCCAGGCCGGCCACGGCCCGGCCCAGCCGATCGAGACCGTCGTAGGAGGGCAGGGGATCGTCGTCGGACCAGATCGCGTAGGCCGGTGTGAACACGGCCAGTCGCGGTCGTTCCCTGGTCGCGATCGGGAATCGGGCCGGGGCGGCGATGAGGGTCGACCGGCCCGGCGGGCCACCGGTCTCCCAGTGCAGGCTGTGCATGCCCCGCGGGAGCTCAGCGGCCGGCAGGCGGCGCTCGAGGTCGGCTGCGCCGGTCACGGCCGGCAGCTCGATGATCGAGCGGTCCTCCAGGACCACGGTCAGCTGCACCGGGGCTTCGAACGTCGGGGTCACCCCGCTGCGCCAGTGCGACCCGCGGATCAGGACCACGTCATCGAAGACCTCGCCCTCCCCGGCCCTGCCAGGCTCGTTGCCGGTGAGGATCTCGACGGCCGCTTCGAGCGCATCGCCCGATGCCCGCCGTCGTCGATCGTCGACGTCGAGATAGGAGGTGAGTATCCCGAGTCGTTCGGCGAGCGGTCGCAGCTCCTGCAGCCTCACGGCTGCAGGGCGGCGAGCGGCCAGCCCACCCACTCCGGCCGATTCGC
>JAHELU010000039.1:19574-26666 GCA_024644005.1 Acidimicrobiales bacterium | reverse complement strand
TCGTTCGACTTGAGGTCGCGTTTGCGCCAGGCCGCCATCAGGTAGGCCGAGATGGACACCAGCTCGAGGGCGATGAAGATCGACACGAGATCCCGGGCCGACGACATGACCAGCATGCCGAGCACCGAGGCCGACACGAGCTGGTAGTACTCGCTGTCGTAGTAATCGCCTTCGGCCATGTAGTTCGTGCTGAGCAGCACCACGACATAGGCCGACAGCAGGAACAGGCCCTTCAGCACGAGGGCGTAGTGGTCGACGACGTAGGCCCCGTCGAACAGCACCCGGGGCAGGTCGTCGCCGAGGTCCCACAGGGTCAGGACCGGGATCACGGCGAGTAGGAACCCGATACCGGTCAGCGATGGCATGAACCGGCGGGATCGCTCGAGGCCGACGAGGTCGACGATGGTCACCAGCGCGCCCCAGCCGAGGACGATCAGCTCCGGGGCGAAGGCGTGCCAGTCGATCGCCGGACGGTTGAACTCCACCACCTCGGTGGTCTGCTGGGCCAGGACGGCGAGCATCTAACGGCCCAGCGCCTGGACGACGTCGCCGATCAGCGAGGCCGAGTCGTTGGTGACGTCGAAGATGAGACTGGGGACGAACCCGAGGACGACGATCGGGATCAGCATCGGGACCCAGGCCACCCACTCGGTGAACACGGTGTCGTGGATGTGGGGATCGTCTGCGAACTCCTCGGACGGCGTGCCGAACGCCGTCCGCTGCAGCAACCACAGCAGGTAGGCGGCGGCCAGCACCGTGCCGATCGCGGCGATGACCATGTACACCCGGAACAGCGACTCGTTCAGCTGGGGAGCCGGATCGTAGGACGCCAGGATGGCCGGGAACTCGCCCCAGAACCCGGCCAGACCGGGTAGCCCGAGGGACGCCATGGTGGTGATGCCGAGGATCCAGCCCATCCTCGGGGCCTGGACGAGCAGGCCGCCGAGGCGGCGGATCTCGAGGGTGTGGTAGCGCTCCTTCACCGAGCCTGCCAGGAAGAACAGCATCCCGGTGATGAGGCCGTGGGCCACCATGCCGAAGATGGCCGCGTTGATGCCGAAGTCGGTCAGGGTGGCGATGCCGAGCATGACGTAGCCCATGTGGGCCACCGAGCTGAAGGCGATGAGCCGCTTCATGTCGGTCTGGGCCAGGCAGCCCAGGGCGCCGTAGATGATGCCGATCACCGCCAGCAACCCGATGTAGGGAGCCCACTCGACCGCCGCTTCCGGCAGGATCGGGATGGCGATGCGGATGAACCCGTAGGTGCCGAGCTTCAGCAGGACCGCGGCCAGGATGACCGAGCCCTGGGTCGGGGCCTCCGTGTGGGCGTCCGGCAGCCAGGTGTGGAACGGGAACATCGGCACCTTGATCCCGAAGCCCATGAACATGCCACCGAAGATCAGCACCTGGGTCCGCAGCGAGATGTCTCGGGCCGCCACCTGCTCGGCCAGCTCGACGATGTTGAAGGTAGCCGAACCGGTGCTCCAGTAGAGAGCGAGGAAGCTGACCAGCATCAGGGCCGAGCCGAACAGGGTGTAGAGGAAGAACTTGATGGCGGCGTAGAGCCGCTGCTCGCCACCCCAGACGCCGATCATGAAGTACATCGGCAGCAGCACCACTTCGAAGAACACGAAGAACAGCACCAGATCCCCGGCGACGAAGGTGCCGAGCATGCCGGTGTGGAGCACCAGCGTCAGCATGAGGAAGGCCTTGGCGTTGCCCGGCTCGGGGATGTGGTTCCAGCTGTAGACGATGACGAGCGGTACGACCAGCAGCGTCAGGGCCACCAGCGGCAGCGACATCCCGTCGAGGCCGATCGTGTAGCGGGCGTTGATGACGTCGATCCAACGCCGGTCGACCGCGAACTGCAGCTCTCCGGAGCGGTCGTAGTCGAAGTTGGCCAGGAGCAGGACGCCGAATATGCCTGCGCCCACCGAGGCCAGCAGGGCGATGGTCTTGTGGAGTTCTTCTTCCTTCTCCGGCAGCAGCATCATGATCGCCACCCCGACGAGCGGAATGAACACCATGGCCGAAATGCCCCAGGAATCGAGAAAGCTCTGCATGAAGGGTCCTTGGTTAGCGGTAACTGCGTGTCACTAGAAGGCGAAGATGAACACGGCGGCCAGCACCGCGGCTGCGCCGAACATCAGGGTTGCGTACTCCCGAACCTGCCCGGTCTGGACCCGGCGGAGGAACTGACCGGACTCGGAGGCAGTGCGACCGGAGGCGTTGACGGTCCCGTCGACGAGCCCCTGGTCGACGAACCGGTAGACGAAGCGACCGAGACCGACCGACGAGCGAGCGGCCGCGTGGACCACGCCGTCGAGCACGTTCTGGTTGAACCAGTTGGCGGCCCGGGCCACCGGGCCCTTGATCCCGCCGGCGATCACGTCGGTGTAGAGGTGATCGAGGTAGTACTTCTCGACGAGCACCCGGTGGCCGGCCGCCACCAGTTCGTTGTTGGCCACCGGACCGTCCACGTAGTCGGTGGCCTTCGGGTCCTTGGCGTACAGCCGCTCGTAGTACCGCCAAACGACGACACCGGCCCCGACCGCCAGTCCGGTGGCCAGGATCGCCAGCAACAGGCTGGGCTTGGCGTGTGTGAAGCCGTTCTCGACCCCGACGAACGAGGCGATGCCGGCCGGCTCGACCCAGTCCTCGAACAGGTGGGCCCAGCCAGACGGGAGGCGGAGGAAGTCGACGAACCCGCTCGGCATGTTCAAGAACCCCACCACCACCGCCATGAAGGCCAGGATGATCAGCGGGGTGGTGATCCGGGGGCCGGACTCGTGGGGATGGCCGTGCCCCCGGTACTCGCCGAAGAACGTGAGGTAGATCGTTCTCGTCATGTAGGCGGCGGTCATGGCCGCCGTGATCAGGCCGAAGATGAGCGGGATGGTGTAGGTGCCGTTCCCTCCGGTGCCGGGGAAGGCCCCCGTACCGACCAGGATCTCGTCCTTGCTCCAGAAGCCGGCCAGCGGTGGGATGCCGGCCAGCGCCGCGGAGCCGATCACGAACGTCCAGAACGTCTTCGGCATGTACTTGCGCAGGCCGCCCATGTCGGCCTTCATGTCGAAGCTGTGATGGCAGGCGTGGCTGACCGAGCCGGCCCCGAGGAACAGGCAGGCCTTGAAGAACGCGTGGGTGAACAGGTGGAACAACCCGGCCGTGTAGGCGCCCACGCCGAGGGCCATCACCATGTACCCCAGCTGCGACACCGTGGAGTAGGCCAGCACCTTCTTGATGTCCCGCTGGACGAAGGCGAGGGCCCCGCCGCCGACGGTGGTCAGACCGCCGATGAAGGCCATCAGGTTGATGCTGGAGCCGGCGATGCTGAAGCCTTCGTAGAACACCGGGTAGAGCCGTCCGATCATGTACACGCCCGCCACGACCATCGTGGCGGCGTGGATCAGGGCCGAGACCGGGGTGGGCCCGGCCATGGCATCCGGCAGCCACGTGTGGAGGATGAACTGGCCCGACTTCGACATCACCGCGGCCATGAGGCAGACCGCGGCGATGGTGAGCGTGTTCTGGGAGATCTCACCAGACACCGCCATCTCGTTGATGGTGACGAAGCTGAACGACCGGCCCGCTGCGAAATAGAGGATCGTGACACCGATCAGCAGCCCGACGTCGCCGACCCGGTTCGTCAGGAACGCCTTCAGGGCGGCGTCGGAATTCGGTTTCTCCTCCCACCAGTGGCCGATCAGGACGAACGAGCAGACGCCGACGAGCTCCCAGCCGACGATCATCTGGAGCGTGCTGCTCGCCAGCACCATGAACAGCATCGACGCGGTGAACAGCGACAGGAACGCGAAGTAGTGGGTGTAGCGACGGTCCCCGTTGACGTAGTCAGTGGAGTAGACGTGGACGAGCAACGAGATGAACGTGACGACGAAGAGCAACATGACGGACTGACCGTCGACCAGCGTGCCGATCGAGATGTTGAACCCCGACGAAGGCTCGGCCGCCTCCTCCCCCTCTGCGCCGTCGACTGCCTCGACCCCGTCCGACCCGAGGGTGACCTGGTTGGCCCCGGTGCCGATGCCGAACCACTCGACCTCGTTGACCACCGGCGCGCCCCGGGCCGGGCCGTGCTCCTCCCCTGCCTCCGCGGTCAAGACGACGGTCTGGGTGCCACCATCGGTCACCAGGGCGTGCTCCTCGCCCTCGCTCTCCTCGAGGCCCTGGATGTCGCCGATCCAGGTGAAGGTGGCGATCAGGGCCAGCCCGAACGCGGCCAGGAGCGCAGTGATGCCGATCTCGGCTCCCTTGTACGGCAGCCGCTTCCCGAAGAACAGGATCAGGACGAACGAGGCCGCCGGCAGGGCCGGGATCAGCCAGACGTTGTCGTAGATCCAGGGGTTGGCAACGGCTTCTTCGGCAGCAAACACGGTTCCTCAGATCAGCGCGCGCCGGCCGGAGCCCGACGCCTCGAGTTCGACGGCCACCCGGAGGACTGCCATCGAACGTCGCTTGCTAGCAGATGAACGCACGGAATCATCCCTTCAGGAGGTTGGCTTCGGCCACGTCGATACTGCGGCGGTTGCGGTAGATGAGCAGGACGATGGCCAGGCCGACCCCGACCTCCGCTGCGGCGACGGCGATCACGAACAGGGCGAACACCTGCCCGCCGATGTGACCGTGGAAGGCACCGAAGGCCACGAGGTTGATGTTGACCGAGTTGAGGATCAGCTCGATCGACATCAGCACCAGCACCCCGTTGCGGCGGGCCAGCACCCCGTAGATGCCGATGCAGAACAGGGCTGCCGCCAGGAAGAGGAATTGGTTCAAGAACATCAGGCGAGATCTCCTTCCTTCTCGAACGATCCGCCGCAACGGGGCGGAAGGGAATCTCGGGGGCGGGCGAAGCGAGACACGCTCAGTCCCTCCGCGCCACGACCACGGCCCCGATGAGCGCCGCCAGCAGCAGCACCGACAGGGCCTCGAAGGGCACGATGTAGGTGCTGAAGATCTCGTCGGAGACCTGCTGGGTCAGCTGCGGGGTCCGGTCGCCTGGTAGCTTCTGGGTGTCGAAGGCCTCCCATATCGAATAGGACATGACGGCCAGCATCCCCGCCGCCACCAGGGCCCCGATCCACCGTTGCTCGTGGTCGAGGTCTTCTTCTCCACCGAGCTTGGCTCTGGTCAACATGACACCGAACAGCAGCAGCACCATGATGGCCCCGAGGTAGATCAGCACCTGGGTGACCGCTACGAACTCGGCGCCGAGGATGACGTAGGTCCCGGCCACTGCCGACAGCACCACCAGCAGGTACAGGGCGGCGTGGACCACGTTGGCGGTGGTCACCATCTTGAGCCCGCCCAGGATGGCAACGGCGGCCATGGCGTAGAAGAAGCCGTTGGCGATCCACTCACCGGTGTCGGTCAGGGCGGCCTCCTGGGCCAGGAGGCCGATCATGGCCGTGGCACCTTCTTGGCCTTGACCTCGGCGCCGGACTCGTAGGACTCGAACTCCGGCACGGTCTCCATCCACTCGCCGAGCCGGGTCTTGTCGTGGAGGAGGTCGGCGATCCTCGGCTCGGAGTACTCGTACTCCGGGCTCCAGAACAGCGCCTCGAACGGGCACACCTCGACGCAGATCCCGCAGTACATGCAGAGGCCGTAGTCGATGTCGAACCGGTCGAGCTTGTTCACGGAGCGGGGCTTGCCCCCGGCTCGCCGGGGTGGGGCCAACGTCTTGTGGGCTTCGATGTAGATGCACCAGTCCGGGCACTCCCGGGAGCAGAGCATGCAGGAGGTGCAGTTCTCCTCGTGGAGGGCGATGACCCCCCGGGCGCGGGGGACCGGGTCTTCCTTGACGTGGGGATACTGGACGGTGTCGGCGCCCTTGATCACCGTCTTGGTGATCTCCTTGAACGTCACGCCGAGGCCCTTGACGAGGCCGGGTAGTTGAGGCATCGCTTACAGCACCACCTTCAGGAGTCCGGTGGCGGCGATGTTCGCCAGTGCCAGCGGGATGAGGAACTTCCAGGCGAACTTCTGCAGCTGGTCCTCACGGAAGCGGGGGTAGGTGAACCTGACCCAGTAGACGATGAACGTCAGGCCGAGCATCTTGGTCGCCATCACCAGGGGGCCCACCAGGTTCATCCAGTTCGAGTAGTTGCCGTCGGCGAACAGCAGGTCTGCGACGAAGGGCGGGATGCCCCAGCCGCCGAGGAAGAGGACCGCGGCGAGGAAGGCGAAGATGTTGGCCGTTGCGAACTCACCGATGAAGAACATCAGGAACCGGAAGCCGGAGTACTCGGTCATGTAGCCCGACACCAGCTCGGACTCAGCGATCGGCATGTCGAACGGGACCTGGGTCAGCTCGGCCTGGACGGCCACCATGAAGATGAAGAAGCCGACGATCTGGGTGAGGATGAACGGGTTGCCGATCGCCCCCCAGCCGAAGATCTCGCCGTCGATCTGGGCCGACACGATGCCCTGCATGTTGAGCGTTCCGGCCTGGATGACGACGCCGACGACCGCCAGGACCAGCGGCAGCTCGTAGGCGATCAACTGCCCGGCCGCTCGCAGACCGCCGAGCAGGGAGTACTTGCTGGCGCTGGCCCAACCCGCCATAAGGATGCCGATGACCGAGATCGACGACACGGCCAGCGCGAAGAAGATGCCGGTGTCGTAGTCGGCGAAGACGGCATCCGGGCCGAACGGCACCACCAGCACGAGCAGGAAGGTGCTGAGCAGGACGACGTACGGGGCGGCCTTGAACACGAAGAAGTCGGCCTTGTGGGGGACGATGTCCTCCTTCTGGGCCGACTTGCCGACCTCCGCCAGCAACTGCAATGAGCCGTAGGGACCGGCCTCCATCGGACCGAGCCTGCTCTGCATGAAGCTGACCATCTTGAACAGGTACAGGTAGACCGTGCCACCGGCGGGGATCAGCACAGCGACGAACGCCATGGCCAGCTTGAAGATCGACGTCTGCCAGTAAGCGAACTCCACCGCCAGGGAGGAGGCCAGCGTGGACGTCATCGATCGGCGCTCCCAGTCGCGAGCGAAGCGAGGAGCGGCAACGGCGAAGTCACGGCCCACAGCCACGACGTAGAGTTCCGCCCCTGGCGGAACTCG
>JAHELU010000039.1:0-19474 GCA_024644005.1 Acidimicrobiales bacterium | reverse complement strand
GGAGGACGGCGAGCGAAGCGAGACGTCACCAGCTTGGACGTCATCACAGAACCCCATAGCCACGGCGTAGAGTTCCGCCCCTGGCGGAACTCGGGAGGACGGCGAGCGAAGCGAGACGTCACCAGCTTGGACGTCATCACAGAACCCCATAGCCACGGCGTAGAGTTCCGCCCCTGGCGGAACTCGGGAGGACGGCGAGCGAAGCGAGACGTCATCTGTCGATGTCCCCCAGGATGAAGTACAGGGAGGCCAGGATCGTGATGACATCCGGTACGTAGGTGCCCTTGAGCAGCCACGGGGTGATCGACATGTTGGAGAAGCTGGCCGAGCGGATCTTGACCCGGAACGGCTCCAGCCCACCCTGGCTGATGACGTAGTAGCCCATCTCCCCCAGTGGGTTCTCGGTGGCGACGTAGGCCTCGCCCGCCGGCACCTTGATGATGCGGGGGACCTTGGCCATGATCGGCCCGGACGGCAGCCCGTCGAGCAGCTGCTCGACGATGCCGCAGGCCTCGCGGACCTCCTGGAGCCGGATCCAGTACCGGGCGAAGGAGTCGCCGTCCGTGTGGGTCCAGACCTTCCAATCCACCTCGTCGTATGCGAGGCCGCCGCCCTGACCGACCGGTGAGTCCCGGCGGAGATCCCAGTCGACGCCGGAAGCCCGTACGTTGGCCCCCGACAGGCCGTAGGACAGGGCGACGTCGGCCGGGATGACCCCGATCCCCCTGGTCCTGGCCTCGAAGATCTCGTTGCCGACGAGGAGGTCTTCCATCTCGTCGCAGAAATCGCGGATCTCGCCGAGCGCGAGCTTGGTGTCGGCGATCCAGCCGGCCGGCAGGTCGTCCTTGATACCGCCGATCCGATCGAAGTTGGGGTGGAACCGGCCGCCGGTGGCGGCCTCGATCTGGTTGAGGATGTACTCCCGGTCCCGGAAGGCGTAGAAGACGGGGGTGACCGCCCCCAGCTGGACGCCCATGTCGCCCAGGAACAGGGTCACGTTGGCGATCCTGGCCAGCTCGAACAGGAGCGTGCGGATCCAACGGGCCCGGGGTGGGGCCTCGATGTCCATCAGCTGCTCGGCGGCCAGGATGAACGGCACCTCGTTGGCGAAGCTGCCGAGCCAATCGATCCGGTTGATCAGGGTGGTGACCTGGGGGTAGGTGCGGACCTCGGCCAGCTTCTCGTAGCCCCGGTGCATGTAGCCCATGATCGGGTCGGCGTCCACCACCTGCTCACCGTCGAGCTGCAGCACGATGCGGAGGGTGCCGTGCGTGGCGGGGTGCTGGGGGCCGATGTTGAGGGTCATGCCCTCGGCCTCCAGCTCGATGTTCACCCGGGCATCCGCCGCCTGAGCGGCGATGTACGCCATATGTCTGCGATCCTCGATCGAGGTCACTGCCGTTCGCTCCGCTCACCAACGAAGATTCGGCGGCGCCGAGACTCCCAGCGACTGGTCACAAGCGGAATCACGACGCGTCCTCGGGGTTCTCGGTGGACGCAGCGGGGGCGGGGGCGGGCTCTTCCGGCTCTTCGATCTCCGGCATGGGCTCGACGTCCACGATGCCGGGCCAGGGCTTGATGAGCCGGGCCAGCAGCGGATAGTCCTTCCGCAACGGGTAGCCCTCGAAGTCGCCCGGCAGGTAGAGCTTGCGGAGGTGGGGGTGGCCGGCGAACGTGATGCCGAACATCTCGTAGGCCTCCCGCTCGTGCCAGTCGGCACCGGGATAGACCCCGGTCCACGTACCGACGGTGAGGTCGTCGCCGAGGTCGGCCTTGACGTTGAGCCCGATCCCGGTGGCCAGGTTGTACACCCGGGCCAGCACCTGGAACCGGGTGTCACCCCCGGCGTACTTGTCGGGGCCGTCCGCCTCGCTGTCGGCGGCAGCGCCACCATCGGCATCGGCGTCCTCGACCACCTTGTCGACCTCGGCCTCGAGGCTGCGACCGAATGGCGACGGCAACCAGTCGACGGCCGAGAGCCAGTCGAAGAAGCGGAACCGCTGGCGGTTGCGCAAGTAGTCGGCTGTCTCGGCCCAGGCGTCGGCGCTCACGCGGACCCAGACGTCCCGGTTCGGCACGACATG
The DNA here is from genome assembly GCA_024644005.1 of Acidimicrobiales bacterium. Lineage (GTDB taxonomy): Bacteria > Actinomycetota > Acidimicrobiia > Acidimicrobiales > SZUA-35 > JAHELU01. The sequence continues at coordinate 17,390 of JAHELU010000039.1, read as the reverse complement.
GGTCTGGGCGACGGCGTCGCCGAGCTCGGCGGTCAGTGCTTCGAGCAACGCCTCCCGGGCCTCGTCGACGTCGGCATCGGCATCGGCATCGGCATCGACATCGACATCGACCGCGCTCTCCTGGTCTGTCTCGGCGTCAGCTGATGGCAAGGGGATCCCCCTTCCACTTCTCGGTCATGTCCTCGTTCTGGATGATCTCCTGCAGCAGCACGATGCCCTCCAGCAGCGCCTCGGGCCGGGGCGGGCAGCCTGGCACGTAGACGTCGACCGGGATGATCTGGTCGACCCCCTTCGTCACCGAGTAGCTGTCCCAGTACGGCCCGCCGCAGTTGGCGCACGAGCCCATGGAGATCACGTACTTCGGCTCCGGCATCTGCTCGTAGAGGCGGCGGATCGCCGGGGCCATCTTGTCGGTCACCGTGCCCGAGATGACCACCAGGTCGGCCTGGCGGGGGCTGGCCGGCAACGGGATGACCCCGAGCCGCATCACGTCGTACCGGGGTGAGCCGAACGCCGCTCCCATCTCGATGGCACAGCAGGCGAGGCCCCACTGGTAGACCCACAGCGAGTACTTTCGACTCATGTTGAGGAGCTTCGTCAGCCCCTTTGGCATCTTGCCCGATTCGACTAGACCCATCCGCGCTCTCTCCGAACTCCGATCCGAACCGCCGCTCGGTTGTGCAACGAGCTCCGAATCGATTCTCGATCTAGACCCATCGCAGCACGCCCTTGCGCCAGGCGTAGGCTAGACCGAGAGCCAGGATGAAGATGAAGATCACCATCTCCACGAGGCCGAAGTAACCATACTCCTCCAGCCGGGTGGCCCACGGGAAGATGAATACCGCCTCGACATCGAACATGACGAACAACAGCGCGAATATGTAGTACCGGATCTGGCTCTGGGACCAGCCGCTGCCGACAGGATCGACGCCGCTCTCGTAGTTCTCGACCTTTCCCGCCGTGGGACGATTGGGCCGCAGCAGCGAGGCGAGACCGAGGAAGCCAGCGACGACACCGATGGCCAGCAGGCTGAACAGGAAGACCAGCAGGTACTCGCGAAGGAAGTCCGACACGACCGACGACTCTACCCGCCAGTGGTCGCCTGGACCAAGATCCTGCCGTGTAACTTTCTGGTTTAGATTCAGCGGGTATGCAGCGCTCCGGGGTGACGCAGGTGGAAGGGGAAGCGACCATGACGAATGCGGCGTCGGGCGGCGACCGACCGCACGTCGTCATCACCGGTTTGATGGGGGTCGGCAAGTCGACGGCGGGCAGGGCGCTGGCCGCCGAGCTCGGCGTGGCCCATCGAGACTCCGATGACGACATCCGACGGCTGTTCGGTCTGTCCGGGGTCGAGCTCGCCGAGCGGCACGGCGTCGACGAGCTGCATCGGATCGAATCGGCGCTGTTGCTCGGGGCGCTGGCCAGCGAACAGCCGACCGTCGTCTCCGCCGCAGCCTGGGTGGTCGAGGATCCCCGTTGCCGTGCGGCCATGGCCCGGCGGGCGACCGTTGTGGTGCTCGAGGCCACGATCACCCACCTCGTCGAGCGGATCGCAACCGGCGCCCATCGACGCCCGATGGATCGCCAGGAGCTGGAGCTGGTGGCCGCCCGCCGGGCCCCGCTGTTCGACGAGGTGGCCGACATCTCGATCGACGCCGACCGCCCAGCCGAGGTCGTGGCCGCCGATCTCAGCCGACAGATCGCCGCCACCCGGGCTTCGTCGACCAACTCGTAGTAGCTAGCGCCGCTGTGGGAGCAGCGCCTGGGCGACCACGGCGGAGACCCCCGCCCCGAACGCGGTGAGGGTCCGGATCAGGTTGAGCCGGTTCCATGGGCCCTCGAAGTCGGCCCTGGCGTCCGCAGCGAGCGCCGGGGTCAGCCGTTCGAAGCCGGCCAGGTCCTGGTTCAGTGGCACGTTGCCGGCGAAGGTGATGACGACGGTGGCGAAGGCCAGGACGACCGCCAGGGCGAAGACCGCCGCTGCCGGCCGGGCGGCGCGACGGCTGAGCAGCGACGCCAGGGCCAGCATCGGGGGGTACCGAAGAAGATGGCGGCGAACCAGGGGTCCGGACGGTGTCGTTGATCGCCTGGAAGGTCTGCACGTAGGTCACGTCGTCGACGAGGGCGAGACCCCGGATGACCGAGATCTGGTAGGTGACGCCGCCGACCCGAGCCCTCGTCGACTCCCGCGCCACGGCCGCCGTCGATGCGTTCCTGCGACTGGTCGGCCCCGGCCCCGCCCGACGAGGGCACGAGCTACACGGTGAAACGGCGGAACCCGCCGGCGATGAGCGATGATGAAGGCATGGCCGACACAGCTGGCGAGCAGGCCGGGGCGACGGTGAGCCGTCAACCCCAGATCGTGTTCTTCCGAACGCTGTATCGGGCCGCTCCGGCGCTGGCGCTGGCGTGGTGGGCCCTGCTGGTGGTGGGTGCGCTCCTGCCGGCCGGCTTCGCCATCGTGACCGGGGCCGTCGTCGGCGCCGTGGATGGAGACCGGTCCCTGGTCGGTCCCCTCGTGGCCACCGGCATCGTCTTCACGTCGATGCAGATCGTCAACCCGATCCATGTCGTCCTCGGCCAGAACCTCGGCCGCCGGGCCGCCGACTGGATGAACGACCGGCTCCTGCGGGCCACCACCGCACCGCCCGGCATCTCCCATCTCGAGAACCCCAAGCTGTCGGCCGAGCTGTCGATGGCCAGGGACTTCGACCTCGGCATCATGGCGCCGCCGCTGTTCGTCGCGATGAGCTTCATCGCCGGCGGCCTGCGACCGCTGATCTCGGGCATCGCCGCCGCCGTGATCCTGTTCGGGTTCAGCTGGTGGGCCCCGCTGGTGCTGCTGGCCGGCTGGGGCGCCACCCACTGGCTGCTGAAGGAGAGCGGCGTCTGGAAGGATCGCAACACCGACGAGGTACGCGGCGCCCAGCGCCATGCAGACTACGCCTACCGGCTGGCGGTCGATGCGCCGGCGGCCAAGGAGGTGCGACTGTTCGGGCTGGCGGAGTGGGTGGTCGATCGGTTCGCCCGGCGCCGCCGCCACCTCTACGACCTGCAGTGGGAGGCCACCCGGCTCAGGGAGCGATCGGTGGTCTCGAGCCTGCTGGCGGTCTCGGCGGCCAACGCGCTGGTCTTCTGGCGGCTGGCGGTGGCCACCGCCGACGGCGACGTGACGCTCGGTGCCGCAGTGGTCTACCTCATCTCGGCCATCACGGTCTCATCCATCGCCTTCGGTGGGTTGAACTGGGCCCTCGATGCGGCATCGGCTCCCGCCGTTGCGGTCGAGCGGCTGGCCGAGGTCCTGGCCGACACCGACACGCTCGACGGGAGCCACGGGGGAACGAGCACGGCCACCGGAGCGGTCGTGGACGTCGCCGAGCCGGATGCCGTCGCCCACGCCATCGAGTTCCGGGACCTCACATTCACCTACCCGTCGGCCTCGGCCCCGGTACTGTCCGGGCTGAGCCTGCGGATCGAGCCGGGCACGTCGCTGGCCATCGTCGGCCAGAACGGCGCAGGCAAGACCACACTGGCCAAGCTCCTGTGTCGCTTCTACGACCCCCAGTCCGGCTCGATCCTGATCGACGGCCGGGATCTGCGGACCATCGACCTCGACGCCTGGCGGTCCCGGGTCACCGCCGTCTTCCAGGACTTCGTTCGCTACGAGCTGACGCTCAGGGAGAACGTCGCCCCGTTCGGCGCACCGGACGACGTCATCCTCCGGTCCCTCGCCGCCGCCGGTGCGGCCGATCTTGCCGACCTCGACACGCCGCTGGCCAAGGGCTACGAGGGGGGCACCGAGCTGTCCGGCGGCCAGTGGCAACGGGTGGCGCTGGCCAGAGCGATCTGTGGGGTCGAGCAGGGGGCCGGCCTCGTCCTGCTCGACGAGCCGACCGCCCAGCTCGACGTCAGGGGCGAGGCCGAGATCTTCCGCCGACTGCTCGATGCCACCAGGGACTGCACCACGATCCTGGTCTCCCACCGGTTCTCCACCGTGCGCCTGGCGGACAGGATCGCAGTGGTGGAGGGAGGCAGGGTGATCGAGCTCGGCAGCCACGACGAGTTGCTGGCCCACGGCGGACGCTACCGAACGATGTACGAGCTGCAGGCGTCCCGGTTCGTCGAGGTGGACGAGCAGGGCGAGGAGGTGGTGTATGACAGCCTCGGTTGACACCGGGCGTCCCGACGCGAAACGGGCCGACGCAACGGCCCGTGACGCGCTGCCGCCCACCCTGCCGTCGCTGTGGCGGACGGTTCGCATCGGCTACCGGGCGGAGCCGAAGCTGCTGCTCGTCTCCTTCTTCATGACCGTCGTGTCGGCCCTGCCCGATGCCCTGATCGCGCTGTGGCTGGCGATCCTGACCAACGGCGTCGTCGAGTCGAACAGCACCGCCATCTACTGGGCGGCGGCCGGCCTCGCCGCGTCGGCCACGCTGATGTGGTTCCTCGGCGTGGTGCTGGAGCGGGTCGAGCGACGGTTCCGGGACCGGGTGGGGATCGCCCTCGAGACCCATGTCGCCTCCCTCCAGGCCAGGATCGGCACGATCGAGCACCACGAGCGCCCCGACTATCTCGACCGGCTGGCCGTGCTGCGGGACCAGGTCTTCGCTCTCGACCACCTCTTCATGTCACTGTTCTCCATGGGCGGCTGGATCGTCCGCCTCGGGATCACGCTGATCCTGCTGGCATCGATCCACCCCTCCCTGGCGCTGCTCGGGCTGTTCGGGGCGCCGATGATCGCCACTGCGGCGTGGCGGCCCGGGGTCGAGCGACGGGTCGAGGAGGAGGTGGCGTCCCACAACCGGCTGGCCAGGCACCTGTTCCTCGTCGGCACCACCGCCGCGCCCGGGAAGGAGGTCAGGCTCCACCGGCTGGGGCCGAGCCTCATCCGCCGGCGGGCCGAGGTCTGGCAGCGGTGGTACGGACCGACCTCCCGGGCCCAGTACGTGACCGCGGCCTGGGGCGCAGCGGCGTGGGCCCTGTTCGGGCTGGCCTACGTGGCCGCCATCGTGTTCGTGGCCGCCGGACTCGACGCGTCGGCCGGCGCGGTGGTGCTGGTCCTCGCCGCCGGTGGCCGGCTGTCGTCCTACATCGGTGCCGTGGTCGGCGAGCTCGGCTACCTGCGGGGCATCTGGCTCGACTCGTCTCGCAAGCTCGGCTGGCTGGAGCTGCTGGCCGAGGCCGCCGACGAGGCGGCAGACGCCGAGGTCCCCGAGCGGCTGACCGAGGGCATCCGCTTCGACCACATCTCGTTCGCTTATCCCGGGACCGACGAGCTCGTGCTCGACGACGTGTCGTTCGAGCTGCCGGCCGGCGCCGTGGTGGCCATCGTCGGCGAGAACGGGGCCGGCAAGACCACCCTGGTCAAGCTGCTGGCCCGCATGTACTCGCCGAGCGCGGGCCGAATCCTGGTCGACGGCACGGACCTGCAGCGGTTCCCGTCCGCGGACTGGCGAAGCCGGTTGGCCGGAGCCTTCCAGGACTTCTTCCGTTTCGAGTTCCGGGCCCAGACCACCGTCGGCCTCGGCGACGAGCCGCGACTCGACGACCGGGCTGCGGTGACGGGAGCGGTCGACCAGGCCGGGGCCGCCGACGTCATCGACCACCTGGCCCGTGGTCTCGACACCCAGCTCGGTCCCACGTGGGACGAGGGGGTCGAGGTGTCGCACGGTCAGTGGCAGAAGCTGGCCCTGGCCCGGGGGTTCATGCGGGACCGTCCCCTCGTGCTGGTGCTGGACGAGCCGACCTCGGCCCTCGATGCCGAGACCGAGCACGCCCTGTTCGAGCGGTACGCCGGAACGGCCCGTGAGGGCCGGGGCGACGGTCGGGTGACCATCCTGGTCTCCCATCGCTTCTCCACGGTCCGGATGGCCGACCTGATCGTCGTCCTCGACGGCTCGAAGCTGGTGGAGTGGGGGACCCACGACGACCTGGTGGCCGCCGGGGGCACCTACGCCGAGCTGTACGCCATCCAGGCCGAGTCCTACCGCTGACCCTCGAGCGGGGAATCCGGCCGGTCGTCGGCGCTCAGTCCTCGAACAGGCCCTCCGTCGGATCGAGCATCTCGGCGTCGGCCGGGGCCTCGATCACGATGTCGCCTCCGATGTCGGTGAAGGAGGTCGAGATGTCGAAGGTTCCGCTCCCGACCTCACCGTCGGTCGCATCGCCGGCCGCCTCCCGGACGTCACCGCTGATGTCGAGCTGGCGGAGCTGATCGCCGTCCACGTACATGTCGACCGTGAACTCGCCCTCGGCGTCGATCTGCAACCCCTGGAAGGCCAGCCAACCGGACTGGGTGAGCGTCTCGTCACCGAGGTCGACGATGCTGCGGTAGTGGGTGGTCTCCACGCCGTCGATCACCGCGGTGCCGATCTCGGATGCGTCGGTGAGCTGCTGCACGGTCTCGAACAGCACACGAGGATCGACGAAGTCGGCGATGAGCTGGCCGAACAGGCCGTCGGTGTCGACCGCCAGCCAGCGACCGCCCTCGTTGAGATAGAGGACATCATCGACGAGGCGGGCGTCGCCGAGCTCCGGGCTGCCCGGCACCATGCCATCAGGGACGCTGTCGAGCTGGAGCGAGATCGCGATGTCGGATCCGGCGTACTCGGCCTCGAAGCTGCCGGCCACCCGCTCGTCCCCGCCGCCGGTCTGGGTCAGCTCGAAGGTGGTCGTGATCCGACCGCTGTCGGCGTCGGCCGTGGTCTGGGCGGCGCTGTGGACGGCGGCAACGGCGCTCGGCGTGTTGTCAGGGGCGAACACCAGAGCCCCGGCCACGAGGAGGAGCACGGCGGCGGCGGCCGCGACCAGCAGGCCCCGACTGCGATGGAATCCCGTCGGGCGGGCCGATCCGGGGTCGATCGTGGTGGCGCCGGCCTCCGCCGGCTGGTTCGGTTGCTGGTACATCACGTTCTCCAGGAGCTGTCGGGCGGGTGGGTCGCTCGGCGAGGGCAGGGTGGCGGGGTCGACGGGGTCGGCGGCCGCCAGCCTCGCGAGCAGATCGTCGGAAGGGATGTCGGTACGGCGCTCGGTCATGTCAGGGAGCCTCCTCGGCATCGGGGGTGTCGGCCGGTCGGGATCGGGGGGTGAGCTCGGCTTCGAGCCGCTGCCGGGCCCGATGGACCCGGATGCCGACGGCGTTCGTGGTGCAGCCGAGGACCTGGCCGACCTCGGCATGGCTGAGCCCCTCCCAGGCCACCAGCCGGAGGACCTCCTGGTCGTCGAACGACAACCGGTCGAGCGCGGCTCGGATCTCGGCTCCCGGCCGCTCCGCTGGGTCGGCGCCGGTTTCGGGGTGCGGCTCGGCCTCGAGCCGATCGACCAGCCGGAGCCGGCGGCTGCCGGCCCGCCAATGGTTGCGCAGCACGTTGGCCGCGATGCCGTACAGCCAGGGCAGGGGTGCGCCGTCGGGGCTCAGATCGAGGCGGCGACGCCAGGCTGCGGCGTAGACCTCGCTGACGACGTCGTCGATCTCCGCCCGGTCGTGCGAGCGCCTACGGACGTAGGCCACCACCTGCGGGTAGGTCGAGACGAAGAGCTGCCGAAACGACGACGTGTCGTCTGACGGCGGGTCACCGGTCTGGTCGCTGTCGGCCATCGATGCTGCCACCGATCGTACTGCCGTCGTTCCCATACCCGGTTCTTGTCCGGCTGCGGCCCGATCCTTTCGGCCGTCGCCGGATTTCGTCAGCCGTTCCTGCCGGCGTCGTCGTGGGGCAGGGAGCCCCTGGCCGCCCTGAGGAAGCCGAACGGGGTCGGCTGGCGGAGGTTGGACACCCGGGACGTGTAGACATCGGCATAGCGCTCGACCTGGCGGGCGAAGAGGCTCTTGTCGTTCCCGGCCCGCATCAGGGGACCCCAGATCGGGTTGCCGAGCTCGGACGACGCCCTGGCCAGGGGGGCGATGCGCTCGTCGAGCCGGCCGACCAGGGCCGTGGTCTCGGCCAGTTCGGCCGCCGTGCCACCGGTGCCGGTCCGCCGGGAGAGCCGGAGCACCGCCTGGCGATACTCGGCCTCGACCTTCTCGGCCATCAGCACCTCGAGCTCGCGCTGGCGGGGGGCGAAATCGATCGCGTCGCCAATCTCGTCCTCCAGCTCCCTGGCGATGAGGGCGGTCCGCCAGCGGAGCACGTCCTTGGACACGTGGACGTCGCCGAACAGGTGGTCGCCCACGTAGAGCGGCACACCGGCCTGACCGAGGTTGTGCTCGATCAGCTGGGCGTTGCCCCCGAAGTACACCGTCGCCGACTCCAGTGGACCGGTGTGCGGCTTCAGCAGTGACTGCTCCTCGTCGACCACCCGATAGATCGGGTCGGTCTTGGCGAAGAAGGCCGGCTTGTTGGCGGACACGATCACGATGTCGAACAGGTCCCGCCAGCTCGAGCCGTCGGGGCAGAACCGATCGACGGCGTAGGCCATCATCCGCTGCGTGTAGGCCCAGTCGGAGTTCGTGATGAGCAGCAGCTGCTTGCCGGCAGCCCGCTGATCGGTCAGCGTCGGCACGAGCGCCGGGTCGAGATCGACGAAACGATCGGGGTCGGTCAGGATCTCGGCCTTGAGCGTGCCGGTCAGGTGGGTCTCGCTCAGCGCCGCGTCGACCGCCCAGTACAGATCGGCGTAGCTGGTGACCCCGGGCAGCGGGTGCCGGTCGTGGAGGTCGACCGCCTGGGTGAACAGATCGGCCCTCGAGAGCTCGAACAGCGTGTTCATGAACTCGAACCGTGGCTCGGACAGCTCGACGACGGTCTCACGGTAGATGTCCCGCTGCTGGTCGAAGGTGAGCGCCGTCGTGCCGTGGACGGCCCGGACCACGTAGCCGAACCGGGTGGCCTTGACCACGTTGCCGAGCTTCAGGTCGAACACGAGCCCGAGGGTGAACCGTCCGGGGTCGAACGTGAGGTCCGCCACCGGCCAGCCCCGTGACACCAGGAGGTCTCGAGCGGTCCGGAACGCCGCCCCCTCCCACTCCTCGACCCGGTAGTGGATCAGCGTGTAGTCCATGTCGTAGCCGACGGCGGGGACGGCCCGCATGTTGAGGGTGCGGTTGGCGAACACCCCTCGCTCCGGGGGCGGTCGCTCGATCATCGGGGGGCCCACCCGGTCAAGATAGCGGAGCCGACCAGCCGAGCCGGTGAGCGGGTCGGGGCCCCTATCGTTGGGGCCGACGACACGGGGAGCCACCACCATGACCACGAGCTTCGGCTACACGATCTTCTACGTGAGCGACGTCGACGCCACCCTGGCGTTCTACGAGCAGGGCTTCGGACTGGAACGGCGATTCCTCACGCCCGAGAGCGACTACGGCGAGCTGGCCACCGGCTCGACCACACTCGCGTTCGCCTCGATCGAGCTGGCCGCCGGCAACCTCGCCGGCGGGGGCGGCTTCGCCCCGATCGACCCGGACCGACCCCCGGTCGGCGCCTCGATCACCCTCCTGACCGATGACGTGGCGGCGGTGGTCGACCGAGCCGAGCAGGCCGGGGCCACCCGTTACACCGAACCGGCCGAGAAGCCGTGGGGCCAGACCGTGGCCTACGTACGCGATCCGAACGGTGTCCTCGTGGAGATCGCCACCCCGGTCGCGACCTGATCCTGCGCTGCCGCCGGCGGCCAGCGTGGGCCAGGGATGTGTCAGGCGTCGGGGTCGACCCCGTCGACGTAGAGCCAGCGGCCTCCGATCCTGGCGAACGAGCTCAGCTCGTGGAGCTCGAAGTACTGGCCGCCCCGCCGGAATCGGGCCCGGAACTCCACGGTGCCCTCGCTGTCGAGGACCCGTCCCCCGTTGGTGGCTGCGATGGTCAGGCCCTGCCACTCCAGGTCGTCCCCGAACCCGATCGTGGCCGGACGGGTGTCCGGATGCCAGGAGTCGAGCAGGAAGTCGGCGTCGTGGAGCACGTACGCGCTGTACCGGGCCCGCATCAGCGATTCGGCGGTCGTGCCGAGGCCGGCACCCGCAGCGTGGATCGGCCCGCAGCACGACCCGTACGGCCGGCCGGTGCCGCAGGGGCAGTCGTGGTCGTCGTCGATCTTCGGCACGGCCGGACCCGAACGGGGGTCAGCCGGCAGCGATGTCGAGGCCGAACAGCTCGGCGAAGCGAGCGACGTATTCGGCGTCGTCGTCGATGGCGCCGAGCGCCACCCAGTCCTCGTCGGAGATCCGGGGCCGGTTCTCGGTCAGCTCCGGTCCGCCCCAGCCGCAGGAGTAGCGCAGCTTCGGCTCGTCGGTGGTCACCGCCTCGTAGATGACATCAGACACCTCCGACGGGTGGCCCGGGTCCGCCAGACCCGCTGCGTAGAACGCGAACAGTCGGCGATAGGCCCGATCGTAGGCGCCGGACTCGTTGGGGGCTTCGGTGTTCTTGGCCAGGATGGCGGTCTTGACGATGCCCGGTTCGATGATGGCCACCCGGATCCCGTGGGGGGCCACCTCCTGGGCCAGGCCCTCGGTCAGTCCCTCCACCGCCCACTTGGAGACGACGTAGGGCGACTGGGCCAGCGCTGCGATCACCCCGGCCACCGACGACACGTTGACGATGCAGCCGGCCCCCCGCTCCCGCATCTGGGGCAGCACGGCCTGGGTGCAGCGGACGACACCGTACACGTTGACGTCCATCACCGCTTCGTACAGCGAGATCGGGGTCTCCTCCAGCACCCCGTTGCCGCCGATCCCAGCGTTGTTGACCATCACGTCGATGCCACCGGCCGCATCGGTGACCTCGGCCACCGCCCGGTTCACCGATTCGGTGTCGGTGACGTCGCAGACCACCGGATGCACGGTCACGCCGGCCTCGTCGGCCATCGCCTGCAGCTTCTCCCCTTTGTCGAGGCTCCGCATCGAGCCGTACACCGTCCAGCCCCGACCGGCGAGATCCACTGCCGCTCCCCGACCGATTCCCGAGTTCGCTCCCGTTATCAACGCAACAGTCATGGGCCGAACCCTACTCCTCGGTGTCCCCAGCAGCATCTCGCCGGGATCGGGCCTCAGCGAGCCGGCAACGATCACCGCCCGGTCCCGCCAGTCGCATCGGCCGACGGCCGACAGGGCCGCCACGATCGTGATCATGCGCTCGCCGGCGCCTGAGATCGATCCGGCCGGGGTGCGGCCACCGGCCTGTCACCCGTCGTGGCTCTATCGTGGAGCGATGGCTCCGGTGCCCGACGAGGTCGACGAGGAGGCGGCGGAACGGGTCGTCGTGGTGGGAGCAGGCTTCGGTGGGCTGGCGGCGGCGCGAGCGCTGGCCGATGCCCCGGTCGAGGTAACCGTGGTCGATCAGCGCAACCACCACACGTTCCAACCGCTGCTGTACCAGGTGGCGACCGCCGGGCTCGACGTCGACGACATCTGCTACACCACGAGGGGCATCTTCCACCGCCAGCGCAACGCCCGGGCCATGCAGACCAGAGTGACCGGAGTCGACTTCGACGCGCAGCTGGTTCGTACCGGCGAGGGACCACCCCTGCCGTACGACCACCTGATCCTGGCCGTCGGGGCCGTCACCGCCGACTTCGGCGTCCCCGGGGTCGTCGAGCACGCCTTCGGGCTCAAGGCGGCAGCGGAGGCGATGGAGATCCGCAGCCACGTGCTGCGCAGGTTCGAGCTTGCGGAGCGGACCGATGACGGGGCTCGACGATCGTCGGCGACCACGATCGTCATCGTCGGCGGCGGTCCGACTGGCGTCGAGATGTCTGGCGGGTTCGCCGAGCTGATCGACAAGCCGCTGCGGCGGGACTTCCCCCACCTCGACGCCGATCGCGCTCGGGTGATACTGGTCGAGGGTCGGGATCGGCTGCTGCCGTCGTTCGCCCCCGTGCTCGGGGACAAGGCAAAGGCCCGCTTGGCGCGGATGGGGGTCGAGGTGCGGTTGTCGACCCAGGTCGCTTCGGTGGAGTCCGACGCCGTGACCTTCGCCGACGGAACCAAGATCGGCACCGACACCGTCGTCTGGGCGGCCGGGGTGGTCGCCAACCCCCTGGCCCGGTCACTCGGGCTGGAGACCACGGGCGCCGGCCGGCTGGTGGTCGACCGCCAGCTCCGGATCCCCGGCCGGTCGAACGTATACGCCATCGGCGACGTGGCGGCAGCCATGCTCGAGGACGGAGCACTGGTTCCCCAGGTGGCGCCGGGGGCGATCCAGGCCGGCCGGTACGTGGCGCGACTGATCGCGGCCGAGGTCGCCGGTGCTGATGGGGGTGGTCACGAGGTCGAACCGTTCCGCTATCGGGACAAGGGCTCGATGGCGACCATAGGGCGAAACGCCGCAGTGGTGGAGCTGCCCGTCGGGCCGAAGATCACCGGGTTCCCAGGATGGGTGGCCTGGTTGGGGCTCCACCTGATCATGCTCGTCGGTTTCCGCAACCGCGCCAATGTGCTCGTCAACTGGGCCTGGAACTACCTGACCTACGATCGTGGCAGCCGGCTGATCATCGAGCCCGACGACGACGCCGGCTGATCGCCAGTGGCCGGGCACCCGTTGCCGTCATATCACATTCGAGATATCTTGTGGGCTATGAGCGGCGAGGGACACCCCGACCGGGGTCCGGAGCGGGAAGCCGGACAGGCGCGTCGGGCGACGTCGATCTTCCCCGGTTTCGACGCGCTGGCCGACGACGCCGCCGAGCTGATCGATCGACTGGCCGAGCTCCGTCGGAGCCAGGGCCTCTCCCAGACGGCCGTGGCGGCCAGGATGGGCACCTCGCAGTCCGCGCTGGCCCGCCTCGAGTCGGGCCAGTCCGACGTGCGGCTCTCGACCCTGGCCCGGTACGCGGCCGCCGTGGACGCCGACATCGGGTTCGCGCTCCGCCAGCAGGAACCCCGCCGGGACCGGCCCGGCCAGCAGCAGGAGGACTAGACATGGCGACGGAACCCCGACCGCCGGACATCCCCTACCCGTTCCCGCCATCCAGGGAGCCGTTGCCACCGGTCCAGCCCGTCGCGATCCCGATGGTCGACGTCCCTGGGGGGCCGCTGCGGGAACAGCTGGCCGAGCAGCGGAAGATCCTCGTCAGCGGGCCGCTCGAGCTCGACGCCGTCGGGATGTTGACCGCCCAGCTCATGGCATTCGACGGGGCGTCGAGCCGTGACGTCGAGCTGGTGGTCAACAGTCATGGCGGCCCGCTGGTCGAGATCTTCGCCGCCCTCGACGTGATGCAGCTGATGCGGGCCAGGGTCAACGTGACCTGTATCGGCTCGGCCGCCGGGACGGCGGCGGCCCTGGTGGCCTGCGGCACCGGTGAGCGCCGGGCGGCACGCCATGCACGGTTCTCCCTCCGCTGCGATCAGCGGCACCGCATCGAGGGCACCCCTACCGACGTCACCCGCGAGGCGGGCGAGCTGGCCGCCGTCCGGGAGCGCTATCTCGAGGTCCTGGTGGCGGCCACCGGCAGGGACGAGCAGCTCATCGCCCAGGAGGTCGACCGGGGCACCCGGCATGACGCCGCTGCGGCGGTCGAGCTCGGCATCGTCGACGTCGTCATCGGCTCCGATGACGACGACCAGCAGTCGTGACGTGGCCCGAGGTCAGCGGTTCCGGTCCCCCGGTCGGTTGTTCGACGGGTTGAGGAAATCGAGGAACGGCACCTCGGCCTTGATCAGCCCGAAGGCGGCGATCAACCCGCCGATGAGCAGCAGGCCCACCGGCGGTACCAGGTCGCCGGCCGTCTCGTAGAGCCGCTCCTGGATCCACTCGTCGTCCGGGAGCTCCTCGTACTCGGGCGCCGGAGGGTCCACGATCGCTCCCGGCTGCGGATCGGGATTGGCCGGCCCGCCCTGCTCGACCGATGCCAGGAGATCCACCAGATACCCCTGGGGCTCCCCGTCGCCGGGGTCGGAGGCCAGCAGGTCGGCGATCAGCTCGTGACCGTCGGCTCGCGGGTGCATGCTGCCGTGGACCCAGTTGGCCGGGAGCAGCTGGTCGGCGAAGGGTCCGTCGGTGGGGCTGAGGTGGAGGAAGTTCGTGGCCGGATCGTCGTCGCACAGCAGGCGACCGTCTAAGGCGTCGATGCTGCCGGTGAAGAGGTTCACGCCGGCCTCGGCGGCTGCGGACTCGAGCATCGCGTTCAGTGCGGTCGTGAACTGGACGACGAAGTCGATCTCGTCGTCGTCGATGACCAGTGCACAGTCGGTCCGGGGACGGACGATGATCGGATAGGTCATGGCCACGATCGGCGTGTCGGCCCCGACCGTGTCACGCAGCAGACCGTAGGAGGCGACGAGCTGATCGCGTGCCTCGCTCACGTTGCGCAGCCACGAGTCGACCCGATCCGGCACCGCACAGCTCTGGGGCAGGAGGCAGGCCTTGATGATGGTGCCGAAGCCCACGTCGTTGCCGCCGATGCTCACCAGAACGGCGTCGAGCCCCGCCACCTCGTCACCGTGGACCGCCAGCAGCCGTTGGAGCTGGTCCTCCCCGCCACCGATGTCGGGAAAGGGGTCGGGGGCGGTGCCCTGGTTGTCCATGTCGGTGGTCTTCGCTCCGGAGCAGGCCAGGAAGATCAGCCCGGACCCCAGCCGCTCGGCCACCCGGAAGGGGTAGGCGGTCGGGGCTCGCCGGCACTGGTTGCCACCCTCTCCCACCACGTTCGTTCCGTCGAAGAACCTCGTCGCCCCCTCACCGGAGATGTAGGAATCGCCCAGTGCCAGCAGTTGCACGTCGGCATCGGGGAACGGATTCGACGGCTCGCCGGTGTTCCGATCCACGAGCACCCAACCGAACACGAAGCCGAGCAGCAGCACGGCGATCAGCGCCTCTCCCCGGAACACGAACCAGGCGCCGATGGCGGCGATCACGGCGACCGCCAGCAGCGTTATCTCGGGCAGGCGCACGATCCGGAAGGTCAGGACCGCGCCGGCCAGGAGCACGAGCAGCCCGATCGCCAGCACGATGCGGGCCAGCCGGGGCGACGGATCGAACCGGGCGGTGCTGATACCGAGCGCCGAGAGGCCGACGATGGGCACGGTCAGGCCGAACAGCAGCGCCGGCTCCACCGATGCCACCGCCGCCAGGTACAGCAGCCCGATACCGAGGGCGGTCGCCACCACCGAGGCGACCGACACCGAGACCCGGCGGCGCTGCGGTTCCTCGTCGATCCAGGGCGGCAGCCCGACCTTGAACAGGACGAGGCCGACGATCCAGACGACGACGCCGATGATCGACAGGAGATCGACCCCGTCGCCGATCCAGATCAGGATCGGTGCGATGACCAGCAGCCCGAGGCCGCCCAGCCGGAACAGGTTCATGGTCTGCGCCGTCCCGCTGAGCAGCAGGGCGTTGATCGCCAGCAGCGCCAGCAGCACGATCACCGCGCCGACGACGGCCAGTGCAGGCGACGCGACAAGGATCGCCAGCCACACCACGACCAGACCTGCGGCCAGGCCCCCGAAGCCGAGCCATCGACCCCGGTTCCGGTTCTGCGGCTGCCGGAGGTACTGGCTGACCGGCTCGTTGAGCAGCAGCAGCCCGACCGCCCCGACCCCTGCCGACACGACCGCTATCAGCACGGCGAGGAAGAGGTTGCGCTCGCCGGTCGCCGACAGGAACAGCAGACCACCGCCGACGAGGAGCAGGAAGCCGAGGACGGCACAGATCGCCGGCCGCCTCCGACACCAGCCCCGGACGTCGGCCAGCCGGCGAGCCACCGGTTCGGCCATGCGCTCGACCACCGACTCGTCGGCTCCGTCCGTGCTCACCGGGCTGCCGGCAGGTGGGTCCTCCCGGTCGGCGCGATCTCCACCACGGGTCGGTTGCGACATGGTGCCCCCTCCGCGAGCCAGCCGTCGGGGTCGGTGGTGGTCAGGCCCGACGGACGCCTGAGCAGGACACTAGCCCACTTCGGAATCGGCCACCGGCGACCGGTCGGCCCCGGGGGGCGGGAACCGGGTCGGGCTCAGAGTCGGCTCGGGGTCGGCTCGGGGTCGGCTCGGGGTCGGCTCGGGGTCGGCTCAGTCCACGAGCGAGCGGGCCCGCAGCCGTCGCATCCCCCGGAGCCACCGATCCGGATCGTCGGCCTTGCGCTGCAGGTACTCGGCCACCTCGGGATGGGGCAGGATGTGGAACCGCTCCTCACGTATGGCCTCGACGACGACGTCGGCCAGCGCATCCGGCTCGATGATCCCGTCGGTCTGCCCATCGCCGAGGCTCCGGGGGGCCATCGCGGTGTTGACGCCTTGGGGGCAGAGGACCGACACCCGGATGCCTTCGTCACCGTGGGTGATGGCCAGGAACTCGGCCAGCTTCACCGCAGCGGCCTTCGTTACCGTGTAGGGCCCGGAGCCGATGGCCGCCAGCAGCCCGGCGGCCGACGCGGTGTTGAGCAGGTAGCCACCGCCGTTGGCGATCATCGACGGGACCACGGCCCTGGCCGCATAG
Organism: Acidimicrobiales bacterium; assembly: GCA_024644005.1. GTDB lineage: Bacteria > Actinomycetota > Acidimicrobiia > Acidimicrobiales > SZUA-35 > JAHELU01. Next base: position 1,023 of record JAHELU010000039.1, on the reverse strand, counting down.
AGGTGGGCCATGACGTGGAGCTCCCACTGTCGTTGCCAGACCTCGTTCGGCGCATCGGTCAGGACCCCCTCGGCGCCGGCCCCGGCGTTGCTGCAGAACAGATCGATCGGTCCGTGGGCGGTGAGGGTGGATTCCACCAGGTCCACCACCTGGGACTCGTCGGTCACGTCACAGGCTCGCCCCTCACAACCCAGCTCCGCTGCCGACGCAGCCACCGCATCGGGATCGAGGTCGGCCAGCACCACCGCTCTGGCCCCCTGCGCCAGGAAGGCCTCGGCCATCGCCCGACCGATCCCCCGGCTCCCACCGGTGATCACCGCCACTGCGTCGTTCAGTTCCATGGCCGCACAGTGTCACAGCCGGCCGGATCTGGCCACTCCGAGGGCACCGATCGCCGCCCGACCACGCCGGACGGCCGACCTCTCGGACCACGCGAGATCTTTTTTGTCGGCAACCGGTAAGGAACGGTCCGCTCGATGGTCAGGACCCTCGAACCCGCCTCGACGTGACGGCGGAACGAGAAAGGAACCCCCGACATGCGCTACCACTCCCCCGACGACCGGGCACGGGCCAACCGTGCCCTTCGGCACCGACTGCTGGCCGGAGCGTTCGTCTTCGTCCTGATTCTCATCACCTACCTGCCGGCGGCGCTGGCCGAGAGCCCACCCGCCGACGGATTCGACCAGCTCGACTCGTTCGAGTTCGTCCCGCCCGACCCGGAGCCCCCCGTCGGTCCGGGGATCATCGTGGCCTGCCTGGAGCCGATCGGAGGCTGCGACGACGATCCGGTCGACCCGCCAGACTTCCACGGCGACTTCGAGTGGTGCTTCAACCTGGACCACGAGCCGTGCGAGGTCGAGATCGACGACTTCCTCGATCCGTCGGGGTTGCCCGATCCCGGCGACGGCGGCGGCGACAACCCGGAGCCGGTCGACCCGGGCCCCGAGCCCGAGCCGACCCCGGAGCCCGAGCCGACCCCCGAGCCCGAGCCGACCCCCGAGCCCGAGCCGACCCCGGAGCCCG
>JAHELU010000038.1 GCA_024644005.1 Acidimicrobiales bacterium | reverse complement strand
GCACGAGCAGACGGATCTGACCGACGACGGTTGCGTCGTACGCCGAGGTCAGGTCGGGCGAGACGACCACCGACAGGATGGCAACCGCCACCACCAGCAGGGACAGCACCTTCGTCTGGAACTCGACCTTGGCCCGCTCGGCCTGGGTCAGGGCCCTGGTCTCGGCGAAGGATCGGCCCTGGTCCGCAATGCGCTCGAACAGCTGACCCATGTCGCCGGCCGCCCCCTTCAGCGCCGCCAGCAGCGAGCCGACCAGGAGGTCGATCGCCGGCTCCCGAGCATCGTCGGCCAGGCGTCGCAGCGCCGCTTCGGTGGTGACCTCGGGCAGCCGGACGTGGTCGACGAAGGCGGTCAGTTCCCGGTCGAGGGCCTCCGGCGGGCGCTGGGCCGACTCGACGATCGCCGCCTCGAGGCCGCTGCCGGCGCCGAGAGAGCCCCGGATCGCCTCGACGAACTCGGCCGATGCCCGCATCTTGGCGATGGCCCGCTCCCGGTCTGCCTTGGCCTGGAGGATCTGGGGGATCAGCACGACGGCCAGTCCGGCCGCGACCGCCGCCACCACCAGTTGGGTGGCGACCACGATGGCCAGCCCCAGCAGCGCTGCGACCGCCAGGAACGCCCCGTCCCGGGAGTCGAGTGACCGACGGCCGGCTCCCCCGGAGCGGCCCTCGCCCGACCGTCCTGGTCGGGCCCCGACCACGACGTTGCCGGCCGCCGCCTGGACGATCAGCCACAGCCCGGCGGCCACGGCCAACCCGCACAGCGCTGCCACCAGGCCGATCACGGCCACCACCCGTGATCGTGGAGCATGGCGGCCCGCTGACTCGACAGGCGGCCCATCAGCCGAGGGTGGCTGATCCCGTCGCCCTCCCAGATCTTGGTGGTGTGGACGACGCCGTCCACCTCCGGCAGGTGGTCGTCGACCTCGAGGACGGAGGTGATCCGCGGCCCGCTGGGCGACCTGATCAGGTGGATGAACAGGTCGACGCTGTTGGCGATCTCGATGCAGACCTGGTTCGGCTCGCGGTCCGGGATGCACTGGATCAACCGCGAGACGATGTTGCCCGCAGACCGGGCGTGAACCGAGCACATCGAGCCCTCGTTGCCGGTGCTCATCGCCTTGAACATCTCCAGGGCCTCGGCTCCTCTGACCTCGCCGACCACGATCCGGTCCGGATCCTGGCGAAGTGCCTCCCGGAGCAGGTAGTTGACCGTGACCTCGCCCTGCCCGTCCACGTTCGGCTTCACCGCCTCGGCCGACCACACGTTCGGATTGCGCTTGGGGAATCGGGCGAGGTGCAGCTCACGGAGGTCCTCGATGGTGACGATGCGCTCCATCGGGTCGACCTCGTTCAGCAGCACGCGGAGCAGGGTGGTCTTGCCGCTGCCCGTGCCACCGGCGACGATCACGTTCAGCCGGGCCGCCACCGCGGCGTAGAGGAAGCGGGCCATGTCGGCGTCGATCGTGTCGTTGTCCACGAGATCGCGGATGCTCTCGAGGGAGAAATCGGGGATGCGGATGGCCAGGACGACGGGCGGATCGACCACGTTCCGCATGGCGTGGACGCGCTCGCCGTCCGGCAGCTGGATGTCCACGGCCGGGCTGCCGGCATCGAAGCGGGGCTCGCCGGGCGCGTAGGCCCGGATCAGCTTCTTCACCAGGTCGACCAGCTCGTCCTCGCTGTCGACGATCGGCGCCAGGGCGACGATCCGTCCGCTGAGCCGTTCCTTGGCGAAGACCTTCTCCGCCCCGTTGATGTGGAAGTCGCTGTAGCGGTGACCCTGACGGAGCAGCGGCCCCAGCTGTGCGGTGCCGAGCACCGTGTCGCACAGGGCCGACGTGAGCTCGGCCATGACGTCGTCGCTCAGCAACGTGCCGGAGCTGTTCAGCAGCGTCAGCTGGTACTCCTTGGCCACTGCGGTCGAGGTGGCGATGGCCAGCTGCTTGCGGTCGTCCGGGGCCAGGGTCTCGAAGCGGGTTCTGGCCAGCGCCTCGCCGACGTCGGCGGCGAGGCGGGGAATGACCGCCGTGTCGATCACTGCGCCGGCACTCCCTCGTCCGACGCGTCGGATTCGAACGCCGTGGATTCGAGCTCGTGGGATTCGAGCCCGTCCGGTTCGTACTCCTCGGCTTCGGACGCTGTGGATTCGGGCTCATGGGATTCGAACGCGTCCGGTTCGTACTCGTCGGCCTCGAACGCGTCCGGTTCGTGCTCGGCGGCTTCGAGCTCGTCCGGCCGCGATCTGGCGGGGTCGAGGTAGTCGAATGGCGCGTCGGCTGACGCCACCCGCAGGTGCTTGGCGATGTCATCGGCGAACGACTGGGCGCTGCGGGCCAGCGGCGCGTGCCGCCGGAGCCGACGCAGACCGGCGATCGCCTCGGCCCCCACGCGGTCATCGGCGATCGAGGCGAGGATCGGCAGGCCGTACAGGCCGACGATCTCCTCGTGGGACCACGGGTTCGGCCCGACCAGCACCCATCCGGCGGGGAGCGGCGACCCTGTTGCGTCGGCCAGCTCGGCCACGATCGATGCTGCGAGATGGAAGTTCTCCCGCGACGGCCGGACGACGACCCCCACCAGGCTCGACCGCTCGAGCAGGGGGGCCAGCGGGGTGGCGGAGGAGATCCGGCCGCAATCGGCCACCACGGTGGCCGGAGCGGCCCGCAGGTAGTGGGCCAGGGGCCGGGCCCTGGCATCCAGGAGCTTGCCGGTCTTCGAGCCCGACGGTGGGGCCACCACCACCGGCAGGCCACCGGGCAGCTCCTGGGCGTGGGCCAGGATGTCCGGCGGCTCACCGCCGAGATCGATGGCCAGCGACGTCAGACCCGGCTCGGCGGGGAGATCGTACTGACTGGCCACGACGCCACCGCTCGATGCGAGCTCGATGAGCACCGGCTCGGACACCTCGGTGGTGGTGAGCGCCGCCGCAGTGGCAACCGCCAACGTGGTCACCCCCGGGGCCCCGGAGCACGAGACGAGCGAGACGACGGTCATCGGCGACTAGTCCCGACCTCGGAGGGAGAGCCGGACGCCGGTCCGGTCGGCGGCGTCGAACACCGCCGCGGCCTCGTCGGTGGTGACGACCACCGACACCAGCAGCGCTCGCCCGTCGCTGGACGACTCGACGACATCGAAGACCACGAGGTCGGCAGCCACCGGCCCCGCCGGGGACGATGGGATCCCGGACTCGGCGGACCGGGGAGCGAAGACGTCGACCCGGTCACCGGCCACGAGCCGCTTCGTGGGGTACTGACCCGGTTCGAGCAGCAGGCCGATGACCGACTCCCCGGCCGTGACCAGTTGCTCCTCGGTGGCCAGGTCACCCGGGGTCAGCAGCTCACCTGGCTGGAGATCGTGGGCGGCGAACCGGCCGACTGCATCGGAGATCGACCCGACGGCGGCGACCTCGGCGCTGAGCGCCACGTCCGTGACAGCGAGGTTCTCCCTGGCCAGTACCTGACCGTGGGCCACCGGTTGGCGGACCACCACCGCCGGGGCCCGCTCGTTGTAGCGGTTGAACAGGATCAGGCCGCCCAGCCCCCCACCGACGATCAGCAGCGCGGCGAGCAGCGCCTGGGGCACTCGCGATCGGAGCGCTCGCGGCGGGGCCAACGGCAACGGTTCGGCCTTGGCCGAGCCGTTGGTCGACGCTCTGATCTGACCTCTGTCTTCGGACGGAGCTGTTGAAGTCTGCATACGGCGGCGTTCGGCTGGAAACGGCCCCACTCGAAGAGCGGGCGTAACAAGATAGACACACTACAGCGCCATTGTGACACAGTCACCCCCCAGCTTCTGGTTGCACCCAAAAACATGTCGCCACCAGGCGTGGCGAGACCACCGGGCCCGGCCGAGCGGCCGATGCCGGTGGTCTCCGTCGCCTGATCCCACCCACAGGTCCTACAAAACTGTTACAACCCGATGCTCGGGTCGATGAACTCGTTCGTGACGAGATCCTCTGCCGTGAGCCCGTCCGGGACGGGGATCGACGGGACCTGCTCTGCGGTGACCTTGATCACCTCGTTGACCCGGTCGAGGTCGAAGTTGCCGATCGTCTGGTCCGGGCCGTTCCCGACGATCTGCAGCGCTCCCATCTCCACGACCGTGTTGGCGACGCTGTCCTCGCTGAGCTGCCAGAACGAGTCGAGATCGATGACGGCCTGGAGGATGGCGGCGTTGGTGGCGCTCGGGTCCTGCTGGAAATCCACGATCGACTGCTGGAACACGGGGACGAAGGCGGCCAGGCAGGACCGAGCGGCATCGTCCAGCTTCGAGTCGAGGATGGCCAGCGGACCCTGGTAGAGCTCGTAGCCGGAGTCGTGGATCAGCAGGAACTCGACCGGCTTGCCCCACTCGGCGAACACGTTCTCGTAGTTGTATGGCTCCTGGGTGGCGAAGCCCTGCTGGATCAGCGCACCGCCTTCGGCGACGAACCGGGTGGGGGACCCGTCGTACGAGGCGTCCAACTGGTCGTCGTCGACCAGCCCCGAACCGACCAGGTACTCGGTGTAGGAGGCGCCGGCGAAGTGGTTGATCACCGCCCCGGTGTCCTTGACGTCATCCCAGGACGAGATGTCGTAGGTCTCGGGATCCCACATGATGATCTGGGGATTGATGTCGAGGGGCGCCACCACTGCGGTGGTGGGGAACTGCTCGTAGTTGGCGATGGCCTCGTCGGTGTTGACGTAGCCCATGAAGATGTCGTCGTCCGTGGCCATCAGCGCCACCGTCTGCTGGTTGCCGACGAACGGGCCACCGGCCCGGATCTCGACGGTGATCGACGGATCGGCGGCCAGCGGTCCGCTGAACCGGCCGGACTCCGGATCGATGCTGCCCTCGCCGGCGGTCAGGTTGTACAGCGCACCGTGCTCCGGCTCGGGGAACCAGTCGGTCTGGAACACCATCGGGTTCGGGCAGTCCGAGAGACTGCCGGCCATCGCCTCGCCGTCGCCGTCGCCCTCGTCGGCGGCGTCGTCAGCCTCGTCACCGGCGTCGGTGGACTCGTCGTCGGCGGCACCGTCGTCCTCGCCGGCGCCGTCGCCACCAGCGTCCGCTTCGGTCGATTCGGTGCTCTCGGGCTCGTCCGAGGACGTGTCGTCGTCGTCACCACAGGCGGCGGCCACCAGGGCCAGCGCACACAGGCAACCGAGCAGCCGGAGCCACCACGATCGGGTCGTACCTACGGTGTTCATGGTTACCTCTCTCCCTTGTACCACGAGCGGGTGAGCCGATTGCCGGCCCATCCGAAGAACTGGAAGAAGACGACGCCGAGCAGCGCCGAGAGGATCACCGCAGCGATCATCTCCGCTGGCCGGAGCCGGTTGGAGTAGAGCAGGATGCGGTTCCCCAGATCCCGGGGACCGCGCCCGAAGAAGAACCCGCCGACGATGGCGCCGATCACCGACAGTCCGGCCGAGATCTGGAACCCGGTGAAGATGGCCGGCAGGGCGGCCGGGAACTGGAGCTTGATCAGCCTGGTCAGCCGGCCGGCACGATGGAGGGTGAACAGCTCGTGCTGGGCCCGGTCGGCCGACTTCAGCCCGAACAGCGTGTTGGTGATGATCGGGAAGAGCGAGATGATCACGCAGACCAGGATCCTGGCCCCCATGCCGAAGCCGAACAGCAGGCCGATCAGCGGGACCAGGGCCAGGATCGGCACGGTCTGCAGCAGCACCGCATAGGGGTAGAACGACGTCTCCACCCACTGGGCCTGGCTCATGAGCACGGCGAACAGCGTGCCGAGGACGATGGCGATCAGCAGCCCGACCAGCGCCACCACGAACGTGAGCCACAGCGCGGACAGCAGCTGCCACGGCTGCTCGCCCTCCGGGCCCCCGCCGAAGAACGTGGTGAGCACGGTGTGGGGGTAGGCGAGGGCGGTCTTGCGGCCGTTCTCGTCGAGGACGAACCGGGCATAGCCGTACCACAGCCCGACGAAGCCGAAGAACACCAGGATCGGGGGCACGAGGCGGCTCCGCCAGGCCGGAATCAGCCCGGTGGCGGTGGCGGTGACGTGGACGGCGCTCGACGCCTCGGCCACGACCGCCGCAGATCCGGTCTCGGGGGCGAGGACATCACGGTCGGTCATCGGTGGGCTCCTCGCAGCGCGTGGCTGACCTCGCCGCTCAGCTCGGCGAACGCCACCTCGAACCGCAGGTCGGGATTCCGGGGGTAGTCGAACGGAATGTCGTAGCTGGCCACGATCCGGCCGGGGCGGGCCGACATCACATGGACCCTCGTGCTCATGAACACCGCCTCGGAGATGGAATGGGTGATGAACAGCCCGGCGAACCCCTCGTGGGCGAAGAGGCGCAACGTCTCCTCGTTCAACCGCTCCCGCGTGATCTCGTCGAGCGCGCCGAACGGCTCGTCGAACAGGAAGACCGGAGGCTGCATGACGAGCGACCGGGCCAGCGATGCCCGCATCCGCATCCCCCCGGACAGCTGGGCCGGGTAGTGGTCCTCGAAGCCGGACAGGCCGACGAGCTCGATCGCCGCGGCCACGGACCTGGCGCGCTCGGCCGAGTCGACCCGGTGCAACTCGGCGAAGAGCTCGACGTTGCGCTTCACCGAGCGCCACGGCAGCAGTGTCGCGTCCTGGAAGACGTAGCCGATGTTGGAGCGGTCGACCTGGCAGCTCCCGCTGGTCTGGTCGTCGAGGCCGGAGGCGATGCGCAGCAGTGTGGACTTGCCGCACCCGGAGGGGCCGACGACGGTCACGAACTCGCCCGGTTCGACGGCGAAGGTCACGTCCCGGAGCGCTTCGGTGCCGTCGGGGAAGATCTTGCCGACCCGCTCGAAGCTCAGTGCCTCCACTACGGCCCTCTCCGGGTCATCACCTGATCCGCGACCTGATCCGCGCCGCTCCGTGGGCCCCACAATCGACCATTGCGAGAGCCTACTGTGACCGGGCGGACCGATGGATTCGTCAGCTCGAAGTTGACACAATGTTCACGCAGGGCTCGACCGGGAGGGGGAGGGCCTGGTGGTGAAGTTGCCGGCCGAGCGGGTGACCGAGCTGATCGACGCCGGGCGGGGGGAGCCGTTCGCCCCTGCCGGCAAGGTGTTCTCGGAGTGGCTGGCGGTCACCGAGGTCGACGAGGACCGGTGGCGGGCACTGCTTCGGGAGGGCGTCGCCTTCGTCGGGTGACCAGGCGGGTGGCCGGCGGGCCGGCGGACCGGCGGTCCGGACCGACCTGGTCAGGCCCCCGACCGGGGTCAGGTGCCGCTGACGATCCGGCCCCGATGGATGACCAGCCGCCCGGGCGGGGCGGCGGCGACCGCCTCGGCGATGTCGGCGGCGACCAGCGCCATCAGCTCGGCCGGCCGGCCGGGCCCGATCTCGACCGGCTCCAGCCCGAGGGTCGCCCTCGCCGCGGCCGACACCGATCGGTAGGCCTGGTCGATGGTGCGGTGGGCGGCGGTGACCAGCAGCGCCGCGGTCTCCAACGGATCGGCCCGACCGACCGGGCAGAACGGATCGCGGATGTTGTCGGCCCCGGCCGCGACGGTGACGCCGGCCCTGTCGAGGGCGTCGACCGCGGTGAGGCCTCTCGGCGGCGCAACCGGATGATGGCGGGCCTGGAGGTACAGGTTGGTCAGGGGGAGGGTCACCACCGAGATCCCGGCCTCGGCGGACCGCTCGGCCAGGTGGGCCTGCCGGCGCTCGTCCATCATGCCGAGGGCGACGCAGTGGCTGGCCACCACCGGCGGCTCGAACCCGGTTGCGATGACCCGGTCGGCCAGCACCTCCAGGTCGATCGAGCTGGGGTCGAGGTTCTCGTCGGCGTGGAGGTCGAGCGGTCGCCCGTACGTGCCGGCCAGGTCGAGAACATGATCGATCGCGGCGGCGGGTTCCGCCTCCACGTGGGGGACGCCGCCGACGACGTCGAGACCGAGATCGAGGGCGGCCCGCAGCAGCGCCAGCTGCCGATCGCCGCCGGGGCCGGTGACCCCGTTGACCAGCCCGACGACCTGCAGCTCCAGCCGGCCGGCCAGGCTGGCCTTCACCTCGAGCATCGCTTCGAGACCGGTGGTGCCGACGTCGGGCCCGAGGTCGACGTGGGTCCGGATGGCGGTGCAGCCGTTGGCCGACAGGAGCTCGGCCGCTGTGGTCGCCCTTGCCACGTAGTCGGCCGTCGTGATCGTCGGGCGATGGGCCGACCAGGCCTCGATCGCCCCGGCCAGGTCACCGGCCGGGTTGGGGACCCGGTCGACGGTCAGCGCCTTGTCGAGGTGGGTGTGCGCCTCGGCCGGGGCCGGCAGCAGCAGTCGGCCCGCCAGGTCGTGCACGTCGTGGCCCGGCGGGTACCGACCGGATCCGGCCGGCTCGACCGAGGCGATGCGCGGCCCGTCGACCATGACGTCGACGATCGAGCCGTCGTCCAGCGTGGCGTTGGCCAGCAGCACGCTCAGGTCAGCTTCGGCAGGACTTCCTCGGCGAACCGGGTGAGCTGCTCGGCCGTTCGGGCGTACGAGTCGCCCGGCATGTTGGGGAAGATGACCAGGTTCTCGAGCCCGCCGAGGGCCTCGTCGTAGAACGCCAGCTCCTCGACGATGTCATCGGCGGTGCCGACCAGCCACGTCTTGTTCTCGATCGACTGCTCCAGGGTGGGGATCAGCCCCGGGGGCGACGGCCTGCCGTCCGGTCCCATGTAGCCCCGGCTCCAACCGTAGGGTCCGAGGAACTTCCAGAACTCGTCGTGGCCGTCGCGGACCTCGGCCATCGCCTGCTCCTTGCTGTCGGCGATCCAGGGATTGACCACGAGCAGTCGCTTCTCTCCCACCGCCAGCTCTTCGGCGTGGGCTGCGGTGTAGTTGGCGGCGTAGGTGTCCCAGAACTGCTTGGCGAACCGGTGGTGCTTCAGCCAGAACACGCCACCCCAGCCCTTGCGGGGCACGTAGTCGAGGGTGGGAGGGGAGGTGATGGCCTGCCAGGTCTCGAACGGATGGAGCGGCCGGGGCACCAGGGTCAGCGTCTCGACGAACCCGCCGCGGTCGGGGATGCCGGGCGGGGGGAACTCGTACACGTCGCCGGAGAAGCTGAAGGTCTCCTCGGAGAGGGCGAGCTGGATGACGTCCATGGCCTCGTCGAACTGCTTGCGGTTGAGCGCATCGGCCTCCGCCTTGTCCGGGTTGTCGAAGCTGCCGATGTCGGTGCCGAGGGCCTGGGCCTCCCGGGGCACCGTGCCCCGGCCGACACCGAGGATGGCTCGGCCGCCGGAGATGTTGTGCACGGTGGCGAAGTCCTCGGCCAGCTTGAGCGGGTGCCACTGGCCGACGATGTTGAACATCGTGCCGATCCGGATCTTCTCTGTCCGCTCGGCCAGGATGGCGCCGAACAGAAGCCCGTTCGGCACCACCTCGTAGCCCTCGTACTGGAAGTGGTGCTCGGTGAGCCAGTAGCTGTCGTACCCGAGGGTGTCGCACAGCACACCCATCTCCAGCATCTGCTCGGAGGCTCGCCACATCGCCTCGTTGCTGAAGCGCCGGTCGGTGGGGGCCGGCGGCCCCGCCCCAGCGTCGTCCATCTCGACTCCACCGAACAGGAACGCTCCGACTCGCATGCCCCGAGCCTAGTGCGACCCGTCGACCCCCGAATCACCGTGGACTACTGTTAGCGGTACTGGCGGGTGCTGGGAGAACAAACGTGAAGCACGGGTTGGGTCCGCTCTCCATCGGTCGGCGACGAGTGAGGCCGCCCTCGGACGGCCGACCCCGGCCGCCGGACCGGTGCTGAACACGGACCGCCGGCCGGCGGACCGACCGGCCAGGACGACCCAGGCGCTGGCCAGCCTGCAGCCCGTCGTCGTCCGCCGGTGGTTGCGCCGCCCGACCGAGCCGTGGCACCGGACGGTGGACGGCACCGTGCTCTCCGCCGACATCTCGGGATTCACCAGGTTGGCCGAGCGGTCGGCCGAACGTGGTCCCCGCCACGCCGCCGAGGCGTTGAACACCACCATCAATCGCTGCTTCGAGCCGATGATCGACGAGATCATGGACCGGGGCGGCGATGTGCTCAAGTTCGGCGGCGACGCGATCTTCGCCTTGTTCGACGGACCGGACCACCGGCGCCAGGGCGCGATGGCGGCTGCAACGATCCAGCGGCGCCTCGAAGCGGTCGACGCCGAGATCGAGACGAAGCTGTCGATGACCGTCGGCGTGGCGTCGGGGCCGGTCGGACTCATCCTCGCCGGGTCGGGCCGGCGGGAGCTCGTCGTCCACGGACCGGTGGTCGACGAGTGCCTTCGCCTGGAGTCGGAGGCCGAGCCGGGCGAGGTCCTCGTGTCGACCGAGACGGCGACCGGCCTCCCCGCATCGTGGCTCGACGACGCCGACCCGGACGTCGTGGCCCTGGTCGATCTCGACCCGGCCGAGCTGCCCCGGCCGGCCAGTCCCGTCGATCACGCGGGCTCGGGAGACGACGACCCCGATGCGGTGGACTGGGTGCTGGCGCTCGGCGAGGACCTGGCGTCAGCGGTCGACGCCTTCGCGGGCACCGCGGGCGAGATCCGCAGCGTGACGGTGGCCTTCGTCCACCTGCCGACGAGGGACCTGGATGCTCGGATCGTCAGGGGAGTCGTCGAGCGGGCCGATTCGCTGTGTCGGCGCCACGGGGCGACGATGCTGGGCACCGATGTCGCCAGAGAAGGCGTGAAGCTCCTGCTGGCGGCCGGAGCCCCCACCGCCGGAGGCCGTGACGAGGACGCCGTGCTGGCGACGCTGGCCGATCTCGTGCTCGATCCGGTGGCGCCACCGATGCGGGCTGGCGTCAACTGTGGCCTGGTGTACGCCGGCTTCCTGGGCTCCCCCCGGTGCCGGACGTTCACCGTCATGGGTGATCCCACCAACCTGGCGGCCCGGCTGCTGGGAAAGGCCGAGCCTCGGACCGTGGCCGTGTCACTCCCGGTGCTGGAGAACGCCCGGTCCCGCTATCCCTCGACCGAGCTGAGCCCGGTCCTGGTCAAGGGTCGGTTGGCCCCGGTCATCGTGCATCGTCTCGAAGGACCGGCGGCCGAGCTCCGACCGAGGACCGTCGAGCCCGACCTCGTCGGCCGGGAATCGGAAATGGCCGAGCTCCGAGCGGCCCTCGACGAGACCCGGCGGGGGCGGGGATCGCTGATCGAGATCGTCGGGGAGGCCGGACTCGGGGCGTCACGACTCATCGAGCACTTCGTCGACGGGCTCCCGAGCGGAGTGCTGAGGTTCCGTCTGTCCGGGCGCCTCGCGAGTGGCCGGCCGTACGCCGCCGTGCAGCCGTTCCTCCGGGCGGTCGCCGGCATCGACGGCGAGATCACCAGCGGTGCCGACGGCGTCAGCGGTACCAGCGAACCCGGCGACAGCGACGGCGATCGGGGGCTCGAAGCCCTGGCAGCGTGGGTCGAGAGGACGGCTCCGGAGATGACGCAGTGGCTGCCGTTGATCGCGCCGGCCTTCGGACTGGAGATGGCGGACAACACCGAGACCGAGTCGATCTGGCCCGAGTTTCGCCAGCTGCGAACCAACCGGTCGATCGTGTCGTTGCTCCAGTCCGCGCTGAGCGTCGCCACCGTACCGGCCGTCGAGGATGCCCACTGGCTCGACCCAGCCTCGATCGAGCTCTGCCGAGCGATGGCACGGCTCTGCGGGCAGTGCCCGTGGCTGATGATCACGTCGACCCGTCCCGGCACCGGGCTGTTCGGCGATGACGACCAGGCCGAGGGCGCCGAGGACGTCAGCCGGCGGCGGCTGGAGCTCGGTCCCCTCGGCCTCGACGAGATCTGCCAGCTCGTCGCCTCCATCGCCGACCTGCCCCACAGCCGTCAGCTGGCGGTCGCGCAGCGAGCCGGCGGGAACCCGTTGTTCGCCATCGAGCTGGCGCGCTCGGCCGGCACCGGAGCCGACAACGACGAGCTTCGCTCGATAGAGGGCCTCGTGACCGCCCGGATCGATCGCCTCGGTCACGGTGCCCGGGTACTGCTGCGGACCACGGCCGTTCTGGGACGGCGTTTCGAAGCCGACCTCTTGGGAGAGGTGCTCGAAGCGGCCGGGGATCGGATCCCGATAGGAGACCCGGTCGACCTGGTGCAGCGCGTCGACGGTCTCATCGTCGACGACGGGGACGGCTGGTACTCGTTCCGGTCCGACGTCGTCCACGAGATCGCCTACGCAGGCCTGTCGGCCCGCCGTCGGCGAGAGCTGCACGGCCTGGTGGCCGAGGCGCTGGAGCGCCGGGGAGCCGACATCGCCGAGCTGGCCTGGCACCACGATCGGGCCGGGAACGACGAGTCGGCCTGGGCCTACAGCCGGCGGTCGGCCGAGCGAGCGCTGCGATTGGGCGTGATGGAGGAGGCCGGCCGGTACCTCCGTCAAGCGTTGGAGGCCGGGGAGCGAGCCGGGGCGGAGATGGTGGCGCCGGCAGCGATCACCGAAGCGCTGACCGAGCTGTTCGATGTCGAGGTGGCCCTGAAGGACTACGCAGGGGCCCTGGCGGCCGGGGACCGAGCGCTGGAGCGACTGGACGATCCGATCGCCCGGGTTCGCCTGCTCGTCCGGGTAGCCAGCACCAGAGCCGAGGTCGACGGGTCCTACGGCGAGCAGGCCACCCTGCTGGAGCGGGAGCTCGCCGAGTGCCCGGCAGGGTCGGAGGGGGCCGAAGCCCGGTCCTGGCTGGGGGGCGCGCTGGCCTCGGTCCGCTACCGGCGGGACGAGCTCGACGGTGCGCTGGCGGCGGCCGACGCAGCCATCCGGGACGCCGAGGAGGCCGGGACCGTGACCCCCCTGCCGGCGGCGCTCTTGATCCGCCAGGCGGTTCTGGCGGACCGGTCCGAGCCGACGCTGTCGAGCGCCGGCGACGACCTGATCGAGGCTGCGACGGCGGCCGGGGACGACCGCATCCTCATCGCCGGTCACAACAACATCGGCCTCGATCTCCAGGACGCCGGTGACTGGGCGGGGGCCCTCCACCACTACGAGCTCGCAATCGAGGTCGCCGACCGGATCGGCGACGGGTACCGCCGGACCTCCGTGGCGATCAATCCGGCTGCGTTGCTGGTGGATCAGGGGCGCTGGGACGAGGCTCGGCCGGTGCTCGACGAGCTGCGCCGGGACGCCACCTTCCACGGAAGCGGCCTCATCGAGGCTTGGGTGAAGCGAGAGCTCGGCCGGCTCGAGGTCCATGCCGGCCGGCCGGCCGACGGACGACCGTGGCTGGAGGCGGCCGGCCGGTGGTATCGGGACGCCGGGATCCGATCCGGCCTGCACGAGGTCGACCTCCTCTGGATGGCGGCCGATCTGGCCGACGGGCGCTCCCAGGAGGTGCTCGACCGGGCGACCGAGCTCGAACCGATGGACGAGGTGGTGCCCCGGCTGCTCGGTCGAGCGGGCACCTTGCTCGGCTACGCCCTCCTGCAGCGGGGCGAGCCGGCTGCGGCGCTCGAGCACCTCGAGTGCGCGGTGACCGAGACCGAGGGCCGGTTCCTGTTCGGTCACGCTCTCGCCCTCGTCGGTCGGAGCGAAGCGGAGGGCTTCCTCGGGCGGGGCCGGACGGCCAAGCGAACGATGGCCGACGCTCAGGCGATCCTGACCGAGCTCGGCGTCGTGGCCCTCCCCGTCATCCCCCTCCCGAAGTGATGGCCGGTCGCAGCGAGGGCCGAACCGATCACCTGAGGCTCGAAGTCGATACCGGCACGCACGCTTCGACGATCGAGGACGTGTTGGTGGCAGTGGGGGGCTCGTTCTTCTGCACCGTCGGTGGTGACAACCGGATCAAGCGCTGGGACCGGATCGGCGGGTCGGCTCGGCTGACCATGCTCGGTCATGCCGGGCCGGGACGCGACGGCGACATCCTGACCACCGCGCTCCACCCCGACGGCTCGGTCCTGGTGGTGGCGGCTCGTCGCGAGTCGACGAGTGACGGTCGGCCCAGCTGCCTCGTCTGGGCGTTCGACACCGAGAGCGGCAGGATCCGTCGCACGTTCCGGTGCTCGTCGATGGTCCGGGCCATGGCGTTCGACCCGACCGGCCGGCACCTGATCACGGCCGATCGGGACCAGCTCGCCGTCCTGCCGGCAGCATCGTTCCTGACCGACGGCGCCCCGGCGGTCGAGCCGCTGCCCACCAACTCGATCGCGGCCGAGCCGATGGCCGCCCCCTCTGCGATCGCAGCCGTTGCGCAGGACGAGGCGACGACACGGATCTTCGTCGCATCGCTCAGCTCGGTCCGACCCCAGATCTTCGATCTCGCCGATGGTGCCCTCGTCGAGCGCCGCCGGGCCCCCACCCCGGGCCGGGACAGGTTGCCTCGAGGCCCGGTCGTGCCCAGGCCGGACCGGATCGCGGCCGGTCCCCGAGGGGTCGCAGTCGCCGGGCGGCAGGGGGACCTGGTGCTGTTCGACCTGGACGGCGGTGGTGGGCGGTCGGTCCCCGGGGCCGGGGGCGGCGCGCCAGCCGGTCTGGCGTTCTCGCCGGACGGCAGCCGACTGGTCGTCGGGTCGAGGGCCGGACGACGGTCCGAGGTGACGGTCCACGATCTCGACGCCGAGCTGGCCATCATCGGCAGGCGCCGCTACGACGCCGATGCCGCGGCCGTCGGGTTCCTCGATGACCACACCGTGATCGCCGCAGGAGGGAGCAGGCTCTCGGTCCACCGCTGGTCGGCCACCACGAACCGGGGCGGGCCCGATGACGTCGTCGTCGACGGTGCGGGGCAGGCCATCGACGCCGTCGGAATCGAGTCCGTCGAGCGAGGGCGCACCGTGGTGGCGTTC
Source organism: Acidimicrobiales bacterium (assembly GCA_024644005.1). GTDB lineage: Bacteria > Actinomycetota > Acidimicrobiia > Acidimicrobiales > SZUA-35 > JAHELU01. The sequence continues at coordinate 12,100 of JAHELU010000038.1, read as the reverse complement.
GGTCATCCCGACCCGGCCGACCCCGACCACATCGAGCACGGGCCGCCCGGCGACGGCCCGGAGACGGCCACGCTGTGCCGGCGGTTCGACCTCGCATCGCTCGAGCTGCTGCCGAACGCGGTGGCCGGCGCGCTGATCGATTTCGGGGGATTCCGCCGGGCCGTCCACCAGATGGACGGCCGTCGCCTGGCGATCGGCGCGGCCGACGGCAACCTGGTGCTCGAACCGGAAGGGCACCCGCTGACCGGACACGGTCGACTCGCCACGACGAAGCCGACGGCGTTCGGCTTCCTGGACGACGGCCGGGTGGCGGTGGCGGAGGAGTCGGGCGTCGTACGACTCCTCCGGGTGGCGGACGACGGATCGCTCACCGCCCGAACCCTGCTACCGGCCGACGTCCCGACACTGGACCTGGCGACCGACGGCCGTTGGCTCGTCACCGGTGGCCGGGACCAGCTCCTGCGGCTCTGGTACCTCCCCGATCTCGAGGAGGGCCCCGGAGACCCCGACGACAGTCGGGCGTCACCGGCTCTCAGCCTGTTCGTCACCGCCGTCAACGAGTGGGCGATCTGGAGCCCGTCCGGGTTCTACGCCGCCAGCCCGCTCGGTGACCGCCACCTGATCTTCACCCTGAACCGGGAAGACGGCGAGGCGGCGCTCACCTTCAGCAGCGACCGGTTCTTCGATCACCGCTATCGGCCGGCGCTCATCAAGCGAATCCTCGAGGAGGGCGACGAGGAGCGAGCGCTGGCCGCCCTGAACATCGTGCCGACCGAGCTCGAGTCGGTCCTCCCACCGGTCGTCGAGCTGTCGTCGATCGAGGAGGGCGAGAGCGAGGCGATCCTCCGGTTCCGGGTCCTCGACATCGGCGGGCCCCCGACCACCCGGGTGTCGATCGTCCACGACGGCATCCCGTACTGCGAGGCGACGCCGTTGCCGGGCCAGGTCGACCGGTACGAGGAGCGCGTCTGGCTCAGGTCGGGCCCCAACCGGTTCTCGATCCAGGCCACCAACGACGAGGCCAAGGCGATGCCGGTCGAGGTCCCGATCGACTGGCCACCGGTGACGGTGGTCGACGAGGTGATCGAGGACGACGATGCTCGGGGGGCCAAGATCATCATCGCCCCCGACGACGACCGAGAGACCGAGGACGACGGGTCACCCGGTGCGAGGCCGCTGCCCGACCTCGGACCGGTGGACGTCGCACCGGACGTCGCACCCGAAGACGTCGCACCGGACGTGGACTCCGCACCGGCACCCGACCTCGCACCGGACATGGACGTCGCACCGGACGTGGACTCCGCGCCGGACGTGGACGTCGTACCAGAACCGGACGTGGACTCCGCGCCGGCACCCGACCTCGCACCGGACATGGACGTCGTCCGGGGACCGGTCCGGGACCTGGAGGTGGACGATGATGCCGAGCCGGAGCCCGAGCCCGACCTCCTGCCCGACGCGACTCCGAGCGCGGACGGCGACGGTGGGCAACCGACCGGCGAGGCCGCGCTCACCAGCGCGAGCCTGGTGCTCGGCCTCGATGCCGAGAGCCGGGGCGAGCTCACCGTCGCCGCGGCGCGGAACGGGATCGAGCTCTGGCGGGGCACCGCCACGGAGGGGTCGGCCCTGCGACTGTCGCTCGACCTGCCGCTCGTCGACGGCGTCAACGACCTCCGCCTGACCGCCACGGACCCGCAGCGGACGAGGGAGCTGCTCACCGCCAGGGTGGTGCTCGGCCCCGGGCCGTCGAATACCGATTCCGGAGACGAGCCCGAAGTCGCTCGGCACCGCGTCGCCAGGGGCGAGACGCTGCGTTCCATCGCCCGCACGCACTACGGCGACGCCGCCCACTACATGCTGATCTTCGAGGCCAATCGGGACGTCCTGGACAACCCCGACCGCGTCTATCCCGGCCAGGACCTCCGGATCCCCGTCGTCGATGGCCAACGAGCGGTCGCCGACCAGGAGCGGCCGGCCGACCGACGCAGGGTCGCCGAACCTCCGCCGCCGGCGCCGACCGTCGTGCCGCTGACGATGGACGACGAGGACGTACCGCCGCCGTTGCCGGACCAGGAGGGTGGACCGGTCGGACGAGGCGGGGACCCCGCCGAGACCACCGCGGCAACGGGCGGAAACGGCGCGACGCAGGAGCCGTCCGGTCCCGCAACACCGCGCTCCCGTCCCACCGAGGCGCAACCCAAGCTGTTCCTGCTGACCATCGGCGTGTCCGATCTCGCCCGCGACGGCGGCGCGCTGGTCGATCTCCAGTACGCATCGGACGACGCCCTCGAAGTGGCCAGCCGGTTCTCCACGGGGAGGAGCCTGGCCTTCGACGGGGTCTGGCGGCGGGTCATCACCGACGGGCTGGCAACCGGAGCGGGGATCCGGTCGGCGCTGGCAGAGCTGAAGCAGGCCGTCGACGAGCGGACGGCGCAGAAGCGTCGTGACAACGTGGTCGCTCGGGACGTCGCCCTGTTCTTCTTCGCCGGGCACGGCATAACCCGGCGAGGCGAGGGCGCAGCTCGGGACACCTTCTACCTGATACCGCACGATTTCGATGAGGGCCGGGTGGAGGAGACGGCGGTCACGATCGACGAGGTGGGCCGGACGCTGTCGGCGCTGCCGACCGAGGTCATCATCCTGCTCGACGCCTGCCGCTCCGGGGCTGCGCTGTCCGGGGTGTACGAGCGATCGAACCCGGCCGAGATGGCCAAGCAGCTCCAGGCCATCAGGGACCGCACGCTCTACATCGTCAGCGCCACCAGCAACGACGAGACGGCCTGGGAGCATCCCATGCTCGTGCCGTACCAATCCACCGGTCGTCCCAGAGCCAGGGTGGGCCACGGGTTCTTCACCCACGCCATCCTCAAGAAGATGGACGAATCGGGTGACTCGCTGTCGCTGATGGAGCTCCTGGCCGCGGTGCAACGCCAGCTCGTGATCTGGACAGATCGAGACGGATGGCGTCACGTCACACAGCGTCCGAAGGCTCGGATCGACGGCGAGATCCCCCACATGGAGATATACAAGCGAAAGGCAATGACATGACTGACGCACTGGACATGGCAGTGGTGGAGTTGACCAACACCGGCCCGGATCCGCTGACGGTGAGCTTGGTGAGCGGGACGGCCAGCCGGGCGGTCGCGACGATCGCGGCGAGCCAAACCATGCTGCTGGCGACACCGACCGGGGCGGCGTGGTCCTTCAGCCCGACGACCGCCGCTCAGGACGGACAGCAGGACGTGCCACCGGACGAAGACGTCGACGGTCGCGGCGGAAAGATGGTCCATTGATCCCGCAACCGACCCGCCGGTACGGACCCCGTCGGAAAATGGGTAGGTGACGACGATGGGAACCACCGTGACCACCAGCTTCGTCTCGATCAGCTGGATCCCGTCCGAAGCGATGGCCGGTCTGATGCGGCTGCCGATGGACGCCGGCATCGGCCACTACGATCGTCCACCACCGGACGAGATCGACGACATCGAGGCCTTCGTCGCAGCCAGCCGGTGCCGGTTCGCCAACCGCCTGAGCGCCTGGGCCGAGATCGAGGACGGGCGGATCGTGGCCAGCGGCTCCAGCGGGGGCGGTCTCGTGGCGACGACGGAGATCGATCTCCGGGCCTTCAAGGTGCGGGTGCCGGCCGTCCCGTTCCCCGAGATCCGAGCCACGGAGTCCGACGAGCGGTCGATCACGTACGTCCAGAGCGCCGGGGGTCGGACCGGTGCCCCGTTCCCCCGCCTCACCGGAGGCACGGCCAGGCTCCGATTGCGATCACCGACCGCCTGGACGACGTTGGCGGTCACGATCGGCGGTGACGGCTCGACCTCGCACGAGGTGAGAGGGGCCAGCGCCTTTCCCCGCCACTGGTTCTACGGGCCGGACGGCCGTCTCGAGTCCAAGTCGGCCACGATCGACTTCGCCGATTGGACCGCCAGGCTCCACGATCGCGACACCCCGTGGGGGCATACCGACCGGGTGGTCGTGTCCGTTCAGACCGAGAGCTCGCTGGAACGGGCGTTGTCCACCACGATCATGCAGGACGGCCGCTCCCCGAGGCTACGGAACTTCGCCGCAGGAGAGGTCGTCATGACCCAGGGCCAGCCGGCCCGGTCGCTGGCGCTCATCCTCGACGGGCTCGTTGAGATCGAGGTCGACGGTCGGATCGTCGCCGAGTGCGGGCCCGGCAGCGTCATCGGTGAGCGGGCGTTCCTGGAGCAGGGGACGAGGACCGCCACCGTCACGGCAGCGACCAGGCTCAAGCTGGCCGAGGCGACCCCGGACGACTTCGATCCGCACGATCTGGCCGAGCTGCGGGAGCTGCACCGACGGGAGTCGGACGAACCGACCTGACAGGCCGGACCGGATCCGGGCTCCCCGGCCGACACCCTCGCCAGCCTCTGCCCCCGGCAGCGCCGGGCCACCGAGGTCCGATGGGCGCCCATCGAGGTCGGTGCAATACGATCGCGCCATGGCGTCCGAAGACGAAGCGATCGACGAGGCGTGCAACTCCTACGATGCCGTGATCATCGGGGCCGGTGTCTCCGGCATGTACCAGCTCCACCGGTTGCGGGAGCTCGGCATGACCGCCCTGGTGCTCGAGGCCGGAACCGGGGTCGGCGGCACGTGGTACTGGAACCGCTACCCGGGGGCCCGGTTCGACTCGGAGAGCTACACCTACGGGTACTCCTGGTCCTCCGAGCTGCTGGCCGAGTGGGACTGGAAGGAGCGGTTCTCCCCCCAGCCGGAGAACCTCCGCTACCTGGAGTTCGTGGCCGACAAGTTCGACCTGCGGCGGGACATGCGGTTCGACAGCCGGGTCACCGCCGCCGCCTACGACGAGGAGCAGAACTGCTGGAACGTCGAGACCGAGGACGGCTTCCGGGTGCGGGCGACGTTCCTCATCACCGCCATCGGTGCGCTGTCGGTACCGGTGCTACCGAAGATCGACGGCATCGACGACTTCCGGGGCCCGTCGTTCCACACCTCGCACTGGCCGAAGGAGGAGGTGGACTTCACCGGTAGGCGCATCGCCGTGATCGGCACGGGGGCCACCGCCGTCCAGCTGATCCCCGAGGTCGCCAAGACCGCCGGTCACCTCACGATCTTCCAGCGGACGCCGAACTGGTGCGCCCCCCTCCACAACGGACCAATCGAGCGGGCGGAGATGGACGACATCAAGACCCGCTACGAGGAGATCTTCGAGACCTGCAACAGCACCTTCGCCGGGTTCGAGCACGTGCCGGATCGGCGCAAGGCCCTCGAGGTCTCCCACGAGGACCGGTGGGCCCTGTGGGAGAAGCTGTGGGCCGAGCCCGGATTCGGCATCTGGATGGCCAACTTCCGGGACGTGCTGGTGAACGAAGAGGCCAACGCCCTCATGTCCGAGTTCGCGGCGAGCAAGATCCGTGAACGGGTGCACGACCAGGCCATCGCCGAGAAGCTGATCCCCACCAACCACGGTTTCGGGACGCGGCGGGTGCCGATGGAGACCAACTACTACGAGGTCTACAACCAGGACAACGTCGAGCTCGTCGACCTGCGGGAGACCCCGATCGAGGCGGTCACCGAGACCGGCATCCGCACCAGCGACGGCGAGCGACCGTTCGACCTCATCATCTATGCCACCGGCTTCGATGCGGTGACCGGCGCGTTCGAGCGGATCGACATCCGGGGGGTGGACGGCGTCGAGCTGCGCAACGTGTGGGCCGACGGCCCACGGACCTACCTCGGGCTCCAGATCGCCGGCTTCCCGAACCTGTTCACCCTCGTCGGGCCGAACAACGCCGCCACGTTCTGCAACATGCCGCGCTGCATCGAGCAGAACGTCGATTGGGTGACGGATCTCCTGGGTCACCTGCGGGAGAATGGGCTAACGAGAGCCGAGCCGACCGAGCAGGCGATGGACGACTGGGGCGAGCACGTGGTGACGAGCGGCGAGCGCATGTTGTTCACGAAGGTCAATTCGTGGTTCACCGGCGTCAACACCAACATCGAGGGCCACGAGCAGCGGCGGTTCCTGCTGTATGCGGCCGGGCTGCCGACCTATCGGGAGAAGGCCGACGAGGTGGTGGCCAACCGCTACCACGGCTTCGCGCTGTCTTGACCGAGTCCGAGCCCGAGCCCGCCGGGGCCGAAACCAGCGCTGGCGCGCACACCAACATCCCCGCCTTCGCCCCGGAGCGGGCACTCGCGGTGTACGGCACCCTGGCTCCCGGCCGATCCAACCATGGCGTGGTGGCCGACATCGCGGGTCGGTGGGTCCCCGGGCTCGTCTTCGGCCACCGGTACGAGACCACCTGGAGCGGGATGACCGGCTTCCCCGCCTTCCGGCCGGACCCGGCCGGGCCGGCGGTCGAGGTCCACGTTCTCGTCTCCGACGAGCTGGCTCACCACTGGGACCGGCTGGACCGCTTCGAGGGCCCCGGCTACCGGCGCCGAGAGATCGAGGTCGTCGACCGGGACCGGCGGGAGATGCTCGGCCGGGCGTTCGTCTACGAGACCCTGACGTGACCGGCCGACCGCTGGTGGCGCTCGCGTCGATCTCGATCCTGGCCGCCGCCTGCGGGGGTGGCGTCGAGACCGGCGCCACCAGCTCGGGCGCCGGGCAGATCGGCGCCACCAGCTCGACATCCACCTCGACGTCCAGCTCGACGTCCAGCTCGGGTGGCGCGTCCAGGGCGACCGGCGCCACCAGCTCGGGCGGCGCGTCCAGGGCGACCGGCGCCACCAGCTCGACCGCCGGCCCGAGCACCGGCCAGAGCACCGGCCAGAGCACCGGGCAGACCGAGCCCGGGCCCGCCGAGCGCCCATGCGTCATGCAGCGGGTGCCGGAAGCGGCGGGGCTCGACCCGTTCTACACCAAGGGCTGTCGCGTCGACGGGTTCTGGGTGGTGGCGAACGAGGTGGTGGCAGGCGCTGCGGTCCTGATGGCCGGTGACACCGTTGCCGCGATCTTCGCCACCGACCCCGATCTGGCCGAGGCGATCGCCAGCTCCGGGATCCGGCTCGGCGTGATCGGGGCCGACCAGCGGTTGACCGACATGCCCGAGTACCGCGATCTCTACGAGGTCTTCCCCGACACGGACTGGGACAACCGGGCCCGTGGGCTGGGGGCCACCGCAGAGCGACCGCTGGTGTCGGTCGGCGAGGAGAACCTGCTGTGCCTCCCGTCCGACCGCTACCTCGGGGAGGACATCCTGCTCCACGAGTTCGCCCACGTGATCGACGAGCAGGGCTTCTCGGTGATCGATCCACTGTTCGTGACGGCCCTGTCCGAGGCCTACGGGCGTGCGGTGGACGACGGAACCTGGGCCGACACCTACGCCGCCGAGAACCCGTACGAGTACTGGGCCGAGGGGGTGCAGTCGTTCTTCGGTCGGAACCTCACGGCCGACCCGGCGGACGGGATCCACGGGCCGATCGACACCGAGTCGGAGCTGGCGGCGGCCGACCCGGCGCTCCATGCCCTCATCGACGGACGGCTCGGCGGCCTCGACCTTCCGCCGTCGTGCTCCGACCAAGGCGGAAGCTGAGCGGTTTTGCCGGCACCCCCGACGGGTAGGACCGAGGCGATGGAGGTGCGACGATGACCGACTATCGAGTGAACGACGCCGGCATGGCCAAGGCCCGGTCGCTGATCGACGCAAACCAGTACGTGCTGGAGTCGTCGTGGACCGACGAGCAACCGGACGCAGAGGACGAGAACGCCGACATCGATCGCCACGACTGGGAGCAGTTCGGCGAGTGGCATCTCGCGATCGACCCTGACGCATCCAAGGAGACGAAGGAGCGGTACGGCTTCCCGTACGGCGATTTCCGCCGGGTCCATCGCAGCGCCCTGATCGCGGCGAAGGGCCGGGCGGCCCAGTTCGGCCATGCGGAGGTGGAGTCGGCTGCGGCCGAGCTCCTCGACCACCTCGACGAGACCGCAGCGGACTGACCGGTGGTGCCCGGGCCGCCGTCGGGCCGTTCCGGGCTCATGCAAGCGATCAGAGGTGGATGAACAGGCAGGTCCGGCGCTCGCCGTCGACGTTGCGGCTGATGTGACCCTGCCCGTCGAGGTCCTCGGCCAGCAGGATCGAGCCGGGGCCGAGCAGGCGGGTGTCGCCGGAGCCGGTCTCGATCTCGACCGAGCCGGTCAGGTTGACCACGAGCTGCCGTCTCGGAGCGTTGTGGAAGTCGATGTGGTAGTCGCCGCCGACCTCCCGGAACTGGACTGCGGTGGCCTGCCACGGCTCGGAGATGAGGCCCAGCATCTGCTTGTCGACCATGTCGACCGTCAGGTCCTCGAAGTGCGACTGCCCGTCGTCGCCGGTGTAGATCCGTGTGATGTCCATGGCGGCCACGGTAGTTCGGGTGGTTCGAGCGGGCCGAGCCGCCCATGGCAGACTGTGGCCCATGGAGCGAAGCAGGGTGGCCGTTGTCGGTGTCGGTTCGGTCGGCGGGGTGTTCGCCGCCCACCTCTCGGCCGTGCACGATGTCGTGGCCTGCGTCCGCCGACCGTTCACCGAGTACGTTGTCGAGTCGCCGGACATCCCGTTCCGGGGGCCGGCCACGGCAGCGGCGACGCCGGCGGAGATTCCCTGGCCCGGACCGGCCGACGCGGTCTTCGTCGGTGTGAAGGCGCACCAGACCGAGGACGCGGCCCACTGGTTCGAGCGGCTCTGCGGGCCGGACACGCTCGTGGCGGTCATGCAGAACGGCATCGAGCAGCGGGACCGGCTGGCCCCCCACGTCGACGGGGCCACGATCGTCCCGGCGGTGGTCTACTGCGGGGCCGAGCTGCTGGCGCCGGGTCACATCCGCCACGACGCCAGGGCCCGGCTCATCGTGGACGACGACCCGGACGGCAAGCGGCTGGTCGAGCTGTGCGAGGGCACGCCGCTCGAGATCAGGCCCACCGACGACTACCCACGTGCAACCTGGACCAAGCTCGGACTGAACTCCGTGGCCAACGGCCTGACCGCCCTCACCGGACGACCGATGGAGGTCCTGGCCGACCCGGGCATCGCCCGCATCGGCCGGGAGCTGCTGACCGAGTGCTGGACGATAGGGCGCCTCGCCGGCGCGGACCTCGATCTCGACGCCATCCCGAAGCTGGTGGCCGGCATGGCGAAGAACCCCGGTGGTCGGACCTCGATGCTGCACGATCGTGAAGCGGGCAGACCGACCGAGCACGACGCCATCCACGGCGCCGTGCTCCGCAAGGGGGTCGAGCACGGTGTACCGACACCGGTGACCCGGATCGTCCACGACCTCATCGCCGCCGGATCGTCGGCCGGCTGAGCTCGGCCCCGGATCGGATGCCGAGCGGGGGATTTGTTTCCCGCGATGGGTGACATCGGGCCGGAGCGAGGCGATCCTGGAGCCGATGGTCTCGCCGGAGTTTTTCGAGGACGACAGCGAGCCGTGGGCCCGGGTCCGCCGGGGTCTCGGTGCGCTCGCGGTCGTCCTGGCCGGCGGCACCGTGGCCTACCGGCTGCTGGGTCTCGGCTGGTTCGAGGCCTTCTATCAGACCATCATCACCGTCACAACCGTCGGCTACACCGAGATACCCCCGGCATCAGGGGAGATCGACACCACCTATCGCCTGGTCACCTCCGTCCTCGTCCTCGGCGGCGTGGCGGTCGGGTTGTACACCCTCGGCGTGTTCTTCGAGGCCCTGGTGGAGGGTCGACTGCAAACTCATGTGGGAAGGGTCCGGATGCAACGAGAAGTCGATCAACTGTCGGATCACATCATCATCTGCGGCTACGGCCAGGTCGGCCAGGCCATCACCGCCGCCATCCGGGTCCACGGGGAGTCGGTGGTCATCATCGACCACCGCGAGGACCTGCACGAGAGCATCGATGTGCCGACGGTGCGGGGCGACGCCACCGACGACGACGCGCTCCGAGCCGCCGGGATCACCAGGGCCAGGGGGCTGGTGACCGCCCTCGACACCGACGCCGGCAACCTGTTCGTCACGATCAGCGCCAGGACCATCAAGCCGTCGCTGTACATCGTGAGCCGGGCCAACGAGGCCACCAGCGTGAAGAAGCTGCTGGCGGCCGGGGCCGATCGGGTGGTCAACCCCCATGAGATCGGCGGGGTCAGGATGGCGTCGTTCATGGTCCAACCGAACGTCGCCGATTTCGTCGGTGAATCGATGAGCGATGCCCGCTACGAGGTCCGGCTGACGGAGACCCCGATCACGAGAGGCAGCCCGCTGGCCGAGTGCTCGCTCGGCGAGTGCCGGGTGGCCGACGACTGCGGGGTCATCATCCTCGCCATACGCCGGCCGGACGGTTCGTTCGTCCACCAGCCGGGGGCGGCCACCGTGCCCCAGGTCGGCGACGTCCTCATCACCCTCGGCACCTCGGAGCAGCAGTACGCCCTCCAGACATGGGTGGCCGACCGGACCTGAGCCGCCGGGCCGTCGTCGAGCCGCCAGGGTGTCGTCGAGCCGCCGGGCTGTCGTCGAGCCGCCGGCCTCCTCGCTCCCCGGCCGCTACGGGACGGCCGTCGGCGCGACGCACTGGGCGGCGATGCTCGATATCGACGTGCCCCGCCGGGGCTGTCGGATCTCGTGGCGGTCGTAGCCGTTGGTCACGTAGCCGAGCGACAGCCCGGTGGCCGGGTCCGCCCAGGCCAGCTGACCGCCGGCGCCGTTGTGACCGAACGCTCGGGGCGAGACGGTTCGACCGAGGCCTCGGATGTTGGCCTTGCCGTCGTCGCCAGCCAGGATCACCCCGAGACCCCGGTTGGCCGGCACACCCATCGGGTCCGGCAAGTTGTTGCGGACGTTGCCGGTGGCGTCGGCCAGGATCTCGGCGTCCCAGATGCCGTGCGGGTTGTGCAACAACTCCTGATAGAACAGCGCGAGATCCCGGGCCCTGGCGAACCCCCCGCCGCCTGGCACGCCGATCTCCCGGACCGTCGGTTCGTTGAATCGCAGCACCACGTCGTCGGTGACCTCGGTGGCCGGTAGCTCCCGGACTCCGAACGTGGCCTCCAGCTCGTCAGGGGTGGCCAGCTCACCGACGAGCACGAGGTCGGCGATGTCATCCTGGTGGTCGGCCGGGATCCCGACGATGCGGGGCAGCCCGGCCGGGCCGGTGATCCGCTGCTCGACCACGTCACGGAAGTCGACCCCGGTGACCCGGTCGATGATCTCGGCCAGCACCCAGTGGGCCGACGTCGGGTGGTACTCGTAGCGGGTCCCCGGTTCCCAGTTCAGCCGCCACGACGCCATGCGCTCGACCCGGGCCGCCCGCTCGCTCCAGGTCGGGGGACCCAGCGGGGCATGAGGGAAGCCGGAGGTGTGGAGCATGACCTGCTCGACTGTGATGTCGGCCTTGCCCCCGGCCCCGAACTCGGGCCAGTGGTCGGTGACCTTCTGCTCGATGTCGACTGCGCCGTCGGCCATCAAGGTCCAGATCACCGACGCCACGAAGGGCTTGGTGGCGGAGAAGATGCAGTACCGGGTGTCGGTGGTGGCGTCGCCGAACGCCTCCTCGGCCACGATCTCGCCGCCGTGGCCCACGGCGATCTGGACCGACGGGAGCAGCCCCTCATCGACCTCTCGCCGAGCGCGTGCCAGCAGCTTGTTCACCTGTGCGTCGTCGATGGCCATGGTCGCCACAGTAGGCTCGGCCCGAACACCGGTCGAAGTGGCAAGATGACCGTTGTGTCAGCCGGCCGACGGGCCGGGTCAGCCGAGTGGAGCAACGACGTCAACTCCACAGCCGCTTCGTCCGGCCCGAACCGTGGTGCCCCGGCCCCTGATGCGGCCTACACTGTTGGCCGGGCCCACGGCCCACGGCAACAACTGCGCTTGTGGCTCAATTGGATAGAGCATCTGACTACGGATCAGAAGGTTGGGGGTTCGAGTCCCTCCAAGCGCGCAGTATTCGAGCGGGTTTTCGACCCAGGCGACCGACTATCTGACGGCCCGCGTGACAAGCCGAGCGATCTGACCCTGTCAGAAGGTTGACACCACTGAGCGCCTGTGCCTAGCCGCCAGACGACCGGCCCGTCAAGGACATGGCCGCGATTGCGTACTGCTGGACAATGAACGAGGCAGCAGACAGATAGGCCCCCTGCCACCGTCACCGACGCC
>JAHELU010000202.1 GCA_024644005.1 Acidimicrobiales bacterium | reverse complement strand
GCCATGGCACGACGACGAAACCGGCAGGCCGGGCGGTTCGCCACCCTGGGACTGATCTCCGATCTCGCGCTCGTCGGTGCAACCGCCGGACGCCTCGCCAGGCGCCGCAGCGGGCGCGCCACCGACGCGGCGTCCATGATGGAGCTGGCACTCGCCGGCGGTGCGGCCCTCCGATTGCTTCGGCGGCTGAAGCAGCGCCGGAGAAGCGGGAGCGCTGCCAGGGCCGCCGCCTGACCCCGGTCGACCCGGCGGTTCACGTTCGCCAGAGACCGGATCGTTGCCGTACCGTTGCTCACCATGGCTGACAGCATTCGCTTCGATCTGACCCTGCGCAGCCGTCTGAACGTGAACCTGGACCGCCACGGCGCTCGCCGGCACGACCTCGACGGCCGACGACACGCCGCGGTCGGGGTGGTCGTGATCGACAGCGATGCCGAGCTCCACGGCGAAGATCCGACCGAGCTCGATCGGATGAGCCTCATCGGTGAGATCCCCGGTGTCGATCACCGCTCCTTGACCGGACGGGTCGACGGGACGGCCGGCGGTGCCGCCATCCTCCTGACCCGCAGGGGCTCCCGGTTGAGCACCCACAGCAACCAGTGGGCCCTGCCCGGCGGTCGGCTCGACCCGGGCGAGTCACCGATGGAGGCGGCGATGCGGGAGATCCGGGAGGAGATCGGGCTCCACCTCGACGAAGCGGATCTGCTCGGCCGGCTCGACGACTACCCCACGCGGTCGGGTTACGTCATCTCGCCATTCGTGTTCTGGGCGCCAGCAGGCGCCGAGCCGGTACCGAATCCCGACGAGGTGGCATCGGTCCACAGGATCGCCATCCGTGAGCTGCGTCGCCCACCTCGCTTCGTGACGATACCGGAGAGCGAGCGCCCCGTCATCCAGGTCCCGATCGGCGGTGACCTCATCCATGCGCCGACCGGGGCGATCGTCCACCAGTTCCGGGCGGTTGCCTACGACGGGCGGGAGGTCCGGGTGGACGACTACGAGCAGCCGGTGTTCGCCTGGCGATGACCGGCATCGCTTCGGCGATGAGCTGCCGCGACGGGGCGGTGGGACCGCCACAATGGGGCGATGGAACTCGCCGAACTGGCCCGGACGTCTGACGCGCTGCGAGCCACATCGAGCCGCACGGCCAAGGCGGAGCTGCTGGCCGATCTCCTGGGCCGGCTGGCGCCAGCCGAGATCGTACCGGCGGTCGGCATGCTGCTGGCCCAGCCCCGCCAGGGAGCCATCGGGGTCGGTTGGGCCACCGTCTCGCGCCTCGACGACGTCCCGCTCGACCGGCCGACGGCGGCGAGCGCCGAACACCGGGGCCCGAGGGTCGACGTGTTGGGATTCGACCGCCTGCTCAGCCAGATCGCGGTCACGGTCGGACCGGGATCGGAGGCGGCCAGGACGGAGCTGCTCAACCAGTTCCTGTCCGGCTGTACCGACGAGGAGGCTGCCTTCGTCCGGCGGGTCCTCATCGGTGACGCCAGGCAGGGAGCGCTGGCCGGGGTGATGACCGATGCGGCAGCGAGGGCCGCAGGGGTGAAGCTGGCGACGCTGCGGCGAGCGGTCATGCTCCGGGGTGACCTCGGCGAGGCGGCCGCCATCGCGCTCATCGACGGGCCCGAGGCCGTGGCCGCCATAGACCTCGAGGTGGGGCGGCCGATCCAGCCCATGCTGGCCTCCACCGCAGCCGACGTACCAGAGGCGCTGGCGGCGGTCGGCTCGGCGTCCGTCGAGTGGAAGCTCGACGGAGCGAGGGTCCAGGTCCACATCCAGCGGGCCGGGGCCGGCGGGGAGGTGGCGGTGTACACCCGAAACCTGAACGACGTGACGGGCCGGCTGCCCCAGGTGGTCGAGGTCGCCCGCTCCCTCGAATGCGACTCCGCCGTGCTCGACGGTGAGGTCCTCGGCTTCTTCGGCGACGAGAGCCCTCAGGCCTTCCAGGACACGATGAGCGCCCTCGGCACCGAGTCCGACTCGGCAGCCTCGGGGCTGCGGCCGTATTTCTTCGACCTGATGTACCTCGACGGCCACAGCCTGATCGATCGGTCGCTGTCCGAGCGCGTCGAGGAGCTCCACCGCCTGGCCCCTGGCTACATCGTGCCCCAGCGCTTCACCGACGACGAGGACGAGGCCGCCGCCCATCTGGACGAGGCCCTTGCCCGAGGCCACGAGGGGGTGATGGTCAAGGCGGCGGCGAGCACCTACGAGGCCGGTCGGCGGGGCAAGTCCTGGCGCAAGGTGAAGCCGGTCCACACCCTCGACCTCGTGGTGCTGGCCGCGGAGTGGGGTCACGGTCGGCGCCGGGGCTGGTTGTCCAATCTCCATCTGGGGGCCCGGGATCCCGACAGCGGCGAGTTCGTGATGGTCGGCAAGACGTTCAAGGGCTTGACCGACGAGCTGCTGGCGTGGCAGACGGAGCAGTTCCAGGCTCGCGCCGTGCGGGAGACCGACCACACCGTGTACATCCGTCCCGAGTTGGTGGTGGAGATCGCGCTCGACGGAGCCCAGAGCTCGACCCGGTATCCCGGCGGGGTGGCCCTGCGATTCGCCAGGGTCCGGGGGTACCGACCGGATCGGGATCCGGCCGGCGCCGACACGCTCGACGCAGTGCGGGCCCTGCTCCCCGGAGGCTGAGCGGCCGACCGGGCACCGGGCACCGGGGCCGGCTCAGGAAGCCGTGAATCGCCTGCGGCGATGCTCGGTTCTGAGCCACTCCTCGGCCGCCCGGGATCGTCTGTTGAGCTGGATGATCGTCGCTTCCGAGATCTTGGCGATCCCGGCCCGTCGGTTGAGCTCGCCGTTCACCGCGGCATGGCCCCGCCCAGTCACCAGCACCAGCTCCTTCGTGAGGTCGGTGTTGATCCTGCGCAGCCGGTCCCGCTCGTCCCGATCGCCGACCGGGGGCCCGGCCCCGGCGGCGCCGACCGTGGCCGGGGTGCCGCCAGGTGGCGGCAACCGGGTCAGGTCGATCAACAGCTCGTCCGACTCGGCGATCGGCTCGTCGCCATCGTCGTGGTCGTCGGTGAAGATGCCGGGGTCGGCATCGAGCGCCGCAGCGGTGGCCGAGTGCACGGCGAACAGCGACAGCTGGTCGGTGTCCCCGGTCTGCTCCCGCTCCTCCTCACCGCCCTCTCTCGTGTCCTTGATCAGGCTGTGACGGCGGGCGTCGGCGATCGTGTAGCCGTAGTGCCGCAGCCGGTGATCGTCCGGGATGAACAGGTAGGCCCGCTGGCGACCGGCCCCGGGGATGTGACGGACGATCCGCCCGACCGCCTGGCGGAAGAACAGCTCGGTGGTGGTGGTCGTTGCGTAGACGCCGACCCGGAGCCGGGGGATGTCGACCCCCTCCGAGATCATCCGGACCGCCACGATCCAGGGCGCCCGGCCCGATGCGAAGCGGGAGATGATCCTCGACGCCTCCGCGTCCTCACTGGTGGCCACCGCCGCCTCGACCCTGAACCGGGCCTTCAGCAGCGCGGCGATCCCCCGAGCATGGTCCTGGTCGGTGGCGATGACGAGGCCGCCGGCATCGCTCTGCTGCCTCCTGATCCGCTGCAGCTGGTCGTTGGCATGGCCGAGCACGGTCGGCAGCCAGTCTCCGTCGAGGCTGAGCGCGGCCCGGAGCCGCTGGTTCGCCTCGGTCCTGGCCAGCGGATCATCGAAGGAGGCCGCCAGCTGGGCACCGTCGGGGGCGGTCCACTCCATGTGACCGCCGAATCGGGGGAAGTAGACGGGCCGCACCACTCGACCGTCGGCCAGTGCGTCCCGGTAGCCGTATTCGATGTCCGGCACGGCCTCGTCGGCGTGGTAGCGGACGAAGGGAATCGACTGGGTGTCGCTGCGGAACGGGGTACCGGACAGGGCCAGCCGGCGGCCGGCGGCGTCGAACGCCAGTTTCACCCCGTCGCCCCATGAGCGGTCCTCCCCGGCGTGGTGGATCTCGTCGAGAACCACGAAGCCGCCCTGGGACAGCCCGAAGAACGGCTCCGGTGAGCTGCCGATCTGCTGGTAGGTCGTGACGGCCCCGTGGGTGTCCGACGGGAGGAGATCGCCCGGGACCCAGTCGATGACCAGGTTCAGACCGAAGCCGGCGGCGGCGTCGGCCCACTGCTCCTTGAGGTGTCTGGTCGGTGCAACGACGACCAGGCGGCCGGGCAGCGACGGCATCGACAACCTGGCTGCGGTCAGGGCGAACGTGGTCTTGCCCGCTCCGGGGGTGGCGACGGCCAGGAAGTCACCGCCGCTCGATGCGAGGAACGTGTCGAGCGCTCGACGCTGCCAGGGGCGGAGGCGGAGGGTGGAGGCGGCGGCCATCGGTCCGACAGTGTGCCGGAGACGGCGCCGGTCCCAAACCCCCGGGTGGCGAAACCCGTCGACCAGATCAGGGCGCCCAGGATTGGCCGAAGCTGTTGGCGAACGCCAGCTCGGCCGGCCCCTTCCTGGTGATCGGTCCATGGCCCCGGCCGACCGGATACCCGATCGGCACCATGGCCGCCGTGGCCCACGGGTCGGGGATGTCGAGCGCAGCCTTGACCTCGTCCTCGCGGAAGCAGTGGAGCGTGGTGAGCGTGCAGCCGAGGCCCTCGGCAACGCAGGCGAGCATGGCGTTCTGGATCGGCGGGTAGACCGACCCGCCACCGACGAGGCTGATGCGATCCAGCTTGGCGTCGGTGACGGCCATGGCCCGGAAATCGGCGCAGAACAGGAGGATGACCGGCGCATCGGCCAGATTGTCGGCCAGGTGGTCGCCGGCAGCGATGGTCCGCTGCCACTTCGCGGCGGCTTCGGGAGCCATGGCCTCGATGCGCTTCGCGGAGGAGGCAGCGTACCTGTACCACTCCGGCCGGTAGATGTCGGCCAGGCGCTGCTTGCGGTCGGGGGCGTCGACCACCACGACCCGCCAGGGTTGCTGGTTCCCGCCGGTGGGAGCCCAGCAGGCGGCCTGCAGGACCCGCTCGAGCACGTCGCCGGGAATCGGGTCGGGCTTGAGCCGCCGGACCGCCCGGAGTGTGCTCATCGTCTCGTAGAGGTCGCTCATCGACCGAGCATTCTCGTGATCGACCGGCCCGTCAAGTCGCCGCTGCGGCGTGATCGCTCGGTCGGCGAACCGGTCAGGCCGGGGTCGTTATCTGGACCGGCGTCGGGAGCTGCTCGATCGGGAGGTGGCAGAGAACCGTGTGACCGGATTCGATCTCGACCTCGGGTGGCAGCTCCGTATCGCACGTCCCGGCGATGAAGTACTTGCAGCGGGTGTGGAACACGCACCCGCTCGGGGGATCGGCCGGAGACGGGATGTCGCCTTCGAGCGGGATCCGGTCGTGGGCGACGCCGTCCACGCTGGGGACGGCGGAGAGGAGCGCCTCGGTGTAGGGGTGAACCGGTCCGTCGAAGATCTGCTGGGTCGTCCCCAGCTCCATGATCCGGCCCACGTACATCACGGCGATGCGGTCGGCCAGGTAGCGGACGACACCGATGTCGTGGCTGATGAAGAGGTAGCTCGTCCGCTCGTCGCGCTGCAGCTTGGCCAACAGGTTCAGGATGGCGGCCTGGACCGACACGTCGAGGGCCGACGTCGGCTCGTCGCAGACCACCACATCCGGGTTGCCGGCGAAGGCTCTGGCGATGGCCACGCGCTGCTTCAGGCCACCGGACAGCTGCCGGGGCCGCATGTCGAGGTGGCGGGGCGAGAGGCGCATCGCTGCGGCCACCTCCCGCGCCTTCTCGTCGGCGGCCTCGCCCCTCAGCCCGGTCAGCTTCGTGACCGCCCTGCTGAGGATCCGCCGTACGGTCCACGACCGGTTGAGGGCCGAGTCCGGATTCTGGAAGACCATCTGGAGGGCCCGGATCGACTCCTCGACCCGGCTGGTGGCCGTGGCGGCCATCGGCCGGCCCCGTAGCGTGATCGTGCCCCCTTGGTCTGGCTCGTAGACGCCGAGCATCGTCTTGGCCAGAGTGGACTTGCCGGAGCCCGACTCGCCGACGAGACCGAGGGTCTCGCCCTCGGCGAAGCCGAGGTCGACGCTGACCAGGGCCGGGACCTCGCTGCCCCGCTGCCGGAACGTCTTCGACAGGCCGTGGATGCCGATGACCTCCTCGGTGCCGACATCGTGCTCGGATCTGATCTCCTCCGGCTCGGGGACCTCGTCGATGCGGTCCGGGTGATGGCAGCGGGTCCAGTGACCGTCGCCCCGCTCGACCTCCGGGGGCACCTCGGTCCGGCAGAGCTCGGTGGCGATCGGGCACCGATCGACGTAGACACAGGTCGGGAGCGAGTCGCCGATCTGGGGGAGGTTGCCGGGGATGGCGAACAGCTCCCGGTCGGTCTTGCGAATCCCGTGGCGGGGTATCGAATTCAACAGGCCCACGGTGTAGGGGTGGCTGGGATTGTCGAAGACCTGGTCGACCGTGCCCTCCTCCACGATCCGGCCGGCGTACATCACGCCGACCCGATCGCACATCGTACGAATGACACCCAGGTTGTGGGCGATGAGCAGGATCGCGGCGTTCGTCTCGGATCGGAGGTCGCGGACGAGGTCCAGCACCTCGGCTTCCACCGTGGCGTCGAGTCCGGTGGTCGGCTCGTCGAGGACGAGCAGCTGAGGGTCGCCGGCCAGGGCCATGGCGATGACCACCCGCTGGAGCATGCCCCCGGAGAGCTGATGGGGATAGCGGTCCATCACGCTCTCCGGCGCGGCGATCCTGACCCGACGGAGGGCTTCGAGAGCCGACTTCTCCGCTTCGGCCTTCGACTGGCCGAGCACCCGGAACGACTCGGCGACCTGCGGCCCGATCTTGAGCACCGGATTCACCGCCTGCACGGGGTCCTGGTAGACCATCGAGGCGTGGTTGGCCCGGAACTCCCGCAGCTCGCTGGCCGAGATCTGCGTCAGCTCCATCCCACTGGCGGTCACGGTGCCGCCGAGGATCCTCCCGTTGGCCGGGAGGTAGCGCAACGCG
>JAHELU010000201.1 GCA_024644005.1 Acidimicrobiales bacterium | reverse complement strand
GCAGCATCACCGACAACGTCTCCGCCACGTACACCCCACCGATGATCGGCAAGAGCAGATGGGTGTTGGTGAGCAGTGCGAGAGTGGCAAGCCCCGTACCGATCGCCAGCGAACCGGTGTCGCCCATGAAGATGTCCGCCGGTGCGGCATTGAACCACAGGAACCCGCTGCAGGCCGCCAGCATGGCCACGGAGATCACCGCCAGGTCGAGGGCGTGAGGCACGGCGTAGATGTCGTTGAAGGCATCGTCGTCGCTCAACTGGCGGAAGATCCAGAACCCGACGAGGGCGTACGCCGAGAACGAGAAGATGCCCGACCCTGCTGCGAGCCCGTCGAGCCCGTCCGTCAGGTTGACGGCGTTCGAGGTGGCGTAGATCAGCAGTACCGCCCAGATGGTCCAGCCGACCGGACCGAGGGCGATGCTGAAGAACCCGTGTCGGGTGAACGCCAGCTCGGTGGGAATGCTGGTGAACCGGACGGTCAGGATCGCGAACGCCAACGCGACGCCGAGCAGCCCCGCGGTCTTCAGCTTGGCGTTGAGGCCGAGGTTCCGCTCCCGGGAGACCTTGATCCAATCGTCGAGGAAGCCGACGAACCCGGCGGCGCAGATCGCCCCCATGACGAACAGCCCGCTCCTGGTGATGATGCCCTCCCGGTCGGTGGCCAACGAGAGGATCAGGTCGCTCAGCAGGTAGCCGCCGAGCCCGCCGAGCACGATGCCGACACCGCCCATCGTCGGTGTGCCGGCCTTCACCATGTGGCCCTGCGGCCCATCCTCCCTGATCGGCTGCCCGATCTTCGTCCGGGTCAGGAAGTCGATGAGCAGCTGGGTCAGCAGCGCCGACAGGGCGAATGCCAGCGCCCCGGCCATCAGCAAGCGGATCACGCCGCCACTCCGAGGGCCACCAGTGCTGCGTGACGGTCGTCGAAGTCGATGATCCGGTCGCCGATGATCTGCTGGGTCTCGTGGCCCTTGCCGGCGATCAGCACGACGTCGCCGTCGGTGGCCATCGCCACTGCGGCGGTGATCGCAGCCTGGCGATCGAGCTCGACCGTCACCCGGTGGCGATGCTCGACACCGGCCAGGATGTCGCCGATGATCATAGACGGCTCCTCGGACCGCGGATTGTCCGAGGTCACCACCACCGCGTCTGCGCCCTGCTCTGCCACTCGACCCATCTCAGCTCGTTTTTCCACGTCGCGATCACCGCCGCATCCGAAGACCACGATGACCCGCCGATCGCCGGCAACCTGGTGAGCGGCCGTCAGGGCCGCCTCGAGGGCGTCGGGGGTATGGGCGTAGTCGACTGCGATATGGAAGGGCTGGCCGGCGTCCACCGCTTCGAAACGGCCCCTGACCGGCGATGTCGCGCAGAGGGCGTCAGCGATGTCCACCGGCTCCATTCCTAGCAGCTCTGCCGTGCTGGCTGCGGCCAGGGCGTTCAAAACATTGTGGGATCCCGCCAGCTGCAGCACGATCTCGTGGCCGCGCCACCCGAACCGGCTGACCGCACCCTCGAAGCGGAGCTGCGCTGCGTCGGCGAGTCCGTAGTCGATGGTCGGGATGGCCGCCCGCTCGGCCAGCAGCCGGCCGTACGGATCGTCCCGGTTGACCACCGCCCGATCGGCCAGCTCGGGGGTGAACAGCCCAGCCTTGGCCTCGAAGTACTGCTCCATCGTGCCATGGAAGTCGAGATGGTCCCGACCGAGGTTGGTGAAGACCGCAGCGGCGAATCGGCTGCCGCCGACCCGATGCAGGGCCAGGGCGTGAGACGAGACCTCGATCGCCATCGCCTCGATGCCCCGGTCGACGGCTGCCCGGAACTGGCGCTGCAGATCGGTCGCCTCGGGGGTCGTCCTCGCTCCGACGAGGGTCCCGATGATCTCGGCGGGGGTGGCGACCTGGCGCCAGATGTCGGCCAGGAGCTGCACGATCGAGCTCTTGCCGTTGGTCCCGGTCACACCGACGACCGTCAGCTCCTGCGACGGATCGCCGTGCACGGCCGCCGCAGCTGGCCCCATCGCCGCTCTGGTGTCGGCCACGAGCACCTGGGGGAGGTCCACGTCGAGCGGGCGGTCGACGAGGAGCAGCGACGCACCCCGATCGGCCGCCTGACCGGCGAAGTGGTGACCGTCGGCGTTCGCGCCGGGTATGCAGCAGAAGAGCCAGCCCTGACCGACGGCCCCCGAGTCGTGCGTGGCGTCGACCACCTCGAGCGCCCGGAACGAATCGATCGCACCGGGTTCTCCGGCACCGGGTTCTCTGGCACTGGGTTCTCTGGCACCGGGTTCTCTGGCACCGGGTTGTCTGGCACTGTCCCCGAGCGGCGGGCCGACCAACCGACCGCCCGTCCGGTCGACGATCGCGCCCGCCGTGGCGGTCATCGATCGGCTCCAGCTCCGGCCCCGGTATCGGCGGTCTCCGGGTCGGGCGACGCAACGCCGGCCATCGCCTGGTTCCCTGCGTCCGGCGGGTCCTCGGCGCCGGGTCCCGGTGCCGGGGTGCCCCGGACCCGACCGCCGACGAGTGACGGTGGCTCGTCTGGGGGGACTCCCAGGATCCGGAGGGCGTACTGCCCGATCTCTGCGAACACCGGTGCGGCCACTGTCGAGGCCGCAGTCGGCCCGTTGCTCGGCTCGTCGACCACCACCACGATCGACAAGCGGGGGTCGTCGGCCGGGGCGAAGCCGGCGAAGGTGGCGACGTAGCGACGATCGTTGGCCGAGCCGTAGCCGACCTGGCCGGAGCCGTCGTCGAAGACCTTCCAGGCCGTACCGGTCTTGCCGGCCACGGCGTAGCCCGGGATCGCGGCCGCCCGACCCGTCCCCGTCTCGACGACCCCGACGAGCAGCTCGGTCAGCTCGGCCGCCGTGGCCTGGCTGATCACCGGCTTGCCGGGGCCGGGATCGACCGGGTGCTGGGTGCCATCCGGTGCCTGCAACGACCTCACCAGGATCGGGCTCCGGTAGTGACCGCCGTTGGCCACGACGTTGTACGCCGCTGCCAGCTGGGTGGCGTTGACGGTGATGCCCTGGCCGATGGGGATGGACCCGGCGTCGCTGCCCCACCAGTCCTCGGGGGCTCGTACGGTGCCGGGGGTCTCGCCCTCGAACCCGATACCGGTGTGGTGACCGAAGCCGAACCGGTCGAGGTAGGCGTGGACCTGGGTCGGGCCGACGTGCTGGGCCACCATGATCGTCCCGACGTTCATGGAATCGGCCAGGATCTGGCCGACCGGATACGGCGCAGCGTCGTGGGCCGGGCGGTCGACGAAGGTCTTGCCGCCGATCGTGACCCTGGGCGGCACGTCGACCAAGGTCTCGCCCGTGTAGCCGAGCTCTTCGATGGCCGCCGCCATCGTGATGGTCTTGAGGACCGATCCCGGCTCGAACGGCCACACGAGGGCGGCGTTGTGCCTGGGGATCACGCACCGGCCGGAGTCCTCGTCACGGGCCACACCGGCCATGGCCAACACCTCACCAGAGCGTGGCTCGGTGATCACTGCCGTTGCGCCCATCGCGCTCGTGGCCTCGCACTGGGCCTTGAGGGCCTCCTCGGCCACGAACTGGATCCGGTGGTCGATGGCCAGGATCACGTCGTAGCCGGCCGTCGCCGGATTGACCTTCCAGTCGGCCACGCTGATGCTGCCGAACCGGCTGCTCTCGAACTCCTCTTCGCCGGGGACACCGGTCATGATCTCGTCGTACTGACGCTCCACGCCGTAGATGCCCCGCTCGTCGGGATCCACCCGCCCAACGATAGGGGTCGCCAGCTCGTCAGCCGGGTACACCCGATCCTCTTCCGGTCGAACGAAGACGCCGACCATCCGGTCGCCGGTGGCATCGCCGTTCGCCAGATCCCGGATCCGCCGGACCGACGTGTCGGACACGGTCCTGGCCAGCAGGGCGTAGCGGTCGTTGTCCGAGCCCGGGCTGAGCTCGGAGGTCAACGTCGCAACCTCGATGCCGAGCAACGGCGCCAGCAGTGCGGCGGTGGCCGACGGATCGGCGATCATGGTCGGATCGGCCACGATCTGATGGCTCGGGGTCGACGCTGCGAGGACGAAGCCGCCCCGGTCCTTCACCTGTCCCCGGTAGCCGGCCAGCCGCCGGGTGCTGGTGCGCTGGTCCTCGCCCAGGGAGCGGAGGTCATCGGCCCGGATGGCCTGGAGGTCCACGAGGAGCGCGACGAAACCGGCACCGATCATGGCGAACACGACGAGCAGGGCGACGAGTCGATTGCGGGGGTCGCGCGGCTTGGTCGTTCGCCGGAACATCGTCCGCCGGACCGCGCGACGCTTGGCGTCCCTCGAAGCGGCGCGCCGCCTCGTCATCCGTCGCTGCGTTTCTGGAAGCCCGGTCCTCCCGATACCGCTCTGCTGCCGGCGATGCTCGTCGCCACCCCACCGTTCATCGGCTCCGCTGCCGCTGCCGCTCCGTTCACCGGCTCCCCGGCCCTGCCGTCGAGCGGCTCCGCTGCCGCTGCCGCTCCGTTCACCGATGCACCGGCCAGGGAGGTGCCGGTGACCGCCCGGTCGGTCCGGGTGCCGACGGTGGCGCCAGGCACCGCCAGCTCCGACTCGGGCCGGTTCGGGGTGGTGACGGTGCCAACGGTGACGACCGGCGGGCCGCCGCCGGCGGCACCGACAGCGCCGGTTGCCGGCTCCCCGATCGCCAGCGCGGTCGCTCCCTCGCTCCGGACGGGAGCGACCGAGGACACGCCGACCGCGACAGCGAGCTCGGCAGTCGCCGCTCCGCCGGTGCCCCCGAGCAGCTTCGGCTCTTCGGATATCTCCATGGCCACGAGGGCGGGCATGTCCCGAACGGGGGCGGTCGGCGTCAGGTAGACGGGCTGGTGGGCCCTGACCATGCCGAGCTCCTGGGCCCTGGCCACGATGGCCCGGGGCGATGCCGCTTCCTCGGCGGCGCGCGAGCGCTGCGCATTGTCGGCCTGGGCCTGGGCGATCCTGGACCGGATGGCGTCGAGATCCTGCTGACCGGCCACCAGCTCGGCGTGGACGAACGCGACCGCGAAGAAGCCGATCAGCACGACGATGAAGAGGATCAACAGGGCGTTGCGGCGGCGAGCCCGCTGGCGAACCGCCACCTGGTCCAGGACCCTGAGCTTCGGTTTGACCCGGTGCGGGCCACGGCCGGTGGCGGCCCGTGACCGGGATGACCTGGCGGCGGTCCGCGACGTGGCACTGGCGCGCTCGAGCACGGCTGCGGTCATCGGCGGCTCCTCTCTGGGCTCGACTGCTGGTGGGGAGTCATGCTGCGATCCTCTCGATCGCCCGCAGGCGGGCGCTCGCAGCCCGAGGGTTGGCCTCCAGCTCCGAAGGCTCCGGCCGGCGGGCGGCCGGACGGACGATGGCGAAATCGGGGCTCGGGCCCTCCACCGGCAACCCGGGCGGGTGGTCGACGACCGTCCTGCGCCGGAAGGTGTCCTTGGCGATGCGGTCCTCTCCCGAGTGGTAGGTGATCACGAGGCCCCGTCCTCCCTGGACCAGGCCGTCGAGCACCCGCTCGAGCGTCGGGCCGAGTATGCGCAGCTCGTCGTTGACCTCGATCCTGATCGCCTGGAACGTCCGCTTCGCCGGGTGACCGCCGCGGCGCCTGGCCGGAGCGGGAATGGCGGAGACGACGACGTCGGCCAGCTCGGCCGTGGTGTGCAGCGGCCGGGCGGCAACGATGGCGGCGGCGATCCTCGCCGCAAAGCGCTCGTCGGAGTTGCGTCGGATCAGTTCGGCCAGCTCTCGCTGGTCGTAGCTGTTGACCACGTCGTCGGCCCGCAGCGGCCCGTCCGGGTCCATGCGCATGTCCAGTGGGCCGTCGAGGCGGAAGCTGAAGCCCCGGGCCGCTCGATCGAGCTGGGGGGAGCTGACGCCGAGGTCGAACAGGAAGCCGGACAACGTCATCGGTTCGTCGTCGGACTCGAAGGCCTCGTCGACCCGGTCGAACCGGGCCCGGTGGAATCTCACCCGATCACCGAAGCCTGCCAGGCGCTGCCTGGCGGCCTGCAGTGCGGTCGGATCCCGGTCGACGGCCACCAGGTCGAGCCCGGGGTTGGCGTCGAGAACGGCCTCGGCGTGTCCGCCTCCGCCGACGGTGGCATCGAGGAAGGTGCCGGCCGGCAGATCCGTGACCAGGTCGACGACCTGGTCGACCATCACCGGTCGGTGGCGAAATGGCGGAGGAGCTCCCGCTGGAGGCCGAGGGTCCTCCGTCGGTTCCGGTCCCGAGCCGGGCGGAGAATCAACCATCGCTCGACGGGCTTCCAAGCTACGAATCGGCCATCGATAACCCCCCGGACTGCGACGTGCGCCAGGTTTTTTCTCCTGGTTGGCACTGAGAGGAGTAGCGGGCGGAGTCGTGGGGCAGAAGCACCCCTCTCCGCATCCCGGGGGGTAATCGATGAACGATTTGTCAGGTTCGGTTTCGCCCACGCTCCTTTCTGGTCAGGTGGGTCTCGCCAGTTGTTGCTGTTCGGTTCGTCGTTCGAGGTCGTCGTTCGGTCAGAGGCCGAGCCGGGCGATCGCCTCGGCGAGCTCTTCGGCCGCCTCGTCGGTGCCGAGGTCACGCTCATAGGTCTCGGCCGGCCAGATCTCCACTCGGTCGTAGAGACCGCTGACCACCACTTGGGATTGGAAGCCCAGCTCGTCCAGCAGCTCCCGGGGGAGCGTGATCCGTCCGGCCGAATCGAGCTTCACCTCCCGCACGCTGTTCATCAGCTTGCGGAAGACCCTCATCGATATTCGTGACGCAGCCGACTCCGCCTTCCACTTCTCGGCGACGAGTCGGAACTCGTCGGCGCTCCAGAGACCAAGACACCCATCGAGCTGGGTGATGTAGCCGCGGTCGGCCACGAAAGCTCGGAACGGCGAAGGGAGTACGACCCGGCCCTTGTCGTCGAGCGCATGTTCGTACTGGCCGACAAACACCGGTTCACCTCATTTCTCCATTCTCGAGCGTCGAACGTGTTGCTGATGCATCGGCCGGGGAGCCGACCGTGTTGTCCGGGTCGACCTGGGAGCCGACCCTGTGGCGGACTGTCCTTCGGTGGTTCTG
>JAHELU010000037.1 GCA_024644005.1 Acidimicrobiales bacterium | reverse complement strand
TCTCTGCGAGTTTCGCCTGGGGCGAAACTCTGTGGCTTCGTGGGGGTGCGCTGGAGATCGGTGGGGTGCCGGTCGAGCCCGCGGAGCGGGCTCTCTGCGAGTTTCGCCTGGGGCGAAACTCTGTGGCTTCGTGGGGGTGCGCTGGAGATCGGTGGGGTCCGTTCACTTGCCTGGGGGCGAAACGCGGTGGCGGTGGCGGTGGGTCAGTCGGCGATCTGGGCTCGGAGAGCCTCCATCCACTGTTTGGCGTCGGCCCATGCCGTTGCCGCCTCCAGCCGGGTCCCGGTGGATCCCTCTCCGGCCGTCGGGTAGCTGCCGAGGAATTTGATGTCGGCATACTTCGCCCGGATGCTGCGCAGGCAGTCTGCGATCAGCTCGTCGCCGATGTGACCGTCGAGGTCGACGATGAAGCAGTAGCTGCCCAGAGCCGTCTTGACCGGGCGGGACGACAGTCGCGACAGATTGATGCTCCTGGCTGCGAACTCCTGGAGGATGGCGACCAGCGATCCGGGCTTGTCCTCCCGCTGGGTCAGCACCACGGTCGTCTTGTCGTGGCCCGTCGGCTGCGGAATGCCCGACGGGGCGACGAGCACGAACCGGGTCTGGTTGCCGGGGTGGTCGGCGATGTCGGTGGCGAGGATCTCCAGGCCGTGCTTCTCTGCCGCCAGCGCCGGCCCGACCGCGGCCAGACCCGGCTGCTCGCCCGCCATGAGCGCGGCTTCTGACGTGGAGTTGGCGGCCATGATTGCGGCGTCCGGCAACTCCTTGTGGAGGAACTCTCGGCACTGGGCATTGGCCACCGGATGGGAGAAGACCGAGGTGATGTCGGCCATGTCGGTGCCGGGACGGGCCATCAGATCGAGGTGGATGTCGAGCACCACCTCCCGCTGTATCAGCAGCTCGTGGTCGAAGGCCAACGCGTCGAGCGTGACGTTGACGGTGCCCTCGATGGCGTTCTCGATGGCGACGAAACCGAGGTCGGCGTCGCCTTCCGACGTGGCGTCGAGCACATCGACGAACTTGGGCAACGGCAGCAGCCGGGCGTCTGCCAGGTCGGGCTCGCTCAGCAGCGCCTGCTCGGTGAACGTGCCGACTGGGCCCAGATAGGCGATGGATCGGTCCTTGAACGGTGTCGGCGTACTCACAATCCAGAGCCTAGGAGGTCCGAGCAGGGATCGAGCGCCGGTTTCGGGGCGAACGGTCGAGTGGGAACCGGGCCGGGCCCGCCCGGTAGCATGATCCTGTATGGATGATCGTCTCTATTTCCGGCAACTGCTCAGCGGGCGGGACTTCGCCACCGACGACCTGATCGCCCAGCAGATGGTCAACTTCGCCTATCTGATCGGCGACAACGAGACGAAGGAGGCGGTGATCGTCGACCCGGCCTACGACGTCGCCGGGCTGATCTCGATCCTCGAGGCCGACGGCATGACCCTGACCGGCGTCCTCGGCACCCATTACCACGCCGATCACATCGGCGGGAACATGATGGGCTACCGCATCAACGGCATAACCGATCTGGTCGAGCGGGTGGACGTCCCCGTCCACGTCCAGGCCCCCGAGACCGAGTTCGTGACCAAGACCACCGGGCTGTCGACCGACCAGCTCGTCGGCCACCAGTCGGGAGACCGGGTTCGGGTCGGTCAGGTCGAGATCGAGTTGATCCACACCCCGGGCCACACCCCGGGGAGCCAGTGCTTCCTCGTCGAGGACCACCTCGTCTCGGGGGACACGCTGTTCCTCGACGGCTGCGGCCGAACCGACCTGCCCGGCGGTGACGCCGAGGAGCTGTACCACTCGCTGACCACCAGGCTGGCCAAGGTGCCGGACGATGCGGTCCTGTTCCCCGGTCACCTCTACTCGCCTCAGCCGTCTCGGTCGATGGGCGAGACCCGCTCGCTCAACGTGGTCTACAAGCCGAAGTCCGTGGAGCAGTGGTTGATGATGTTCGGTCAGTGAGACGATCGGCTCAAGTCGCAGGGTGGTGGGCCGAAAGACCCTTGTGGCTGCAAACACGAACACCCGTGAGCACGAACTGATCATCGATCGCAGCCTGGGGCTCCAGGCCGAGGTCGACCGGCTCCGGGCCCAGCTCGCCGGGCTGGCCGAGCAGCTGATGGCCGAGCGGTTCCGCCGCAACGAGCTCGAGGCGGTCGTCCAGGGCTGGGCCGACGCCGGGATCGACCGGTCGGTCGACCCCCCGCTCGCCGCCTCACCAGCCTCGTCGGATGGGAACGTGTACGTGTTCGAGGAACAGGACGACTTCCGAGCCGCCTTCGACGAGTTCTTCACCGCA
This sequence comes from Acidimicrobiales bacterium, assembly GCA_024644005.1. Taxonomy (GTDB): domain Bacteria; phylum Actinomycetota; class Acidimicrobiia; order Acidimicrobiales; family SZUA-35; genus JAHELU01. Next base: position 24,978 of record JAHELU010000037.1, on the reverse strand, counting down.
CCCGATCCCCACCTCGACAAGGTCAGGCGCTTCCTGCTCGACTGAGTGTCCCGGTGCGGAGCACCGGGACCCGGAGTTCGCCCTTCGGGCGAACGTCCTCCGCTCGACCGGGGTGCCCTGGAGATCGATTCTGCCGCAGGTCTTGAGTCGCATCGCCGGACACGCGCCTCTGCGAGTTCGCCTCCGGCGAACATCGCCCGCTTCGAGGCGATGCCCCTGCGGTCGGTTCTGCCGCAAGTCTCGATTCCTCGCGGCGAGCGGCGTCCGGTCCGGCCCGAATCGTGCGAGAATGGGCCGGTGATCCGCCCTCAACGATGGTGCCCACCGATCGGGCTGTCACCACGGTCGCTCCGCGGCTGCCTCGGGGCGCTGGTGCTCGTCGCGCTCGGGGCTCTCGTGCTACCCGATGCTGCCGCCGCCGAGTCACCGACGCGGGTCGCGGAAGAGGTGGCCGGTGACGGCGTATTCGTCGGGTTCGGGCGATCCGAGGTCGACGAGGCGGCCCTGATGGCGGCCGTCGAGGACGTCCGCTTCGACGGCTTGCGGATCGTGGTGGTCGTCCCCCGGGATCCCCAGCCCACCCCGTCCGCCTTCGCCCGCCGGGTCCAGGAGAAGACGGAGGCGGACGCCGTGCTGGTGTTCCCGCCAGAGGGTCGGCTCGAGACCTACGTGACCGATGACCTGTCGTCGGCCAGGATCAGGGCAACCGATGCGGCCAGGCAGTTCAACGACCCCGCCAGGGCCGTCGAGGCGTTCGCCACCGAGATCTCGTCCACCGGCGACGGTGGCACGCCCGCCATCGTCGGTCAGGTGATGAACGCACTGGTGCTCCTCACCCTGGTCGTCGGGATCGTCGTCGCCATCGAGCAGGGTGTGAACAGGGTCCGCCGGCCTGCTGCCAGCTCCCGGTAGCGAGGCGTCGCCACCAAACGACCTGACGCGAGGGTGCCAGCCGCCGAGTTGGGTGCCGGGTCAGGGGCTGGTCGGCTCGGGTCCGCCGTGCTGGGCGATCCAGGCGTGCATGGCGATCCCGGCCGCCACACCGGCGTTGATCGATCTCGTCGACCCGTACTGGGGAATCGAGCGGCACTCCTGCAGCACCGGCCGGATCCGCTCCGACAGGCCAGGACCCTCCTGACCGAACACGAGCACGCAGGCCCTCGGCAGCGGTGACGCCCCGAGCGGGATCGCCCCCGCCAGGTTGTCGATGCCGATCAGGGGCAACTCGTTGGTCGCCGCCCACCGGGCCAGGTCCTCCGGGTCCCCGTGGTGGCGAACGTGCTGGTAGCGGTCGGTCACCATCGCCCCCCGCCGGTTCCACCGCTTGCGGCCGACGATGTGGATCTCGGCGGCCAGGAAGGCGTTGGCGGTTCTGACCACGGTGCCGATGTTGAGGTCGTGCTGCCAGTTCTCGATGGCCACGTGGAACGGGTGCCGGCGCCGGTCGAGGTCGGCGACGATGGCCTCGACCGACCAGTACCGGTAGCGGTCGACGACGTTGCGCCGGTCGCCATCGGCCAGCAGCTCGGGATCGAGTCGGTCATCGTCGGGCCACGGCCGGGGGTGGGGGCCGACACCGATCGGCTCATCCGGCCGGTACCCGGCCTCCCGCTCGGCCATCAGCTGGCCGGGTCGGTGGTGAAGGCCGCCTCGACGGCCCCGGTCAGCTCGACGAGCGCGGCCGGGGCGATGGGGAAGACATGGCGGGGCGTGCCAGCCGCAGCCCACACCTCGGTGAAGTCGAGGAGATGGGGGTCGACCCAGGTTCGCAGGGCGGTGGCATGGCCGAATGGCGGGACCCCACCGATGGCGTACCCGGTGGCCGCCCGCACCCCCTCGGGGTCGGCCCGCCCGCACCGCCCGACCCCGGCCAGCTCGGCCAGGGCCGCAGCGTCGACCTGGTTCGAGCCGCTGGTGAGGGCCAGCAGCAACTCCGGTCCGTCTGCGGTCACGGCGGAGAAGATCATCGACTTCACGATCTGATCGACCTTGCACCCGACGGCGGCCGCCGCGTCCTCGGCGGTCCTGGCCCCCTCTTCCGGGTACTCCCGGATCGCCAGGTGCACGCCCCGCTCGGCCGCCCAGTCGTGGACCCGCCTGGCCGACGGGTGGAGCTCGTCAGGAGATGCTGTCATCGCAACGATCGTAGTGACCGCCTGCGCCGGTCGGTCACCCCCTCAAGCGCCGTCCCCTTCGACCGATGTGAACACCATGGACCGGGTCGTTCGAATCATCGGTGTCGGGATGGTGGTGGCCGCGGTCGCCCTGGCGGTGGGGTACTACCGCCAGACCGAGACCGCGATCACCGCCGGCCGGGCCGACGATGTCGTGCTGACGGCCGACGGCGGCGCAGCGCCCGGTACGCCGATGATGCAGAGCGAAGTGGCCGATCCGGCCGGGTCGGCGGGCATGATTCCCCGCTACCTGGCGTTCAACCCGGGCATCCGGTCGGGGCTCTACGGCATCGCCGACCTGGCCTCCAGCCGTGATCGGGACGTCACACCGTCCGCCCGCACCCGCGACCTCTCGTACCCGATCGAGACCGATCTGGTCCCGGACCACAGCCTGGCCGGTCCCGGGCTGCTCGAGCCCGGGCTGTACGCTACGGCCTTTGGCGTCGAGGACTGCAGCTACCAGCTCCGTCAGGTGCTGAGCGACGACCGGGACGCAGTCATCGGCCAGGACCGTCTCCACGAGGGCCGCATGCTGGTGACGATCAATGAGATCGAGCCGGACACCTTCTCCGCGGTTCCCCAGTGCGGGCGGTGGGCGCCGTGGTCGCCGCTGGTCGAACCACTGAGGGTGGCCCCGAACGGCGACTACTGGATCGGCGATTTGGCCATCGGGACCTGGCAGGTGCCCGAGGGATGTCTGTGGGAGAAGGTGGTGGGGTTCCGGGGGGCCAAGCTGTGGGACGTGCAGGACTCCGCTGCCGGGCCGATCGCGCTCGTCGTCGACGAGGAGACCCTCGGCATCCGCGTCCGGGGATGCGATCAGCCGCTGCGACACCACTCCCTGCTCCCCGTCGCCGAGCCCGGTCTACTGGCCGATTCCCCAGGTCGCTGACCGGGCGGGACGACGAGCCCGTCGGACGAGTCGACCGGCGAAATAGTTTTCGTCGCGCCGGGAGCTCGGGGACACTGATGCCATGTCAGATCGGGCTCCCCCGGCGCGGACCCGCCTGCCGTGGCGGGCCGTCGCCCCGTCGATTCGGTCCGAGATCGAGCGCCGGCTCGGGTGGTCGGTAGCGGAGGCGACCGACCTCTCGGGGGGTTTCTCGCCGGGTGCGGTCGCCGAGCTGCGGTCGGCAGACGGCCGCGCCGCGTTCGTCAAGGCGGTCAGCACCGATCAGAACCCGGACTCCCCCTCGATCGCTCGCCGGGAGCGGCGGGTTGCGTCGGCCTTGCCGGAGGGGTTCCCCGCCCCCCGGCTGCTCCACGGGCTCGACGACGGCCACTGGGTGGCGCTCGTCTACGAGCACATCGATGCCGACAATCCGATCGTGCCATGGCGACCGGACCAGCTCGACGACGTCGTCGCTTCGATCGCCGGTCTGGCGCAATGGGTGTCACCGAGCCCGGTCGACGGGCTGGCCTCGCTCACCGACACGATGGCCGAGCACTTCTCCGGTTGGCGGCGACTGGCGGCCGGCGGCCCGTCGTCGTCACCGGGCCGGCCGGATCTGGCGGATGACTGGATCCAACCGAACCTCGATCGGTTGGCCGAGGTCGAAGCAGGCTGGGACCAGGCAGCCGCCGGGACGTCGCTGGTTCACCTCGACCTCCGTTCCGACAACCTGTTGATCGACGGCGAGGGCAAGGTGTGGTTCGTGGATTGGGCCCACGGCTCGATCGGTGCGGCCTGGGTCGACCTGGTGTTCCTGCTGCCCTCCGTGGCTATGGAGGGAGGCCCGGACCCCGAGCGGGCGTGGACCCGGTCGCCGTTCGCCGCCATCGACGCAGAGGCGGTCACCGCAGTGGTGGCAGCGGTGGCCGGGTTCTTCACCTATCAAGCCAGACTGCCTCCGCCGCCGGGGTTGCCCACGCTGCGAGCCTTCCAGGAGGCCCAGGGGGTCTGGGCGAGGCGATGGCTGCGGACGAGGCTCGGGCTCTGAGCGATCATCGGTCGACGTCGCACCCGGTTCGGTGCACTGCGGATCGGTGCGCCCACCGGCGGGCTGCGGGTCGGTGCGCCCACCGGCTGGGTGCGGGCCTCGTCGCCGTGTCATCCCTCGCCGCCGTGCTAGTCGGTAGCGGTCAGGCCGACGCGACGGCGGAGCTCGAGCGATCGCTGCGCGGCAACCTCTAGGCCGACGAGCACCGGGATCGTGGTGAGCCGCCCCGCGGCTCACATGTGCGCGAGGAGGGACTTGAACCCTCACGTCCTTTCGGACACAGGAACCTGAATCCTGCGCGTCTGCCAATTCCGCCACTCGCGCGAGTGACCTGGGCATGATAGCGCACGCCAAGCCAATGTGGCCGGAAGCGCAGTACCGTATATCCCATGGTTCTGAGGAGTTTCGAGGACCGTCTGGAGCGTCTGGTGGAGGGCGTGTTCTCCCGAGCGTTCAAGAGTGGTCTGCAGCCGGTGGAGGTGGGGCGTCGCCTCGTGCGGGAGATGGAGGCAAGCCGGACGGTCGACGTCGGCGGTCGGGGCCTCGCCCCGAATCGTTTCGTCATCAGGGTCTCGATCGACGACTTCCAGCGCTTCGCCCAGGTTCAGGAGACGTTGCTGGCCGAGCTGACCGCCACCGTTCGGGGATACGCGAGCCAGGAGGGCCTGAGCTTCCTCGGCCGGGTCTCCATCGAGTTCCAGGCCGACCCCACCCTTCGGGTCGGCGTGTTTCGCCTCCACCCCTCCTATGACGAGCGGATCTCCGGAGGGGACGCCGACACCTGGATCGAGGGGCTCGACGGGACCCACCACCAGCTGAAGGACCGCGTGATGACGATCGGTCGGCTGTCGACGTCGGACATCGTGATCGACGATCAGAACGTCTCCCGCCAGCACGCCGAGCTGCATCCCGTCGGGGACTCGTACGAGTTGATCGATCTCGGGTCGACCAACGGCTGCAAGGTCAACGGCCAGCGAATCGACCGCCACATCCTCGCCGACGGGGACGAGATCACGCTCGGCCCCGTCAGACTCCGCTACCGCAGACCGTAGGACGAGCCACAAGCAGTGACGGCAGCAGCGAACCTCTGTAGCCTTCGATCCAGTGTCTGACGCGTTGTTGACCTTGTTGAAGTGGTGCATGCTCGCTTTGGTGTACCTTTTCTTCTTCCGAGTCCTGCAGGCGACGTGGTTCGGATCAACTACTAATGTGGCGGTCAGAAGGGTTGCGAATGCCAAGCCGAAGAAGCGCCGCGGCTCACGGGCTGGGCCCACCGAGGCGTTCAGCCTCGTGGTCCTGGAGCCACCGACCGATGCCGGCCGGCACTTCGAAGTGATGGGGGAAATGACGATAGGACGAGCCGCCGGGTGTCAGGTCACCTTGAACGACACCTACATATCGCAGCTCCACGCCCGGGTGTCACCCGCCGAGTCCGGGATCGTCATCGAGGACCTCGGATCCACGAACGGCACCTATCTCAACCAGCAACGGGTGACGGCGCCCGTCTTGGGCGAGCCGGGAGATCGGCTCCAGCTCGGCGGCATCGTCATGGAGCTACGGTGAGTGCAGTGACGGAGCTCGGCTGATGCGGCTGCTCGGCGCCACTGCGTCCCACGTCGGGAACGTGCGCGAGGCCAACCAGGATCGGGCGTACTTCCGCGGGGTGGTGGCGGCCCTGGCCGACGGCATGGGTGGTCATCAGGGCGGCGAGCGCGCCGCAGAGCTGGCGATCGGTGAGTTCCGCCAGATCCACAAGGACCTGTCGGAGGGCGACCTCGTCGACATGGTGATCGCCGCCAACCGGCAGGTACACGGTCATGCCGCCGACAACGGCCTTCCCGGGATGGGGACCACGCTGGTGGCGCTGACCCTGCACAGCGACGCAACCATAACCGTGGCCAACGTCGGTGACAGTCGCGCCTACTGGCTCAGGGGCGACTACATGTCGCAGGTAACCGAGGACCACAGCTTCGTCGAGGATCTCGTCCGCCAGGGCCGGTTGACCCCGGACGAGGCGGCCATCCATCCGCAGCGCAACATCCTCACCCGGGCCGTCGGCATCGGAGCCGACGTCGAGGTCGACCGGTTCCCGATCCAGGAACCGAAGGTGGGCGACCGGTTCCTGCTCTGCAGCGACGGCCTGTTCAACGAGCTCACCGAAGAGGAGATCCAGGAGATACTGCTCGGGGGCGGAGACCCCATCGACACGGCGAAGGCACTGATCGACGCCACGCTGCAGACCCCCTGCCGGGACAACGTCACCGTTGCGGTGGTGGACGTCGTTGCCGACGACGACCCGAGGCTCGCCGCCCAGGACGAACGTGAGGGCGCCGAGCCGGACGGCGAGACCACCGCCGAGTACACCGACGACGACGCCATCACCGCCCCGATGCCGGTGGTCTCGAAGTCGGTGCTGCACGACCCGGGGTCGACGACCGGAGCGGAACCGGCGGCCGGCGACAAGCCCGTGGCCCACGGTGTCCCCCAGAACGGCGCACAGCGGGCGGGCACGCTGCTCCTGGCCGAAGCCGCGGCCGGGAACGGAACCGCCGAGAAGCTCGAGGCGACCGATTCGCAGCGCCACCTCGCCACCGCCGAGGTGGTGATCGTCAACGACGAGCCGATGCGGGTCCAGCCCCGCAGCCGCCTGATCCTCTGGCTGGGCGTCGTTCTGTTCCTGGCTGGACTCGTCGGCGGCGGCTACTTCCTGGCGCGGGGCTATGCCCGATCGGGGTACTTCATCGCACCCGACGAGTCGACCGGTGAGCTGGTGATCTTCCAGGGTCGCCGGGGCGGGTTCCTCGGCTTCGAGCCGGTCGGTGTCGCCGAGACCGGCCAGTCGCTGGAGGACCTGAACCGGGTCGAGCGGTCCATGGTGGCCGAGACCGAGTTCTCCGATCGGCAGGAGGCCGAGGCGGTCATCGATCAGATCGAGCTGCGGCAGAGCGCCGAGGACGACGTCGAGGCCGACGGCGCTTCGTCGGGGTCGTCGGAGTCGTCGCAGGGATCGACCTCGTCGCAGTCGACGCAGCTGGCGGAGTCCACGTCGACCGGCACAGGGTCTCGATCGACGTCCGACGAGGGCTGAGCCGACTCGTGCGGGCCCGAACCGTCGAGCTCGGCCTGCTCATCCTGGCCACCCTCATCACCTGTGTCGGCTACATCCTGGTGGTGCTGTCGAAGCAGGGCGACAACCTGAGCGACATCGATCCCGATCTCCAGGCCGAGGTCGGGGGCTTCCTTGCGATCGTGGTCATTCTGCTGCTGGCGGCCCACGTCGTCGTCCGTCTCCTGGCTCCGCTGGCCGACGGTCTCCTCCTGCCGGTGGCGGCCCTCCTCAACGGGCTCGGCTACATCATGATCTCCCGACTGGACGAGGGCCTGGCGGCCAGCCAGTCGGCCTGGACCTTCATCGGGCTCGGGGCGTTCAGCGCGACCCTGCTCGTGCTCCGGGACCCGAAACGGCTCGAGCCGTACCGCTACACCCTGGCCCTGGTCGGGGTCGGCCTGCTGCTGTTGCCGGTGGTCCCCGGGCTCGGGGTCGAGATCAACGGAGCCAGGATCTGGCTGCAGGTGGGTCCGTTCTCCATCCAGCCCGGCGAGTTCGCCAAGGTCGTGCTCGCCGCGTTCCTGGCCGGCTATCTCGCTGACAAGCGTGAGCTGTTGACCTTGACCAACCGCAGGCTCGGGCCGCTCAGCGTCCCGGACGCCAGGCACTTCGCTCCGCTGCTCGCAGCGTGGGGCATGGCGCTGATGGTGATGATCGCCCAGCGGGATCTCGGCTCGTCGTTGCTGTTCTTCACCCTGTTCGTCGTGATGTTCTACGTCGCAACCTCACGGGCCGCCTATGTGTTCACCGGTCTCGCCCTGTTCTCGGTCGGGGCCTACGTGTCGTGGCGGCTGTTCTCGCACGTGCAGCGCCGGGTCGACATATGGATCGATCCCTACGCCGATGCAAAGGGGACAGGCTTCCAGATCGCCGAGGGGTCCTTCGCCTTGGCCGATGGCGGGCTGACCGGCACGGGTCTCGGCCAGGGCACCCCGAAGAAGATTCCGTTCGCCGCCACCGACATGATCTTCGCTGCGTTCGGGGAGGAGATGGGGCTGCTCGGAGCCACCGCCGTCCTGGTGACGTTCCTGTTCTTCGTCGGGTCCGGGTTCCGAGTGGCGATCAACGCCCGGTCACCGTTCGAATCCCTGCTGGCCGCCGGACTGACCGCGCTGCTCGGGTTCCAGGCGTTCATCATCATCGGCGGCATCCTCCGGGTCCTGCCCCTCACCGGGGTCACCCTGCCGTTCGTCTCCTACGGCGGCTCGTCGTTGATCTCGAACTACATCATCCTGGCCATCCTCGTGCGGATCTCCCACAACTCGACCGTCCAGGCGGCCGAGGAGCTGGAGGAGATCGATCGGGACGGATCCGGCCGCGTCGGGGTCGGGGCCAGCACCAGAGCGAAATGGAAAGCCGTCTCGGCATGACGAGGCCCATCAAGCACGTGGTAGTGGTGCTGCTCGGCTGCTTCACCATGCTGTTCGTCCAGCTCAACCGGGTCCAGGTCTACGACGCCCAGGCCCTGCTCGACAACCCGGCCAACACCAGGACGATCCAGCGGGACTTCGAGCGGCCCAGGGGCAGGATCATCACGAGGGACGACGTTGTGGTGGCCCGCTCGGAGCCGACCCCCGGACGGGTCTTCAACGCCCAGCGGCTCTATCCCGAGGGCAACCTCTACGCCCACACCGCCGGCTACACCTCGTTCACGTTCGGGGCAGAGGGGGTCGAGCGGGCGTACAACGACGCCCTGGTCGGCCGGACCGCAGCCCAGGAGCTGTCCGGTCTGACCGAGCTGCTGGGGGGCCGCAACCCGATCGGCGACGTCCGCCTCACCCTGCGGGACGACATGCAGCGCGTGGCGCGGGCCGGCCTCGGGGAGCGGCGAGGTGCGGTGGTCGCCCTCGATCCGTCCAACGGCGAGATCTACGCCATGTGGAGCTACCCGTCGTTCGACCCGAACCGCATCGCCGTCAACGACGGCGGGCCGGCGAACGAGGCGTGGACCGAGCTGGTCAACGCCGACGGCAACCCGTTGCGGGCCAAGGCGTATCGCGACATCTTCTTCCCCGGCTCCACCTTCAAGGTGGTCACGGCCGCAGCGGGGCTGGAGAACGGCGTGATCAGCACGGTCGCTCCGGAGTTCGAGGTGACCGACCGCTACCTGCCACCGCTGACCGAGCGGCCGATCTCGAACTTCGGAGGGAACAGCTGCGGAGGCAACCTGATCGAGATCCTCGTGGTGTCGTGCAACTCCGCCTTCGCCGAGCTGGGCGCAGAACTGCTCGGACCGGCACCGCTGATCGAGTCGGCCGAGCGCTTCGGCTTCAACCAGACCCCGCCGTTGGACCTGCCGCTGCCGATACCGAGCCAGTTCCCCACCGACTTCGGCTCCCGCGTCTCCGGCCCGACCGACGAGATACCTGCCGGTGTCTTCGAGGACACGCCGGCGCTGGCCCAGTCGGCCATCGGTCAGAACAACGTGTCGGCGACGCCGTTGCAGATGGCGCTGGTGGCGGCGGCGGTCGCCAACGGCGGGCTGATGCCAGTGCCCCATGTGATGCTCGCCGTCGAGGACTCCGAGACCGGAGCCCAGACCAGCTCGTTCGACGACGGCACCTGGCTCCGGGCGATGTCCCCCGAAACCGCAGCCGAGCTGACCCAGGCGATGATCGAGGTGGTCAACCGGGGCTCGGCCCAGGCGATGGCCGTGTCGGGACTGGTGGTCGGGGCCAAGACCGGAACGGCCCAGTTGGGCACCGATCCTCCCCGGTCCCACGCCTGGATCATCGGCTTCGCCGGCCGCCCGAACGAGCCGGCCGAGCTGGCGGTGGCGGTCCTGGTCGAGGGTCAGGAAGGCTCCAGCGAGCAGACCGGCGGCCGGGTCGCAGCACCGATAGCACGGGCGCTGCTGGAGCAATTTTTCCTCTAAACCCCGTCCGCCGCCGATTGGCTCCCCGGTTTCAGTAACATGAAGCCCACTGTGACGGACACCTCAGCTGCACGCCCCGTGTTGAACGGCCGGTACGAGCTGCATCGGCGGATCGCCCGAGGCGGCATGGCGGACGTCTTCCTGGCCAAGGACCAGCTGCTCGACCGGCCCGTGGCGGTGAAGGTGCTGTTCCCCCAGTTCGCGGCCGAGCCGTCGTTCGTCGCCCGATTCCGCCGCGAAGCCCAGGCCGCGGCCAACCTCAACCACCCGAGCATCGTCGCCGTGTACGACTGGGGTGAGCACGAGGACACGTACTTCATCGTCATGGAGTACGTCGAGGGGCAGACCCTGGCCGAGCTCATCGCCGGTGAGGGCCACCTGTCGCCCGATCGGGCGGCCGCCATCACGATCGACGTGGCCGCGGCGCTCGGCTTCGCCCACCGCAACGGCACGGTCCACCGCGACGTCAAGCCCGGCAACATCATGATCACCAAGAGCGGCCAGATCAAGGTGGCCGACTTCGGCATCGCCCGCGCGTTCGGAGGTGGCGACGACGAGCTCACCCAGACCGGCTCGGTGATGGGCACCGCCAGCTACTTCTCTCCCGAGCAGGCCCAGGGCAAGCCGGTCGACCCCCGCAGCGATCTCTACTCGCTGGGCGTCGTCCTGTTCGAGATGCTGGTCGGCGAGCCGCCGTTCGTGGGCAACTCGCCGGTGGCCATCGCCTACAAGCACGTGCAGGAGCCCGCCCCGAGGGCCATCTCCCGCAACCCCGCCGTCCCGGCCCCGCTCGACGGGGTAGTCGAGCGGTTGCTCAGGAAGAACCCCGCCGAGCGCTATCCGGCGGCCGAAGAGGTCCGAGCCGATCTCCGACGCTTCCGTGAGGGCCAGCCCCTGGTCGGGGTGGCCCAGCAGGCCTCGAACGGAGCCCACGGGCGGGCCGTGGCGGCCGGCGCCGCAGGAGCCGTCGGCTACCACGCCGGTGCGGCGGTGACCGGTGGCATCACCGGTACCGACTCCACTCTGGCCATGCCGGTGGCCCCGGCAAGGGCCGCCATGCCAACCCGCGGCCAGGACACCGGCTCGTCCCGGGCTGTGATCGACACCTCGCGGGCCGTTCCTGCGTCGGCTGCAGTGAGGCAGGAGGAGCCGGTCGAGGAGTACTACGAGCCGCCGAGTCGTACCGGGGTCTTCGTGATCATGCTGGCCCTGCTGCTGGCTGCGCTCGTCGTGCTCATCCTCTACATCTCGAGCACCGTCGGTCAGAACGAATCCGGTGAAGAGGAGGTCGCCGCTGAGCTGGTCGCCGTCCCCTCGGTGGTCAACCTGTCGGCCACCGATGCCGAGGTCGATCTGCGGCTGGCCGGGTTCGAGGTCGAGGCCCGGCTCGAGGAGAATCCCGACGTCGAACCGAACATCGTCTTCAGGCAGGAGCCGGGGGCGGACGAGCAGGTCGAGCTCGGCTCGACCGTCGTCATCTTCGTCAGCAAGGCCGCCGAGACCGAGCGGATCCCCAGACTCGAGGGGCTGACGCTCGAACAGGCCCAGGACCGGCTCGACGAGATCGGCCTCACCAACGACGTCGACCGGGAGTTCAACGAGCTGATCCCGGAAGGCCAGGTCATCAGGACCGAGCCGCCGGAGAACTCCGAGGTCAACAAGGGCTCCCAGGTGGTCCTGATCGTGTCGAATGGCCCCGATCAGGTGGCGATTCCGCAGCTGGCCGGCCAGGACGTCGCCACCGCCACCGCCACCATGCGGAGCGTGGGATTCACCACGAACGTGGTGTTCAAGGAGGAGAGCTCCGGCACCGTCCCGGCTGGGCGGGTCATCCGGTCCGAGCCGCCGGCGGGTCAGAAGGAATCGCTCGACGCTGCGATAACCATCTTCGTGTCGGGAGGACCGGCCCAGGTCCAGGTTCCCCAGATCCAGAACCTGTCCCGGGAGGCCGCAGAGGCGGCGCTGACCGCCGACGGTCTGCAGCTCGTGCCGCAGTTCATCGATCTCCCGCTGCCGCCCGGCGATCCCCGCATCGGGCTGGTGGTCGACACGAACCCGGGAATCGGCTCGCCGGTGCCCCAGGGCTCGGCGGTTCAGGTCCGGATCGGGGTGCAGTCCCAGGAGACGACGACCACGCCGCCGCCGACCACCACGACCACCCAGCCGCAGTCGACCACCACGACTACCGCCGAGGAGTAGCGGCAGCGGCAGCGCGCCCGGAGAGCCAGTTCGTCAGGAGCTGCTTGCCGCCGACCGTCAGGACCGACTCGGGGTGGAACTGCACGCCGTGCACGTCGAGCGTGCGGTGGCGCAGTCCCATGATCAGGCCGCGATCGGTCTCGGCGGTGATCTCGAGCTCGTCCGGCAGGCTGTCCCGATCGACGATGAGCGAGTGGTAGCGGGTCGCTTCCAGCGGCGCCGGCAGATCGGTGAACACCCCGGTGCCGGCGTGGCGCACGATCGAGGTCTTGCCGTGCATCAACTCCGGGGCCCGGACCACGGTGCCGCCGTAGACCTGACCGATGCACTGGTGGCCGAGGCAGACACCGAGCACCGGTCGTCGGCCGGCGAAGTGGGCGATCACCTCGCAGGAGATGCCGGCGTCTTCCGGTCGGCCGGGACCGGGCGAGATGAGCACGGCGTCGGGATCGAGGTCGGAGAGCTGGTCGACGGTCGCAGCGTCGTTGCGGATCACCACCGGCTCGGCCCCGAGCTCGCCGAGGTACTGGACCAGTATGTAGACGAAGGAATCGAAGTTGTCGATCACGAGGACGCGTTGGCTCACCGGTTCGAGGCTAGGGCCACCGCCGATGCGATGTCGCGAGTTTCGACCACCGACCCACCACTAGGCTGATCGCGTGGTTCGTCGAGACAAGTCAAAGCCAGGCCGCATCACGCCGAAAGGCACCACCTCCACGCCGGGGGCCGAGGGTGGGGGAGCCAGCGGGATCGGTCGGGATCCGGTGAAGGTGGGTCGCCCCTCGCCGATGCTGGTGCCGATCGTGATGTTCGCCTCGCTCATCATCGGGACCGTCATCATCCTGTTCAACTACCTCACCGAGGACGTGCTCGGCACCCCGAACAACCTGTACCTGTTCGTCGGGCTCGGCTTCGTGCTGATCGGGATCGTGACCGCCACCCAGTACCGCTGATCGGGGCTCCGGTTGGCCACCTGAACGGCCGTTCGCTAACGCTGACCTGGGGATCGTGCGGTTATCCCTAGGAAATCCACAGGACTTATCCACAGCGTGTCGCGTCGACAAGGACCCCGTCTGAACAAGCTATTCTCTTGGATCTGGCATGGTGTCGTACAGGTGACATCAGGGTGACACGACACAGTTTTACCCACAGGTTGTGGATCTCCACCCACAGGGAACTGGACGGGTCGGGCCGGCTCGACAGCGGCGGCCACAGCCGCCAGGAACCGGACCGCCCGAGGCTACAGCCCGTCCTCCCGGGTGGCGGTCAGCTCCATCTCCTCGGTGCAGTGGCGGGGCGGCGACGGCACCTCGTCGTTGGCGAGCGTCATCCGCAGCTCGGCCCCGCACTCGTTGCAGCGGTAGGACAGCTTCACTCGCCGAAGCTCCCCGGGGGGCGGCGGTTCCGGTACCGGCCGGGCGAAGGCGCCGATGACTGCGAAACCCGTTCGTAGGGCGACGTACATCAGGAGGACCCCGATCAGGACCCGCCAGACGCTGAATCCGGCAGCCAGGAGGGCGAGGGTGAGCACGATGAGCGCGATCTGGAGGAGCCGTTTCCGTCGGCCCTGGATCCGCTCGTCCCGGAGCCGGGCCGAAGACGCCACCGGCTGGTCGTCATCGTCGATCCGGTCCGGGAGATCCGTCGATGGCTCGAAATCGCTCACGGGTAAAAGGCTAGTACCGTTATGGCCATGACTGACAAGGCAGCGATCGACGCCAACGTCGACGGACAGACCATTCCGACCGAGTTCCTGAAGACGGTCGCCGCCCACGGCGACCTCGTCGCCCTCCGGTGGAAGGACGAGAACGACGGTTGGCAGGAGCTGACCTATCGTGACTTCGCCGACCACGTCGCCAGGGCGGCGGCCGGGCTCTCGGCCATGGGTCTCGGCAAGGGCGATCGCTTGATGCTGATGATCCGCAACATGCCCGAGTTCCACGTCCTCGACACAGCGGCGCTGTTCGTCGGCGCCACCCCGGTCTCCATCTACAACAGCTCGTCGCCGGAGCAGATCGAGTACCTCACGAACGACGCAGGGGCCAAGATGGCCATCGTCGAGGACCGGGGCTTCTACCAGGCGTTCAGCAAGGTCCGGCAGTCGCTGCCGACCGTCGAGAAGATCGGCATCATCCGCCCCGGTGACACCTCCGACATCTCGGCCGACTTCAGCTACGAGCAGCTCCTGGCCTCCGATCCGCTCGATCTCGAGGCGGCGGCCGAGAACGCCTCCCCCGACGACCTGGCAACGCTGATCTACACCTCCGGCACCACCGGCCCCTCCAAGGGGGTCATGATCGACCACTACAACGTGTGCTGGACGGTGGAGTGCCTCAAGCAGGCGTTCGATCTCGACACCTACGCCGGGAAGCGCATCGTCAGCTACCTGCCGATGGCCCACATCGCCGAGCGGATGATGAGCCACTACCAGACGCTGTTCCTCGGCTACGAGGTCACCTGCTGCCCCGATCCCACCCAGTTCGCCGCCTATGCCGGCGAGGTCCACCCCAACATCATGTTCGGCGTTCCCCGGGTGTGGGAGAAGATCTACGCCGGCATCCAAGCCGCCCTTGCGGCCGATCCCGAGAAGGAGAAGGCCGTTGCGGACGCGGTGGCGACCGCTGCTCCGATCGTCGAGAAGATGACCTGGGGCACCGCCACCCAGGAGGAGATCGAGACCTACGAGTTCCTCGATGCGGTTGCCTTCTCCACCATCCGGGGTCTGGTCGGTCTCGATCAGATGGACGCCGCGGTCACGGGTGCGGCCCCGATCCCGGCCGAGATGCTCTCGTGGTTCCGCACGATCGGCGTTCCGCTGTCCGAGATCTACGGGCTGTCGGAGACGTCCGGACCGATGACCTGGGCCCCGTACAAGGTCAAGCCGGGCTATGTCGGCTACGCCTGTCCCGGCATCGAGCTGAGGCTCGATGAGGAGGGTGAGGTCATGTGCCGGGGCGGCAACGTGTTCCGGGGGTACCTCAACCAGCCGGAGAAGACCGCCGAGGTGCTCGACGACGACGGCTGGTTCCGCAGCGGCGACATCGGTGAGATCGACGACGACGGCTACCTCAAGATCGTCGACCGCAAGAAGGAGCTGATCATCACCGCCGGCGGAAAGAACCTGTCCCCGTCGAACCTCGAGGCGGCGCTCAAGATGATGCCGCTGGTCGGGCAGGCCATCGCCATCGGCGATCAGCGGCCGTTCGTGTCCGCCCTGGTGGTGCTCGATCCAGATGTCGCCCCCCAGTGGGCCGAGAAGCACGGCATCGAGTACGGCTCCCTCGAGGAGCTGGCCGAGCACCCCGACGTCGTCGCCGAGATCGAGGGCGGGTTGAGCGAGGTGATGGCCGGGTTCAACAACGCCGAGCGGGTCAAGAAGGTCACGATCCTCGGCGAGGAGTGGATGCCGGACACCGAGCTGTTGACGCCCACCTCGAAGCTGAAGCGGCGGGGCATCCACGCCCGCTACGCCGACGAGATCGAGGCAATGTACGCCTAGGTGGCTAGGGTCTGCCGGGCCGTCCGGCGAGACGAACCAGGACGGCCGCTCCGCCGAGTGGGCTGTCGACGAATTCGATGGTGCCGTGGTGGAGGGTCACGATCCGCTCGCACACGGCAAGTCCCAGCCCCGTGCCGGGGACCTCGTCCTTGCTGTGGAGCCGCTCGAACGGCGAGAAGACACGGGCCCGGTACTCCTCCGGTACGCCGATGCCGTTGTCGGCGACGACGAAACCGACCTGGTGACCGCCTCGAACGGGTCCATCGTTCCCTGATCCATACCGCTCGGCTCGTGAGACGGCCACGATCGGCGGCGCGTCCGGCCTCCTGAACTTGAGGGCGTTGCCGAGCAGGTTCTGGAACAGCTGCCTGAGCAACGGCAGGTTGCCCTCGACGTGGCCGAGGTCGTCGATGGTGACCTCGGCTCCCGTCTCGTTGATCGTCGAGCTCAACAGCTCGCGGGCTGCCGTCGCGGCCGCAGTCAGGTCGACGACGGTCATCTCGTGGTCGTTGTGATCGACCCGCACGTAGCTCAGGAGGTCGTCGATCACGGTGATCGTCGCGCTGGCGCCCTGTTCTATGTGGTCGAGGTAATAGCCCCCTCGCTCGTCGAGACCGGGCCCGTAGTCGAGGCGGAGGAGTTGGCTGAAGCTCGAGATCGACCGCAGCGGCGTCTTGAGGTCATGGGACGACACGTACAGGAAGCTCTCCAGCTGGGTCTTCCGTGTCTCGAGCTCTGCCTCGTGGTTGACCAGTTCGTCTGTCATGAGGTTGAACGCTGCCGCCAGCTCGCCGATCTCGTCGTGGGTGGTCACCTCGGCGCGGGCGGACCGATCGCCCCGGGTCACGCGTCGGGCCACCGCGGTCAGGTCTGTGATGTGGCGGGTGAGGGGCTCGGCGAGCAGCAGCGCTGCGGCCACGGCGATGATCACCATCGCTCCGGTCGCGAGCAGCAGGTTGTTCCGCAGGTCGTCGGTGGAAGCGAGGATCTCCGACCTGTCCTGCTTCACCACGAGCCCCCAGTCGGTGCCGGCGATCGGACGGGTGGCGGCCACCACCGGCCGGTCCCGGTAGTCGGTTGCGTCGATTGCGTTCCTGGTTTCGCCGTCGACCGCGTCGACGACGGGCAGGTCCGGCCGAGCCTCGACCGGCATCGGCTCCAATGCCGCCTCATCGTCGCCGAGGAGGGGGCCGAGGCTGATGACGCCCCCCGGGCTCGCAGCGGGCCGAGCGAGGATGGCTTCGCCCGTCGCGCCCAGGCCGGTGCTGTCGATCAGCACATCGAGCACTGGTGCCCAGCGCTGTTCCACCACCGCCCACCCGAGCGCCTCGCCGTCCCTCTCCACCACGGCGCCGTGCACGCCGACCAGCTCCTCGCCCCTGCGACCGACGTGGCTCAGCGCCGGGCTTCCCGGTAGCGCTCCGGCCACATACGGCTCGGCGGACAGGTCGTCTCCGGCCCGGTCGTCCGTCGACGCCACGACCTCACCGGAGCGATCGAGGACGTGCACGGCGACGACGTTTCGGCTGGCCCGGCTCGCATCGGCCAGGATGGCGTCCATGTCGTTGGCCATGATCCGCCGCTCGAGCTCGGCCGTGTCCGGCTCCTGGTGGTCATCGAGCAGGTTCCGCAACCGGGTTCTGCTGGCGATCAGCGCCAGACCCTCGGCGGAGGAAGCGACCCACGCCTCGACCCTGGCCTGTTGGACGGTGGCGATCGCCGCCAGCCGATCCCGCCGGTCCTCGATGATGGCGTCCTGCTGGCGTTGGAACACGAACAGGCTGACCAACGCCGTCGCTGCGAGGGCGACGACCAGCAAGATCGCGGCGAGCTTCGTTCGTACCGATCTCCACATGCCTCGGGCCCTGGGTGGTCGGGAAGCGGTCGAGTGCTGCTCAGTCCCTGAATCCGTCGCGGACGAATTCGGCCATGACGCCTTCGAGCATTTCCTGGAAGAGAACGAAGTTCGAGTCTTTCGTGATGTAGGCATGTGCCCCGAGCTCGTGGGCTCGTTGGCGATCGCTGTCGAGGTCCGATGTGGTGACGATGACCACCGGGAGCGATGCCAGCTCGGGGACGCTGTTGATGCTCTCGAGGAACTCGTGGCCGTTCATCTTCGGCATCTTCAGGTCCAGGAGCACCAGATCGGGGAGGCTCTCCTGCTCTTCGAGTGCCTTCAGCGCCTCTATGCCGTTGAGCGCTGTCTCGATGACCGTCGGTATGCGGCCACGCTCCAGCGCCAAGCTGGCCAGCTCGATATCGGTCGTGGAGTCCTCGACGAGGAACACCTTGACCGGCTCGTCCGGGATGAACACCGGCTGCCCCATGTCCGGGTCGTCGACCGGCTGGGGGAGCGGTGACACGGCATCGCGGCGCTCGCGGGCCATGTCGACCGCAGTGACGAGATCCTCGTTCAACGTGCACTCGACGTGGCGGACCGGGATGTCGACGGCCCGGCTCAGACGATGGGGAAGATCCATGCGCAGCCATCGGCTGGCCCGGTGGGGCATTGTCGAGACCAGTATCTCGGCGAACGGGAAGGCGACGGTGCCGGCTCGTTCGCTGGCGGTCATCTCGTGCTCCCGCCGCTTGCGCTCCAGGGCGATGACGTTCTTGACCGCGACGAGTGGATCGGGCGGACCGATCTCGCCCGTCACCTCCGCTCCGAGCCCCTCGATCAGCTTGATTCCGGCCTCGAGGCGCTGGGCTGCTTCGTCGACCCCGGCCTGATCCATCACCACCCTGCCCTTCTCGTCCACCAGCGGCCTCGCCGAGAAATTGTCGCTGTGGGTGGCCGGGACGACCAGGTGAAAAGATGAAAGACCGCGCGGCATGTTGAGGTGCTCGATCATGAGCAGCAGCTC
Organism: Acidimicrobiales bacterium; assembly: GCA_024644005.1. GTDB lineage: Bacteria > Actinomycetota > Acidimicrobiia > Acidimicrobiales > SZUA-35 > JAHELU01. The sequence goes on along the minus strand of JAHELU010000037.1, from coordinate 6,318 downwards.
GCGTCCGCCCAACGTTTCGTTGGCGACGACCAGTACTCGTTGTTCAGCCATGGGTTCGTTCCCCTCGTTTGGGTGGTTGTAGTCCGTTTCTCCGGTGCTTCAGTTCAGCAAAAGACGTTTCTCTATCCCGGAATATCCTGCTTGAATTGGTGTATGAGGACGGAGGGATTCCTCGACCAGCTCGGCCACGAGGCAGCGGAAGCGCTGGCCGCCGCGGGTATGACCCGCCGGTTCGCCCGGGCGTCCTACCTGTTCTTCGAGAACGACGAGCCGTCGTCGGTCTACCTGATCGAGGAGGGGGCGGTCAGGATCGAGCGGCAGGCGGCGAACGGCGAGTCGACCCTGCTCGACCTGATGATGCCCGGGGAGCTGTTCGGCGAGTTCAGCGTCTTCGAGGGCCGACCTCGTTCGTCTACGGCGGTGACCGTGAACAGCGCCAGGCTCGTGGTGATCCCCGCCGAGCGGTTTCTCGAGCTCTTCGACAAGATCCCCGAGATCGCCCGTGGCACTGCGAGATGGATGGCGCTCAGGCTCCGCGGCTTCGGGGACCGGTTCTTGGAGGCCACCCATGCGCCGGCCACCACGAGGGTCAGTGCCCGCCTGGCACAGCTGATGGAGTTCAGCAGCGAGTCGACCGGCCAGCCGGTCATCGTCGTGATGCCGATCTCGCAGGCGGACCTGGCCGAGTGGGCCGGGCTGTCGCGCGAGGCCACCGTCAAGGCGCTGCGGGAGTTGCGCAGGGTCGGCCTGATCGAGACCTCCCGGGGGAGGGTGCTCGTGCTCCAGCCGGAAGAGCTCCGTGAACGGGCACGAGCCATTCTCGGCTGACGGCGAAGAGTCCATAGGTCGACCGTAGGACCGCTCGGCGTTCGGGTCTGCGGACGAATGCCCGGTCGCCCTGGGTATTCGCGCGCAGACAGTTCCGCCTCGCCGGCCGAGACTTGAGTGGTGAGCACGAGGTCTGACGTCGTGCCAGACCACCGGAGGTACCGTCATGGTTCGTGAACGTTCTGACGCCCGGCCCGCGCAGGCTCACGTCGACCCCGGTCCGATGGCGAGGCTCGGGCGGGCGGTCGTGTATCGGCGGTGGCTGGTGCTCGGCCTCGCCCTGGCTTTCGTCGTCGCCTCCGCAGTGCTGGGGGCCGGCGTCGAAGAGCGGCTCTCGGCCGGTGGGTTCTTCGACGTCTCGTCGGAGTCGGCCGAGGCCGACCGGGTGCTCGAGGAGCAGTTCGGCTCGTCCGCCCCCAACGTCGTGTTCCTCGTCAGCCCGGTCGATGGGTTCCTCAACACGCCGGCCAATCGAGAGGCGGGACTGGCCCTGACGGAGCGGCTCCGGGCCGAGCCGACCCTTCGCAGCGTGGAGTCGTACTGGACCGTCGAGGTTGCGTCGCCACTGGTGCTGCACCCGTTGGGCAATCGTCATGGCACGTCGGGCCTGATCGTCGCAACGATCATCGGCGACGAGAACGACGCAGTGGTGGCGGTCGGCGACCTCGCCGCCCGCTACAGCGGGACGATCGACGGCTTCGAGGTTGCCGTCGGCGGTCCGGCCGAGGTGTCGCGTCAGGTACGACAGCAGGCCCGATCCGATCTGGCCAGTGCCGAGCTGACCATGGCCCCCTTCGCCCTCACCGCCCTGCTCGTCGTCTTCGCCGGGGTCATCGCCGCGTTCCTGCCGCTGGTCGTCGCCGTCGTTGCGGTCGTCGGCACGTTCCTCGTGCTGACGGTGGTCAGCGGCCAGACCGAGGTCTCGATCTTCGCCCGGGTGCTCACGACGGCACTGGGGGTCGGGCTCGGCATCGACTACAGCCTGTTCGTGATCTCCCGCTTCCGGGAGGAACTGACGGGTGGCCAGTCGGTGGCGGGGGCCGTTCACCGCACGGTCGACACCGCGGGCCGGACGGTGTTGGTCAGCGCTGGCACGGTCGCGGTCTCGCTCAGCGCGTTGTTCATCTTCCCGATCGCCTATCTCCGGTCGTTCGCGTTCGCCGGTGTGGCCGTGGTGATCCTCGCCGCCGTCACCGCGGTGATCGTGCTGCCGGCGCTGCTGGCCGTCCTCGGCGGTCGGATCAACGCCATCTCGGTACGACGGCCGAAGGCGGCCGACGGTACCGGCTTCTGGTACCGGCAAGCCGGTCGGGTGATCCGGCGCCCGCTGCCCGTGGCGCTCGTCGTCGTTGCGGTCCTGGCGATGGCCGGCCTGCCGTTCCTCGGAGTCCGCACCAGCAGGGTCGACGACCGGGTACTGCCGGATGCGGCATCGAGTCGTTCGGTGTCGGACACGCTGCGGGCCGAGTTCTCGGCCTCCGAGCTCGCTCCGCTGACGATCGTCGTCCCGAGCTACGACGGCGCCGGTGACGATCCGACGGCGCTCCACGACTACGCCCTGTCGCTGGCGATGCTCGATGGTGTCGAACGGGTGGTCAGCGAGGACGGAGCCTATTTCTTCCACCCCCTGGCGGAGGCGGTCATCGGTCCGTCCCCGGTCTCGACCGCATCGGATCTGAGCGGGCCGACCGGCACCCGGCTGACCGTCCTGTTGAGCGGGGAGCCCATCTCACCCGAGGGTGAGTCGGTGGTCCGCGCCATCCGATCCACCCCCACCGCCGGGTTGGGCAGCGTCCTGGTGACCGGTGAGTCGGCGCGCCTGGTCGACACCAAGGCGGCGGTGTTCGATCGCCTGCCGATCGGGCTCGCCGCCATCGCCGCAGCCACCTTCCTGCTGCTGTGGGTCCTGGCCGACAGCGTGCTCGTCCCGATCAAGGCGCTCGTGCTGAACATGTTGAGCCTGAGTGCGACCTTCGGGGCGCTGGTGTGGGTCTTCCAGGACGGCCATCTCGCCGGGCTCCTCGGTTTCACCGCCACCGGCACCATCGACGTCTTCACCCCGATAATCATGTTCTGCGTGGCGTTCGGGTTGAGCATGGACTACGAGGTCTTCGTGCTGAGCAGGATCAAGGAGGTGTACGACGGCACGGGAGACAACACGTTGGCCGTGGCTCGCGGGCTGGAGCAGACCGGCGGGATCGTGACGGCGGCCGCCCTGCTGCTGGCAATGGTGTTCGGCGCCTTCGTGCTGTCGGACGTGAGCGTGGTGAAGATGCTCGGCTTCGGGCTGGCCCTGGCGGTCCTGGTGGACGCCTTCCTGGTTCGGGCCACGCTCATGCCTGCCTTCATGATCGTGGCGGGCAGGGCCAACTGGTGGTCACCGGAGTCCCTCCATCGGGCCCACAGACGCCTGGTCGGCTAGGGCGCTGACAGGCCGACGAACCCATTGCGACGAGCGAGGTCGCAAGCGCCCGGGGCCCATGCAAAGATGGAGCGCATGTCTCACGGGGGAAAGCTGGCCGCCAGGGTTCTGAAGGCCGCCGGTGTCGAGTGTGTGTTCACGCTCTCCGGCGGCCACGTCATGGGCATCTACGACGGCTGCCTCGACGAGGGCATCAAGGTGGTCGACGTCCGCCACGAGCAGGCCGCGGTCCACGCCGCAGACGCCTGGGCCCGGCTGAACCCCGGCAAGGTCGGGGTCGCCATTCTCACCGCCGGGCCCGGGGTCACCGACGGGGTCACCGGCGTCGCCAACGCCTGGCGGGCCAACTCGCCGATCCTGGTCCTCGGTGGGCAGGGCCCGTTCAGCAACCTCAGGCGGGGCTCGCTCCAGGAGATGGACCACGTCTCGGTCATGAAGCCGATCACCAAGTGGGCCGACGCCTGCTATCAGACCGAGCGGATCGGCGAGTACATCGAGTTGGCGATCCGCACGGCCATGAGCGGGGTGCCGGGGCCGTCGTTCCTGGAGATCCCGATGGACGTGCTGCACGGTCCGATCGACCTCGACCAGGTGGAACTGCCCCGCTTTCGTGACTACCGGGTATTGTCGGCGGCGCCACCGGTGCTGCTGACCAAGGCCATCAAGATCATGTCGAGGGCCAACCGGCCGATGCTCATGGCCGGCACCGCCCTCAAGTGGTCGGAAGGTGCGCTGGCCCTCCGGCAGTTCGCCGAAGCCACCAAGATCCCGGTCTTCACCAATGGCATGGGCCGGGGCCAGCTGCCGATGGACCACCCCCAGTTCTTCAACCGCAGCCGGAAGCACGCGCTGGCCGAGGCCGACGTGGTCCTACTGGCCGGCACGCCACTCGACTTCCGGATGAAGTTCGGCCGATCGATCCCGGCCGACGCGAAGATCGTCCAGCTCGACCTCGACGAGACCCTGATCGGCCAGAACCGGCCGAGCGACGTCGGGTTGGTGGGCAACGTCGGCGTCAACCTCGATGCCCTCAACAAGGCGGGTGGCTCGGTGCTCGACTTCTCCGGCTGGTCGGAGGAGCTGCGGCGGATCGAGGACGAGGCGGAGGAGGCCGTGGCCTCCTCGCTCAACTCCGACGAGGTGCCCATCGATCCGCTCCGGCTGTGCCGGGAGATCGCCGACTTCGTGGCCACCGACCCGAAGATGGTGGTCATCGGCGACGGCGGCGACATCGTGGCCCAGGCATCGAAGGTGCTCAAGGTCCCACCCCGAGGCACCTGGATGGATCCCGGCCCGCTCGGCACCCTGGGTGTCGGCATGCCGTTCGCTCTGGCGGCCCAGCTGGCCAACCCGGAGCGGCGGGTGCTGATCATCTACGGTGACGGCTCGTTCGGTCTGAACGGCTTCGAGTTCGATACCGCCGTCCGGTTCGGGCTGCCGATCGTCGGGATCGTGGGCAACGACGCAGCCTGGGGTCAGATGATGCGGCCCCAGGCCATGCTCTACGGCACCGACCGGCTCGTGGCCACCGAGCTGAGCTACACCCGCTACGACCGGGTGGTCGAGGCCCTCGGCGGCCACGGCGAGCACGTGACGAAACCGGACGACATCGGGCCGGCCCTGGAGCGGGCCTTCGCCGTCGGCCGCCCGGCGCTGGTCAACGTCGAGATGCGCAAGGACGTCGAGGGCGTCAAGGGCTCGACCTACGTGTAGCTGCGCCGACTGCGCCGACTCGGCGGCGATCGGTCAGGTGCGCTGGTAGCGGCCGGGCTCCACCTCGGTGGCCTCGCCCCTGGCCATCATCCGGACGAGATGGAGCTCGGCGGTCCGCTGCTCGACCGCATCGGCGAAGACGTACTCCACGTGGGGCCGGTACACGAACCGGTGCTCGACCATCTCGTCGACGGTCCGCGGCTCGACCAGGTAGTCGAGCATGGCGCTGTGGCGGGTCCCGATGACAGCGTGGAAGGCGTCGATCATCTCCAGGAAGCGGGCCCGGCCCTCGATGATGCCCTTGTGATGGAAGGTGACGTACCAGTCGGCCTCGACCTCCCTGGCCCGGCGCAAGCTCTCCTCGAACTGCTCGAGATCGGACCAGGCATCGCCGTAGTAGGGACCGAAGCCGGTGAGGTCGATGTCGGACAGGAAGAAGACGCTGCCGATCACCAGCCCGGAGTGGCCCCTGGTGTGGCCGGGGAGGTGCATGGCCTCCACCGTGACCCCGCCCCCGAGGTCGAAGACGTGGCCGTCCTCGAACCCGTTGGCGTCCGGTCTGGCCTGGTAGGAGAACTCCTCGACGATCTGGCGACCGAAGTCGACCCTGGCCTGACCGGCCAGCCCGTAGACGTCGAGCACGCCGTCGAGCGATCGGGCCGCCGGCAGGTCCTCGGTGTGGATGTGGACGCTGGCCTCCGAGAACAGGGAGTTGCCGGGGAGGTGATCCTCGTGGCCGTGGCTGTTGATGACAGCGTCGATCGCCACGGGGGCGCCGCCCCGGGCCACCACCGTCACCGACGGGTCGATGATCACCGCCTCCGACGCACCCCGGACCAGCACCGAGTTGCCGGACGGGTAGGCACCGTTGTCGTCGCCGGCCAGGACGCTGACCGAGTCGGTGAGGCCGATCCGGGCCGGGCCCCAATCGACGATCTCGGCTCGTTTCACCCTGGAAACGGTAGCGGCTCCAGCCGGTCCGGCCCCGTTCAGCGCAAGGCCGATCGACGTGAGAAACTCGTGGCATGTCCAACTCCGGTACCGAGCTGACGTGGTACGAACTGCCGAGCTTGCGTCGGCCGCTCCTCCTCGTGGCCTTCGAGGGCTTGTTCGACGCCGCCGAGGCCGCCACCGCCGCCCTCCAGTGGATCTGCCAGCGAACCGAGTCGGCAGAGGTCGCCATGATCGATCCGGAGACCTTCTTCAACTTCCAGGAAGCCCGGCCGATGGTCCGCATCGACGCCGACGGCGAGCGGGTCATCGACTGGCCGACCACCGAGGTCTATTCGGTGACCACCGACTCGCCCCGGGACCTCGTGGTGATGACCGGCGTCGAGCCCCACCTCCGCTGGCCG
>JAHELU010000036.1:5525-27349 GCA_024644005.1 Acidimicrobiales bacterium | reverse complement strand
ACCGCAGCCGAGACCCCGCTCGGCGACGATCGGCACGAGCTGACTGGCGTCCCTGCGCTGGTGGCCGCCGCCCCGGAACCGAGACGGCTGCCGGGCGGACGGTTCTGGGCCCTCGCCGCCGCGGCCGGCGCCGCGGCCGCGCTGGTGATCGGAGGCCTGTGGTGGGCCGACCGGCTCGGCGACGGATCCGGGACCGAGACCGCCGGCATCGTGGTCGACGACCGGACCGAGGTCAGCACGGCGACAGGCGACCCCGCCTCCGCCGCAGGGGGCGAGGACGATGCCGACGGATCCCAGACCACCGAGTTCGACCGACGGACCTCGACGACCGCCCTGGCCACCACCTCCCGCGGCGACGACGCGACGGTCACCCCGTCGAGCACCGACCCCCCGGCCACCAGCTCGACGGCGACCGTCGGGTCGACCGAGACCACGGCGCCACCGACCAGCGAGCCGACGACCGAGGCGCCGACCACCGCACCCACGACGACCGCAGCGAGCCAGGAAACGACCGAGCCGACGGTCGCCAGGCCGGCCGAGGCCGCGGCGCTGGCCGGCATCGGCGACGCCGTCACCCTCGACTCCGCAAGCGGTCCCGGTGTCGGGGCGGTACGGGTCTCGCTCTATGCCGACCCGGACGGCGACGGGGAGGGTGACAGCCTGCAACAGAGCACCACCACCTCGACCGCGGGCCTCTATGCGTTCACCCCGACGCCCGGCTGCTACGTGATCCAGTTCTCGGCCCCGGACGGCTACCGCGTGGAACCGGACGACGAGCGCCAGGTGGTGTGCCTCCAACCGGGACAGGCCGTGAGCGACGTCGACGCCGTCGTCTACCGGGTCAGGCCGCCGTCACCGAGCGGCTGCTTCGTCGAGAAGGCCGGCGGGGGCCGACGTGGCGTGGAGGTGTTCGAAGACGACGGCGCTTGGGCCCCGTCCTACACCTTCTACGACAAAGATGGCGATGTGGTGGTGCGGACCAGGGACATCGGTCCAGCGGACGACGTCGAGGGACCGACCAACCACGAGTGGCACGGCGAGGCGAACGGGTTCGACCATCGGGACGTGCGGAGCGTGGCCGCCGAGCGCAACGGACTGGAATCCCAGCCGGTCACGTGCGACCGCTGAGCGGCCTGTCACCGGCGACCGCTGAGCGGCCTGTCACCTGCGACCGCTGAGCGGCCGGCCAGCCCCGGACGGCCGGCGGTGAGCGTGAATCGGGTTTCTTCGGCTCCGATCGTGGCGAATCGATCTATCTGGAGCTAGTCTGTTGCAGAAGGCGTGGGGACTATGACGCCTCGGCTGCGAGCCGTGTGTGCTTGCCTTGCAGTTCCGCCCGTTTCGCCGACGGGACGAGAGCCGCGGCTCGCAAGCGGAAGCGCGTCTAGCTGGAACCCCGTACCGGGGTGCTCCGACCCCGTGAGAACTTGGAGAATGCAATAGCCACAATGACTGCGAGGCCGTTACCGGTCTCGCCTGACGAGTTCATTCAGCTGGTCCAGTTCCACCTCGACGGCACAGCCTCCGAGGCGGACATCGACCTGCTCCAGAACAACCGCGGCGCCTGGGTGGCCGCCCTGCTCCGCCTGCTCGACGACGTCGACCTGGCGATCGAGCGGATCGACAAGACCCTCAAGGGGTCCGAGCGGTCGATGGTCCTGGCCGACTTCGAGTCCGAGTACCAGCGCATCGACGACGTCCTGACCGAGCTGGTCGGCCCGCCGACGGTTCGCGAACCTACGGCCGACGGCGACGGCCAGAAACCGGCCGCTCCGGTCGAGGGGGAGGGGCTCACGCAGCTCCAGCTCTCCTGGAGCCCGGGCCGAGTGGTGGCCTGGGCTTCCGGGCCCGGCGCCGAGTCGGCGTCCGAGGCCGAGCTGCGGGAGCGATTGCGAGCTGCGGGAGCCGGCACGGTCGGCTGGGAGTCCCACAACCCGGTCAAGGTCCCCGGCCAGGGCAAGGCTGACGCGGTCTCGGCGCCGATCGAGGCCAGCCTCGGCTGGCTCGTGGCCCTCGGTACCACCACAGACGACGAGACCACCGGACCGAGCGTCGCCTGGCTCGGGCTCGTGACCGCACTGGCCGTACGACTGGTTGCTCAGGGCCGGGCGGTGCCCCAGCTCAAGAAGTCCCGTCGGCCCCGCAACGCCCCGAAGGGCAACGACAAGCTGTCGACGTTCGAGGTCCGCTGGATGCCGGCCCTCGTGGACCTGGACGAGCACAACACCCTCAGCCAGGCCGTGCCAGGCGCGGTCGGGGTGCTCGAGAATCGCCCGGACGGCCGGTCGATGACAACGGCCGTCCTGTCCGACCTCGTGACCGCCATCTGCCGGGAAGCTGCAGGACGGCTCGAGGTACCGGCCGCCCCACCCGACCCCACCTCGAAGTCCGACGTGGCCGAGTGCTTCCTCACCCGGCTCGACGGCAAGCCGTTCACCGCTCCGAGCAGGCTCGGATCAGAGCTGGCCAGACGGATCGACCAGTGGGCCCGCTCGGTCAGCGGCACCAAGAAGTTCAAGCTCGTCATCCAGCTCGATCCGCCCGACGAGTCGAACGCCTGGTACCTGTCGGTGCTGGCACCCAACAACGAGAACCGGCTGCTCCCGGTCGAGCAGGTCATCGTCAACTCGTCGAACACCCGGCGCAAGGAGGTCGAGGAGGAGCTGGTCAGGCTGGAGCGGCTCTATCCGGAGCTGCTCCGCCCGGGAGCCCGCAGACGGGGCGAGGTGGTGCTGAGCCAAGACGAGGCGTGGAATCTGATGTCGCGCGATGGCCAGGTCCTGATCGCGGCCGGCTACGAGGTCCGGGCTCCGGCGCTGTCCCGCAAGAAGCCGACCCCCACCCTCCGCCTCACCTCCGAGGAGGCCCAGGAGAGCGTGGTCGGTGCTCAGCAGCTGGCCAACGTCCGCTGGAGCGTGGTCTTCGACGACATCGAGCTGACGGCCGAGGAGATCGGCCGGCTGGCCTCCGAGGCCAGACCGCTCGTGAAATCCCGGGGCCGCTGGGTGGAGCTCGACCAGACCGACCTGGCCGAGGCCGCAGCGGCGCTGGCCGAACGGGCCGACAAGACCAGGCTGACCGGAGCCGACATGCTCCGCCATGCGCTGGGGCTCGAGGGCTCGCCACTGGCCGGCGGGATCACGATCTCGGGTGACGGTTGGGCCGCCGACCTGCTCCGCAGCGTCTCCGAGCTCCCCGAGGACCCGCCGACCGAGATCGACGGCTTCGTCGGCGAGCTCCGCAGCTACCAGGCCGAGGCCAGGATGTGGCTGTCGTTCCTCGACGGCGCAGGGCTCGGCGGCTGCCTCGCCCTCGACATGGGCCTCGGCAAGACGCCGACCATGCTGGCCCACCTCCAGCTCAACAAGGGCAACGGCCCTGCGCTGGTCATCGCCCCCCCGGCGGTGGTCGGCAACTGGTTCGCCGAGTCCCGCAAGTTCGTGCCGGATCTCAACGCGGTCGTCCACCACGGGGGGAATCGGGCTGCGCCCGGCCGGATACCGGCCATGGTCCGCGCCGCCGATGTCGTGATCACCACCTACGGCACCGCCGTCCGGGACATGGACGCCCTCGAGAAGATCGAGTGGGACAAGGTCGTGCTCGACGAGGCCCAGGCCATCAAGAACCCGACTTCGGAGACCGCCCAGCAGCTGCGTCGGCTGTCGGCACGGACCAGGGTCGCCCTGACCGGCACCCCGATCGAGAACGGCCTCGGCGATCTCTGGGCGATCATGGACTTCACCAACCCCGGTCTCGTCGGCGGCCGGGCGGCCTTCATCGCCCAGCTCTCGCAGACCGACGTCGGTCGGGACTCCGGTGAGCAGGCCCTGCGGGCCCTGAACGGGATCCTCGTCTTCCGGCGCACCAAGGCCGAGCCACAGATCGCAGCCGAGCTGCCGGATCGGATCGACGAGCTCGACCACTGCGCCATGACCCCCGAGCAGATCGGCCTCTATCAGGCGGTGCTCGACAACCTGGTGATCGACACCGCAGAGGGCGACGGCTCGCCTCAGCGCAAGGGCGCCGTGCTGGCCGCCATCACCGCGCTGAAGCAGATCTGCAACCATCCGGTGGCCTACCAGGCGGACGACAAGCCGCTCGACGGCCGCTCCGGCAAGCTCGCCAGGCTGAACCAGATCGTCGACAACGTCTTCGCTGCCAACGAGCGGGTGCTGATCTTCACCCACTTCGCCAGCTGGGGCGAGAAGCTGGCCGACTACATGACCAAGCGGACCGGGAAGCCGATCCACTGCTACCACGGCGGACTGAGCCGGGGAGCGAGGGACAAGCTGGTCAAGGACTTCCAGGCGACGACCGACGCCGGCGCGATGGTGCTGTCGCTGAAGGCCGGCGGCACCGGCCTGAACCTGACCGCAGCCAGCCACGTCGTGCTGTACGACCGCTGGTGGAACCCCGCCGTGGAGGACCAGGCCCGGGACCGGGTGTGGCGCATCGGCCAGACGAGCACCGTCATCTGTCATCGGCTCGTCTGCCCAGGAACAGTCGACGAGCGGGTCGAGGAGGTGGTCGCCGGCAAGCGGCAGATCGCCGACATGGTGCTGCCGAAGTCCAGCTCGGTTGGCGACCTCGACGCCGAGCAGCTCCAGATCGCCCTCGGCATCGATCCCGACCTGCTGATCTCCGAGCTCGACAGCGAGCCGGAGGACGGAGCCCCGGTCCTGGCCGACGACGAGGACTGGGACGGGACCCCCTCACCGAGCCAGACCGCAGCACTGACCGGCTGATGAACCGCAACGATCCACCTCGACAACCGGAACCACGACCGCCCGCCTGGGCCAGAACCCGGTGGCACGGAGACCGATGAACGCCAAACAAGCCAAGAAGGGCCAGAACAGGCCCCAGCAACGGGACAGCGGCGGCGACAGCGCCAACGGCTCGCGAGCCAACGACAAGAGCCGGACCGGCAGCCGGCGACGCAAGGGTCCGAGGAAGAAGAAGGTCGATCCACGGGTCTTCTGGGGCGATGCCGAGCAGCTGGCGGAGCTCGGAGAGAAGAAGGCGACCATCACCACCAACCCGTCGGCGGTCGTGCAGTCCCTCGGCCGACCACCGCTGTCCGGCCAGCAGAACGCAGCCGAGCACTACTTCATCGCGGTCTACGAGCGGGCGGTGAACCTGGCCGCCGCCCTCGCCGCCGCCGGCAACCTGATCGAGGCCGAGGAGCTCACCTCCGACAGCGACCACTGAGCGGGCGGGCCCGGTGCCCGACCGGCCACAGATCTCGAGCCGACACAGAGTTCGAGCCGACACAGATTTCGAGCCGACACGGTGCGCCGGTTACGGTTGTGCCGACGTCGGACCGGGGAGCGAGGAGCGCCGTGGACTTCGATCTGTTCGTGTATGGCACCATCGGTCGGCGGGCGGAGCTGACCGACGGGATGGCCGGCCTGCGGGGCGACCTCTACCAGCGAATGCTCGGCGAGCTGGGAGACTACGTTCGGTGGGCCGACGATGCCGGTTATGCCGGGTTCGGTCATCCCGAGCACCACCTCCAGCTGGAGGGCTTCGAGATCACCAACGATCCGGGGCTGCTGTCGATGTGGCTCGGCCAGCACCGGGAGCGATTGACCATCATCACCTGCGGGTACGTGTCGACCACCCACAATCCCCTCCGGGTGGCCGAGAACATCGCGACGCTCGACCACATGCACCGCGGCCGATTCGGCGTCGGCCTCGTCCGGGGCTACCAGGCGCGCTGGGTCGAGAACTTCAAGGTCCGCGAGGAGGTCGGCCCGGTCGGTCCGTGGAACAAGAACAGCCCGGCGGACGACCTCAACCGCCGGTACTTCGAGGAGTACGTCGACATCGTCATCACCGCCCTCACGTCCGAGACGTTCTCCTACGAGGGCGAGTTCTGGACCTTCCCCAACCTCGACCGCAACCCGCACGATCATCCGGTCTACACCGACTACGGCAGAGGGGTCGACGCCGACATGAACGTGACCGAGGTCGGAATCGCCCCCCGGCCCTACCAGCAGCCCCATCCCAGGATCTACTCTGGGTTCACCGGCTCGGCCAGGACGGCGGCGTTCTGGGGTCGCTATGGCGGCAAGTCGATCGTGCTCAGCGACAACACCGAACTGCTCCAGGCGATCTGGCGGGCCTACGACGAGACGGCGGCCCGATACGGCCGCACCGTTGCGCCGGGGGACCAGGCGTGCTGGGGCGGGCTGATGATCTGTGCGGAGACCGACGCGGAGGCCTACGACCAGCTCGAGGACATGGCCTGGTTCTGGGAGACGTGGCCGCTTCCCTTCGGGCAGCCGATGCCGAAGCTGCTCGTCGGCAGTCCGGACACGATCTCGGCCGAGATCGACAAGGCCATGCAGGCGGTACCGATCAACGAGGTCATGATGCTGATACCGCAGGGCATCCACGAGCCCGAGGCGATCCGGGCCAGCATCGAGCTGTTCGCCGAGCGGGTCATGCCGCGTTTCAACTGAGGGTTCGGACAGGGATTCTCCGGCAGAGTGTCTCGAACAGAGGGATTCGGTGCGGAGTGTCTCGGAAAAGGAGCATCGACCATGGACTTCGGGGTTCACCTCCCGCAACTGGGCCGCTCGGCCAATCGGGAGAACCTGATCGAGTGGGCCGAGGAGGCCGACCGGCTCGGTTGCCACAGCGGCTGGGTGAGCGACCACATCGCCTGGCCCCGCGAGATCGAGTCGTCCTATCCCTACACCGAGGACGGCAGCTTTCCCGGCGGCTTCGACATGCCATGGCTCGACCCACTGGGCACCCTGCTGTTCGTGGCAGCCAGGACCGAACGGATCAAGCTCGGCACCACCGTGCTGATCCTCGGCTACCGACCACCGGTCCTGACCGCGAAGTGGCTGGCGACCCTCGACGTGCTGTCCGAGGGTCGCGCCATCCTCGGGGTCGGTGTCGGCTGGATGCGGGAGGAGTTCGAGGTCCTCGGCATGCCCTTCGACCATCGGGGGGCCAGGGCCGACGAGCAACTGGAGATCTTCGAGCGCCTCTTCGGTGACGATCTGCCCCACTACGAGGGCAGCTACTACCGGTTCGGAGAGATCGGCTTCAGTCCGAAGCCACCCGATCGCACCATCCCGATCTGGGTCGGTGGGTCGTCGGCCGCGGCCTTCCGCCGCGCCGCCCGCTTCGGCGACGGCTTCCACGCTGCGTTCGAGCCCATCGAGCGGGTCAGCAACGAGTGGGCGGAGATCGAGACCGCCTGCCGGGCCATCGGGCGGGACCGCGGGGAGCTCGATCTGTCGGTCCGGCTGTATCTCGATCCCGAGAGCCGGATGGAGGGTCCGAAGTCCATCCAGGGATCGGCCGACCGGATGGCCGAGACCGTCGGCCGGTGGCGAGAGATCGGGGTCACCCATCTGGGACTCGATGTCGTGGCCCCCGGCGGTGCAGCCGGCCGGCTCGACGCCTTCCGTGCCTTCATGACCGACGTCGCACCCGGCTTCGGCGACGTCGGCTGACGGCGACCGCCAGCCTCACGGTCAGCGCCCTGCGACGGGCCGATCGGCGTCTCTGAGGAGGTCCCGCATCACGGTCGGCGGGACCGGCTCGGCGATGATCCTGCCCTGGAGCAGGTCGACTTCGAGCAGCTTGGCGATGTCGAGCTCCTGGTCGGTCTCGACCTGACAGGCGGTCACCGGCCGGTCGGCCTCGTGGGCATACGAGCACAGCAGCCGGACCAGGTCGCGGTCGGCCTCACTGGTCGGCAGGGCTCGCACCAGTTCGCCGTCGAGGTTGATCATCGACGTCGGCAGCCGCTGGATCCGTCCGATCGACAGCGTGGAAGGCTTCACGTTGTCGAGTGCCAGCTGGATCCCCGCCTCCTGGAGGCGCTCGAATATGGGCACGAACAGCGGATCGTCGAGCAGCCCGGTGTCGCTCAGCTCGAAGCCGATCGGGACGTCCGGGTGGTCCCTGGCGAGCTCGAGCACCGAGGGAACGAACGACGGGTGGCAGAGCTCGACCGGGGCGGCGTCCAACCACAGGCGGCGGGATCCGAGCCGCTCGGCGGCCGCCCAGTCATCGGCCACCTCGACGGCGGTGGCTCGCACGTGCTGTCCGAGCTCGAACAGCAGGCCGTACCGCTCCGCCACCTGGAGGAACTCGATCGCCGGGACCGAGCAGCCGTCCGGCCGGTGCCAACGGGCCAACACCTCGAGCCCCACCTGGCTCAGGTCGTCGGCCCGGACCCGAGGCTGGAACTCGACCGTGATCTCCGACCGCTCGAGGGCCCCCGGCAGATCGGCCGCCAGCTGCCGCTGCTTGGCGCTGCGGGACCGGATGTAGTCGTTGTGAACGAGGTACGGCGTCTCGAAGTTGGTCTCGCCGACGGTCCGGGTCACCGCATCGATGGCATCGGACGCCGATGGGTTGCGCTGATCGAGGATGGCGACCCCGAGGCGGGGGGACACGGCGAAGCGCCGGTCCGCCGGACCGAGCGCAGTCGAGAGCCCAGCGGCGAGTCGGCCTCCGAGCCGTTGCGCATCGGCGCTGGTGCTCGGCTGGCTGCTGAACCCGATGATGTCGCGGCGGGCGGCGCGGTGGAAGACGAACGATGGCTCCAAGGCCATCAGCCGCTCGTCGATGGCGGCCTCGACCGTCTCGTCGGCGATCGGGACGACGTCGTCCCACCGCTGCAGGCGGATGAGGCAGCAGTGGAGGCGGAACACGAACACGTTGCGCTCGGTCTCGGCTGCCGCCTCGAGTGTGGCCGAGAGCGAGTCCGTGAAGTGCTCGAGATCGGCGACGGGGCCTGCGGTGATCGCTGCCGGGCCGCCGTCTGCCTCGGAGCGCCGGCCGAGGGATCGACCGGACCTCAGGTTGCGCATCGTGTGGCGACGGACTGGAGGGGAAGGGTGCGATTCTGACATCGGTGGCTGACCGGGCACGAGCCTCGACCCGGCAGTACAGCAATCGGTTCTGAGCGGTCAGAATTGAGCCGTGCTCGTCGGTAGTCCGAAGAGCATCCGGCCGAGCGGCTCCATCATCCGGGGAGCTGTCATCGCGTGCTGGGTCGCCACGTGCACATCGCGAAAGATCCGCTGCAACGGGCTGCTGTGGTAGACCGCCGTGCCCCCGGCGGCCCGGTAGCAGAGGTCGACCGCAGCGGTCGACTGCTCGACCGCCTGGTTGGCCGCCAGCCGCAACAACCGCTTGTCCTCGTCCTGGAGCTCGCCGGCCCGGGCCGAGGTCCAGCACCGGTCGACCGTCTCGACAACGAAGGCCCTGGCCGAGCGGACGCCGGCGTCCGCCCTGGCCAGCTCGGCCTGGACCACGGGCCGCTCGGCCAGGGTCCGGCTGCTGGCATCCGGTACCTTCGAGCCGAGCGCGATCAGCTCGTCGACGGCCCGAGCGGCCAGACCGAGGGTGACAGCGGCCACGCCGAGCGCCAGGGCACCGAGCAGCGAGAACCGGTAGAGCGGCCCGTCCATCACCGGGTCACGGCTGGCGAGCGACACCCAGCGGCCCTCGGGCACTGCGGCCTCGGTGACGATGTAGTCCGTCGAGCCGGTGCCCTGGAGCCCTGCGGCGTACCAGGTGTCGAGCAGCGTCACCTGATCCCGCTCGAAGTACACGAACGGCGCCTTCCCACCGTCGGGCAGGGCCGACGGCTCGCCGTCCTCGTCGATGATGCGGACCCCGCCGCCGATCCAGGTGCAGTGACTGGTGCCGGACCCCCATGGCCAGCGACCGGTCACCATCAAGCCACCGTCGGGGGTCAGCCTGGCCTCACCGGCGGGCCGACCGAAGCCACCCGTCACGCCCCTGGGGTCCCCGTAGATCTCCTCGCCGTGGTCCCGGCGGAGCCGGCCGGCATTGAGTGCAGTGGTACCGCCGATCATCACGCACCACCCGGTGGAGCCGTCGTGGTAGGAGCAGAGCTCTATGGCGTCGAGCAGCGCCTGGACGTCCGACTCGACACCACCGTAGGCCAGGGGTACCCAGAGCCGGAAGACCCCGGTTTCGATCAGTGCCTCGGCCAGGTCGGCCGGGAGCCGCCGGTTCATCTCGATCTCCCCGGCTCGGCGCCCGGCGCCGACCGCCACCGGTTCGAGGCGGTCCAGTATCCGCTGCACCTCGTTCATGGGCGCTCCCGTTGCGAGCGTGCGAGCAGCTGCAGACCCGGCATCGTCCGACCCTAGCGGTCGACCCCGGAGCCTGCGTGATCACCGGGACCACCGGGCGCTCGGCGCCCCCGCCGCACCACGAGCTCCGCCTCGTGGTGTCCCGTCGGGGTCCAGCCCTCGCTCCGGTGGAGGACCTGGAGGTCGCGGTGACCGGCGACCACCAGCTCGTCGAGCTCGCAGGGCTCGAGCAGGAAGCGGGCCGATGGCCTGGCGTGCCGCTCCAGATTCGCTGTGGTGGCGACGGCGACGATGAACCGGCTCCCCGGCGGGAGGTCGCGGCCCACCGATGCCAGCAGCCGGCGCTGCAGGTAGCGGAAGCAGGTGATCACGGCCGGGGGCGGGCCGGAACCTGCCGCCAGGTCCAGCACCGTCGCCAGGTCGGCCGAACCGAGATCGGCGTTCACCGTCTCGACGGCCAGACCCATGGCTGCGGCGCGCTCGGCGGCCTGGGCCAGGGCGACGTCCGAGATGTCGACGACCGTTGCAGCCAGGCCTCGTCGAGCCAGGAACAGGGCACCGTCGCCGCGGCCCCCGGCGAGATCGATCGCCCGACCGGCGCCCGGCAGGAACCGGGCCAGCCGTACCAGTGCCGGCGGCGGTACGACGTCCTCGGCGGTCGGGTCACCACCCCCGCCCTCGGACCGACGCTCGGCCCCGGCTCGCCGCCGGTAGCGCTCGTTCCATTTGGCGCGGTCGTCGGCCGGCTCGACCGGCTGGCGATCGGGGTGGCCGCCGCCGCTCGGCGGTGCGCTCACCCGCTCTCGGCCGCTGGTTCGAACCCCACCACCTTGCCCCGGTTGATGCTGACCCAGTCCCTTGCTTCCAGGTAGGGGCTGAACGTCTCGGCGATCAGCTGGTGATCCTGCGCGGTCTTGGGCTTCTGGAGCTCGTACAGGTGGGGGAACTCGAGCCATGCGGTCACCGCCTCCCAGAGCCGGATGGCCGCAGCACCGGTCGGCGGATCGAGCAGGACCGGGCCGAACAGCGCATGGTCCCCGAAGAACAGGGTGGGGACGCCGTACCCTCCCGCCTCGACGACCCGGTCGTGCTCGGCCTTGATCTCATCGTGGGTGGACGGGTCGCCCATCGCCTGGTCGACGGCCCCCGGATCCAGTCCCAGCTCTTCGAGCAGGTGCCTGGCCACGTCCGGCTCGTGCGGCTTGTGACCCTCGACGTGCAGCGCCGCACCGGCCCGTGCGTACCACGCGTCGAGGTCGGCCATGCTGGTCCGGCGGAGGACGGCCCCGACCTGCATCATCGACCACCCGTAGGACCACTCCCGCTCCCAGGGGTGCTTCTTTCCCTCTCGACGGTTGACCTCCTCCAGGCTGAAGAACTTCCAGTTGACGGTCAGGCCGAGCTGGTCACGGACGTCGCGCATCCACAACGACGTCTGATAGGCCCAGGGGCACATCACGTCGAAGTGGAAGTCGACTGTCGACGTATCGACCTGGGGAGCTGGGGAAGGCGACATGGCACCAGCTTTGTCGGTCCCGTGCATGCGATCAAAAGTGGTCCGAGCCGGCCCCAACAGCCACCGCCGTCGGAAGGCTGCTGGGACCGGCTCAGACCCCTGTCATGGCACCCTCTTCGTGCCGTGACCCGTGCTCGCACGACCTCATCTGGAGGCCGCATGAGTACGACACCGATTGTGTCGCCTCGGGATTAAGGAATCGTTGGAGCCCGATTGGAGCCGTCCGCCCGATCGAGGCCGCTGACCACGTCGACCAGAGCGGTCGAGCCACCACAGTGCGTGACCGCCCGAGCGGCCCGCTCCAGCAACGGGCCAGCTCGGTCGACCTGGCCTGCGGTCGTGGCCGCCAGGCCGGCGTAGAGGCTGGCGGGGCCCAGGATCACCGAGCCGTCCCCCCAGGCGATCAAGCGGTCCCCGGCCGGGGTCAGCAGCTCGAGCCCGGCCTCGGCCGCCGCTCGGTGGCCGAGCACGGCCGCCGCAGCCACGAGCATCGCCAGGTCGGGCGGGCTGGAGCGGCCGGTACCGGTATCCTCCAGCGCCCGGTCCAGGGACTGACCGGCCCTGTCCAGGTCGCCGAGCTTGAGCGACCGCAGCGCCGACTCGGCCGGCCCGACCCGCTCGTCCAGCCACGGAACGTGGTCGTCATCGGGCCGGTAGGGCCCGCCGGGGTGCTGCAGCAGCTCCAGGACACAGCGCTGGCGGGTCAACGGCAGCGGCTCGACCAGGCCCGTGACGGCCCAGTCGGCCGCGGCGACGGCGAGCTCCGAGGCCGCCGATTCCAGCCGCCCGGTCCACAGCAGGTGACGGATCGCCAGCACCCTGCTCTCGGCCACGAGGAACGGGTCGCCGCCGATCGTGGCCGCCATGGCCGCCTCCACCTGCTGCTCCGCCTCGTGGATCCGACCGAGCTCCGCCAGCGCCGGGTAGGCCCAGCGGGCCAGGAACAGCTCTGCGTCCGGGCCCGGCCGGAGCTCGCTCGACTCGATGAGGGTCGACAGCCGGGCCCGGGGCTCCAGCGAGTCGGCGTATCGGGCGGCGAAGGCCCGAAGGACCAACGCCAGATCCTCGGACGAGAGTCGACGCCGGGCCGCCGAGACCACTTTCCTGCCGTCCCGCAGCGCCTTGGTCCGCGCTGCACCGCTCGGCTCACCGGGCCCGGCGATGGCCGCGAGGTGGACCTGTACGACCCACCGGGCGACGTGATCGGTCGGCAGCCGCTCGGCGGCCGTCGCCAGCAGGTCCACCAGCCGGCCGGGCAGTGTCACGAGCTCGCCAGTGCTGGTGGGCCCGATCGGGCTGGGCGGCCATCCGATCACGTTCATGGCGCAACGGGCCAGGCGATCGAGCGACTCGTCCTCGCACCGTTGTCCCGTGCCGCTACCCCTGGTCGCCGGTCGGGACGATCCCTTCTGTCGCGACGAGGCCCGGCCAGCGGTCGACGGGTCGACCGCGTCGAGGGCGGCCTGCAGGCTCCGCCGAGCGTTGTCGAGCCAGTCTGCCGGTCGGCCGTCGACCCAGGCCCGCCAGCTGAGGTAGCACAGCGCGTCGATGGCGAAGCCCTCGAGGGTCGGACCGGTCAGGGGACGACCGGTTCGGGATTGCCCCGCCGGGGGATGGCCCGCCGGGGAATGGCCGGCCGGGGGATGGCCGGCCGGGGGATGGTCGGCGATGTGGTCTGCGGCGGCCAGGCCGATCCGGACGTACTCGTCGAGCTCGGGGAGACGGCCCGGGGCTGCGAGACGGTGGAACGTCTCGAGGGCGACTGCGCCGGCCAGAGCCCGGTCCTCGGCGTCCGGGCTGCGGGACAGGTGGTGGGCCACCTCGTACCCGGCGGCTCCGGCCGCCACCAGGTGATGGCCGATCGCCCGGTGCATGCCGCTCCTCGTCACCGCCAGGAGCTCGGAGGCGAGCACCTCGCCGACCAGTTCGTGATGGAAGAGGTAGGTGCCCTCGGTGGGATCGGCTTCCTCCAGCACCCCGCCCCGCACCGCGGCATCCAGCACCTGCTGGACGTGGTCCGGCTCGAGATCGCACACCGGGAGCAGGTCACCGTGGGTGAACGGGATCCGGTACAGCGATGCGGCGCTGAGCACCGCCATGGCCGACGGATGCAGCCGATCCACCCGATCGACGACCGCGTCCTTCAGGGTCGACCAGCGATGACCACCGTCGATGCTCGAGTCGGCATGGCTGAGGATCTCTCGGATGTACAGCGGGTTGCCCCCGCAACGGCGCTCGATGCGCTCGGGCTCGCCGGGGGAGAGGGGCCGGCCGAGCGCCTCCGCCAGTTCCCGGACCGCTGCATCGTCGAGGCCCCCCAACTCCACCCGGATCAGTGTCGGGAGCCGGGCCAACTTCCGCAGTCCGGCTGCCACCGGACCGGCCCCGAGGTCGGTCTCCCGCCACGTCAGGACGAAGCCGACCGGCATGTCGATCAGGCTCGATGCCGCGTAGTTGATCAGCGACACCGTCGCCGGGTCGGCCCAGTGGAGGTCTTCGAAGACCAGCACGAGGGGCGCCCGCCGGGACCGTCGTTCGAGCAGCCTCGTGACCGCCAGCATGACCTCGGTCTGGTCGAGGCCCGCTGGCGGCTCCGCCAGCCCGACCACGTCGGCCACCGAAGAGCCGAGGGCGAGCAGCGGGCTCAGCCCATCGGCCAGCGAGCGCTGCTCCGGTCCTGTGCCCGGCTCCAGGATCGACACCACGGCCTGGGCCCACGGCCACAGCGGCGCTGCCCCGTCGGGGACGCTGCGGGCCCAGACGACGGTCACGTCGTCGGCCAGACGGGCTGCGGCCGCTCTCACCAGGGTCGTCTTGCCGATGCCCTGTTCCCCGGTGACGACCGCAGTGGCGGAGCGGCCGGCGGCCAGGGCGGCGCCCATCGAGGTCAGCGCCTCGAGCTCGGCTGACCGACCGATCGGCCCGAGCGCACCCGATGCGGAGGCGACGGCCAGCGGGTCGAGGGCGCGATCGAAGCCGGTCGGGCCGAGGTGGGCGGGCTCGACCGGGGATCCGCGGCCGGCACCGAGGGCGGGAGGCGCCCTGTCGGTGATGTCGATGACCGGATCGACGACCTCCGATGGTGTCGATCGGGGAGCTGCGACCTCCGACGGTGGATCGAGGCTCCGGTCGTGGTTGAGGATCTTCAGCTCCATCTCGTCGATCGACGGGCTCGGGTCGATCCCCAGCTCGTCGACCAGGCGGGCCCGGAGGCCCTGACCGAGCGCGAGCGCGTCCGACTGGCGGCCCGCCCGGTACAGGGCCAGCATGCCCAGTTCGGTCAGCCGCTCCCGGAGCGGGTTCTCGGCGATGGCCGCCTCGACCTCGGCCGCTACCGACGCGTGGTCGCCCAGCAACAGGAGCGCTTCGAAGAGGAGCTCGACGGCCGTCTCCCGCACCTCGGTCAGCCGCGCTCGGTGAGCCAGGAAGACATCGGAATCCGGGAGCCCGGAGCACGGGTCGCCTCTCCACAGCGACAGTGCGCCCCTGAGCTCGGTCACCGCCTCCCCGTAGTGGCCCGTCGACAGCTGGTACCGGCCGTCGTCGACCTGGCGCTGGAAGCGAACCCAGTCGACCGAAGCCGGGTCGATGGCGAGGCGGTAGCCGGGTGGCGAGCTGGCCAGGCAGCTGTCGGTGGCCCGACGGCGGCGATTGGGCTCGATGGCCCGTCGGAGATTCGACACGTAGCTCCGGATGGCGACGTGGGGCTGGTTCGGCTCGTCACCGGCCCAGACGCTGTCGACGAGCTGGTCCATGGTGACCACCTGGTCGGGGCTGAGCATCAGGCGGGCCAGCACCGCCATCTGTCGAGGACCGCCGATCGGCACCGGCTCGCCGTCGACCGTGACATTCAGCGGTCCGAGTAGGCAGAGGTCGATCGCAGATTTCTTGATCGCGGCAGAGGTGACCATATGTGGTGAGGAAGCGTTCCTTGCGGGATGCTCGAGGCCGACCTGAGGGCGACCTGGGTTGCGGCGTGAGCTGTCTACCCAACGTCTCCACCCGGCGACCAATGTAGTGGTTGGTTCGAGTTTCCGCTCGTCGCCGGCAACACTTCGTGTTGCGGGCGTGGCTTGCTACTGGTTCGAAGGTCGGGCGTCGGCCCGGGCCCGTGGCGGGACTTGCCCTCGGGGCTGGGGTAGTCGATGATCGGAGCGGCCTCGGACGCCAGTGCGGTCGGCCGGCGACAGGAGGAGGACCGTCGATGACGGAGCGGGAGCTGACACACCTGACCAACGAGACGGTCGAGCTGCTGCAGACGATGATCCGCAATCGTTGCGTGAACGACGGGACGGCGGAGTCCGGCCAGGAGGTCCGCAACGCAGACGCCCTCACCGGCTTCCTCGAAGGAGCAGGCCTCGAGGTCCAGCGCTTCGAGCCGACGCCCGACCGGGTCTCGGTGGTGTCGAGGATCGCAGGGCGGGACACCGATGCGCCGTCGCTGTGCCTCATGGGCCACACCGATGTCGTGCCCGTCAACCCGAGCGGCTGGAGCCGCGACCCGTTCGGCGGCGAGTTGGTGGCCGGCGAGGTCTGGGGGCGGGGGGCGGTCGACATGCTCAACATCACGTCCTCGATGGCGGTGGCGTTCCGCCACCTGGCCGCCTCGGGCTTCCGTCCCTCCGGTGACCTGATCTTTTTCGGGGTGGCGGACGAGGAGGCCGGCTCCGCCCACGGGGCCCAGTGGTTCGCAGACAACGAGCCGGACGCCATACGGGCCGACTACGCGTTGACGGAGAACGGCGGACTCCACGGCGGGTCACCCGAGCGTCCCGTGATCGGCATCAACATCGGCGAGAAGGGCGTGGCCTGGCGCAGGCTCCGGGTCCGGGGACGGCCCGGTCATGGATCCATGCCGTTCCGGTCGGACAACGCCCTGCTGACGGCGGCGGCCGTCATCCAGCGGCTCGGCGACTACGCGCCACCGCCCCGGTTCACGGAGCTGTGGACCGAGCGGGTCGAGGCGCTCCCCGTCGACCCCGAGACCAAGGCGGCGATGCGGGATCCCGACCTGCTCGACCAGCTCCTGGCCGAGATGCCGAACGTCGGCACGGCGGCCTACCTGCACGCCTGCACCCACACGACGTTCTCGGCCAACCTGATCGACGGCGGCCACATGAAGGCCAACGTGATCCCCGATGCCGTGGAGATCCAGGTCGACATCAGGACGCTGCCGGGGGAGGACGAAGCTGCGGTCGCCCACCACCTCGAGCTCGCGCTCGGCGACCTGGCCGACCGCGTCGAGGTGGAGATCCTCATGAACGATCAGGCGTCGATCTCCCGGACCGACAATCCGCTGTGGGAGAGCCTCCAGCGGGCGGTCAACCGGCCCTTCCCCTCGGCGAGGATCAGCCCCCAGATGACCGTCGGCTTCACCGACGCCCGCGTCTACCGGCAGCTGGGGGCGGTGGCCTACGGTGCGGGCCTGTTCAGCCCGGAGCTGGACAGCGGCGACTTCTCCCGCCGGTTCCATGGCAACGACGAGCGCATCGACGTGGAGTCGCTGCGGCTCACCACCCAGCTCTGGCTCGACGTCGCCGCCGATCTGTTGGCCTGAAACCCGCTCATGACGGGAATGCGGCCAGACACTAGGCTGTTCCCGGTCGAGCACCGAGTAGACGAGCAACGATCGAGATGAGCGCCAGCACCAGGAAGAACGCCAAGAACCGGACGAGCCACGATCGCTCGGCCCTGATCCAGTGGGTTGCCCTCGTTCTCGTGGCAGTCCTCGGCATCATCGCCGTCGTCGTCCTCACCGAGAGTGACGGACGGGGCGGCGGCCACAGCGGCGCACCGGCGGTCAGCCAATCGTCCTGACCGGCAGGGCGATGAACGACCCGGCGATCGATTGGTCTAGACTCCAGACTGTGCGGGCGAGGGTAGTCGTCCCACCACAGTTCTGGCGGAGGGTCTTTGCCGAAACGTAGCCATCCGGCTCAGCGATCGAGAGTTGCCGCCGCCATGGCGGGTACGACTGGATTCGTGGCCATGCTCGGCACGATCTCCGAGGCGTCGACGCACACGATCACGCTCGATCTCGCCAAGCAGCTCGATTCGGCCCTGGCCGAGAGCTACGGGCTCGACACGGATGGCTCCGCTCTGGCCGGACAGGCCGCCGCAACGGCGGGCGCAGCTGTGCCGGCGACGGGCCAGGCCACCGACACCCCCACCGACGAGATCGCCCTGGGTGCGGGTTCCACCCCCGAGCCGGCGACCGGCCAGCCGCCGACGAGCGGGGCGGGTGCCGAGCCCTCGACCACCCAGGCTGCGGTCGAATCATCCGCCCCCTCGCCCAGCGCCGAGCCGTCGACCACCGGACCGGCCGGGCCGACCACCACCACCGCTGCGGAGACCAGCGCCAGCACCCAGCAGACCGCGCCGGCCACGGACGCCCCGGCCACCACGGCCTCGACCGAGACGGCGCCCCCGTCGACCGCCGCCGGTACGGATCCAACCGCCACCACCGCCCCGCCGACCACGCAGGTCCAGACGACCGAGACGCAGACCACCCAGCCCGCCACCACCGCCCCGCCGACCACCGAGCCGCCACCGGACACCACGAGCTCGGGCAGCTAGTGCTGAATCTTGCACAGCGAGCTCACGACCTCCTCCTTCCCTGGTTCCAAGCCGCCGAGCGGTCGGGGCGCTCACGAGGGCGAACGTTCCCTGACGAGAGATCCGGGCTAGTGTCCTAGCGACATGCGACGGCACGACCTGCGCTTCGCTCTGATGGGCACCGAGGCACACCTGATCTGTCTCGGTCTCGACTCGGGTCCGGACGTGTTGGACCGGGCCCGTGGCCAGCTGGACGACCTGGAGCGACGGTGGAGCCGGTTCCTGCCCGATTCCGAGCTCTCCGAGGTGAACCGCGCCGCCGGCCGACCGGTCATCGTCTCCGAGGAGACCTACCGCCTGATCGATGCGGCCATCCAGGCCTGGCACTGGTCCGGTGGGCACTTCGACCCGACCATCGGCACCACGATGGAGGCGGCTGGCTACGACCGACCGATGGCCGAGCTGGCCGAGCTGCCGGCGGAGGGCCACTCACGCTCGCATCGGGCCGCCCCGACGCCCGTCGACATCGTGCTGGACCCATACCCCCGCTCGGTCACCGTCCCCTCCGGGGTGAAGCTCGATCTGGGAGGCATCGCCAAGGGCGCGGCCGCAGACCTGGTGGCCGACTGGCTGCTGTCGACCGGTGCGGCCGGGTGCTGTGTGAACATCGGAGGGGACCTCCGCCTGGCCGGGGTGCCCCCACGACCCGAGGGCTGGCAGGTGACGCTGGACTGCCCTGGCGGCGACGGTCGTCGCATGGTCGGGGTGCGGGACGGCGCGGTCTGCACCAGCACGAGGACGAAACGGACCTGGCCCGGCCCGGCCGGTCGGGAGCACCACCTCCGCGATCCCAGAACCGGTTCCCCGATCGACACCGGGCTCGCGTCGGTCACGGTGATCTCCGCCAGGGCCCTACAGGCCGAGGTACTGACCAAGGCGGCGTTCGCGGCCGGTCCCGCGGCGGCGGGCGACGTGGTGGCGGAGACGGGGGCCACCGGGCTGCTGGTCACCGACGACGGTACCGTGGTCGAGATGCCCGGCTACGACTCCTTCGCCGCCGCCGCAGTGGCGACGGCCGGCGCCTGAGATGTCGGACCAGATCTTCTGGTACATCACCCGGTCGTCGGCCCTGGTGGCCTGGCTGGCCGCGGCTGCGGCGGTGCTGGTCGGCCTGCTGACCTCGTCGAGACTGCTCGGTCGGCGGCCGACCATCCCCTGGCTGGTCGACCTGCATCGGGCGCTGGCCGCGCTCTCGGTGGGCTTCCTCGCCGTCCACATGATCAGCCTGTGGCTCGACGGCTTCGTGCAGTTCGGCGTGGCAGAGCTGGTCGTGCCGTGGGTCGCGACGGTTCCCGGACTGACCAGGACGTCGATGGCCTACGGGGTGATCGCCGCCTGGCTGCTGGCTGCGGTCCAGCTCACATCGCTGGTCAAGGACCGGCTGCCGGAGAGGCTGTGGCGGACCGTGCATCTCCTGTCGTTCGGCACGCTCGTCCTCGGCAGCATCCACGCCGTGCAGACCGGCTCCGATGTCGACAACCCGATCGTGGTCGCCATCGGGGTCTCGATGCTCACCGCCATCGCACTGGTCACCGCCGTCCGGCTCGTTCGCTTCCGGAATCGAGGGGCCACGGAGCCGCTGCCGCCGACGCGCTCGACGCACGGTCCGGCCTCCGCCGGCCGGGTCACCCCCAGTCCAGCCGAAACCAGGCCTCCAGCTGTCCGCCGGCTGGAACGACGGTAGGCGATCGGTTGAAGTCGTCCGGGGCGGCCGACTGCGGCTCGACGCAGAGGGCGTCGACCGGTTCGGTGTAGACCACCCAGTGGTCACAGCTCGACGACAGCCGAAGCCCCAGCAGGCCGGGCCAGTCGATGACCGGGTCGGCGACCAGGTCGGTGAAGCAGTTGTCCCACGGACCGGGTGGCGGATCGACGAGCGTGCCGGTGGGGATGGCCACCTCGTCGAGCTCGTACATCCGGCCGGGACCGAACGCCAGCTCGGCCTCGGCCGTTGCACCGTCGCGGCGCACCAGCCTCCGGGTGAACCACGGATGCCAGCCGATCATGGCCGGCATGTCGACGTCGGCCTCGACGGTCATCGTGATCGTCAGGCCGTCCCGGTCCAGGTCGAATCGCTGGGTGGCCCGACCTCCGAACGGCCACGGCGGGCCGAGGTCGAGCTCGATCGTTCGATCGTCGACGACGGTCCAGGCCGATGTGAAACCGACGCCGTGAGCCGAGTGGGGGGGCAGGTTGAGCGGGAGTCGATGGGTCTGGCCGCCGAATCGGAAGCGACCGTCCCGCACCCGACCGGCCCAGGGGACCATGGGGTACGACCCCCACTGCATCGACCCTGCAGCCGGATGTGCGAGCAACAGTTGGAGGCCGTCGACCTCCAGCGAGGCGAGTCGACCACCTCGTTCGACGTCTACGACCGCCGAGGCGAGGGCCGAGCCCCTGCCCTCGCTCGAACCGGTTTGCAACACGAGCTCAGACACCGCTGGTCCCGCCGACCTCTCGCACCAGCTCGATGGCCCGCGCCAGCGTGGCCAGCCTCAGGTCGAGGGTCTCGCCCGCCGGGTAGAGCCGGACCGTGGTGATCCCGGCGTCGGCCCAGGCCCGCAACCGGTCCCGCACGTGGGCCTCCGGCCCGATCAGTGTGGTGGCCAGCACCATCTCGTCCGGTATGACAGCCGCTGCGTCCTCCCGCCGACCATCCACCCACAGCCGCTGGGCCTCGGCTGCGACGTCTGCGAACCCGAGCCGGCTGTAAGCCCGGTTGTAGTAGTTGGTCGACGCCGAGCCCATGCCACCCAGGCTGAACGCCAATCCCGGCTTGCGGGATCTCGCCATCTCCGTCACATCGTCGCCGAAGGCCACCTCGGCCCCTTGGCAGAGGTCGAGGTCGGCCAGCGTGCGACCGGCCCGCTCGGCGCCGCGCCGGAGATGATCGTAGTACGCCCCCTCGGCGCCCTCCGGTACGAAGCTCGTGCCGAGCCAGCCGTCGGCCCGCTCACCGGTGAGCTCCAGCATCTTCGGCGACAGCGACGCGATGTAGACGGGGATCGGCACCTCGGGCGGCGGCAGCGCCAGCCGTAGCGCCTTGCCCTCGCCCCCCGGTCTCGGCAGCTGGATCGTCTCACCCTCGTAGGCGATGCGCTCGCCGGCCTGGGCCAGCGCGAGGACGTCGAGGGTCTCCCGCATCCTGGTGAGGGGTCTGGCGAACGCCACACCGTGGAGGCCCTCCACCACCTGCGGGCCGCTGGCCCCCAGCCCGAGCAGGAACCGCCCGCCGGAGACATGCTGCAGCGTCAGGGCGGTCATCGCGGTCATCGCCGCCGAGCGGACGCCGAGCTGCAACACGCCGCTGCCGAGCAGGACGCGCTCGGTGGCGGCCGCCAGATAGCCGAGCGGCGTGACTGCATCGCCACCCCAGGCCTCCGCAACCCAGCACACGTCGACCCCCAGCCGCTCCGCTTCTGTGACGAACGTGACGGACTCGTCCCAGGGGTCACGCCCGACCGACAGCTGGACGGCGGTCCTCAACGGTCTGCGCCCTCGGACGTCCCGTCCTCGCTGGCCACCAGCTCCTCGAGCGTGCTCGTGCCCTCCGCCAGTGCCGGGGCGGCGACCAGGTCCCAGACCCGGTCCGCCGG
>JAHELU010000036.1:0-5515 GCA_024644005.1 Acidimicrobiales bacterium | reverse complement strand
ATGTGGACCGACCGCACGGTGGTCGGGCCGTCTGCGTATCTCGGGGTTGGTTCCGTCATGGGCATCTCCGTCGTCGGTTGCCGTCACTTCGATGGTCGGGGTCCGTCCCGGCCGTCACGCCCGCCGGGCCCAGACGGCATACAGGGGGTCGCCGGGGCGTTCTCCTGTGGCCGATACCACCTCCAGCCCGGTCCAGGGACCGGACAGCCGGTAGTACTCCGACACGATGGCGACATGGGTCCGGTCGTCGGTCTGGGCCCAGCCCTGGATGACCTTGGTGGGGAAGCAGCGGTTGGAGAACGTGGTGCAGAACACCGCACCCGGCCGCAGGACCCGAGCCACCTCGTCGAACACCTCGAGCGGCCGGACGAGATAGTCGACGGACACGCAGCAGGTGGCGCCGTCGAACGAGCCATCAGCGAAGGGAAGCCCCTGGTGGCGGTTGAGATCGACGATCAGCGCGCCGGTTGCGGCATCGTTGGCCGCCAGCTCACGAGCGTTCATGCCCGCGGCGACGAGGCAGCGGGGCGGCTCCTCGAAGTGGGAGACCCAGGAGCTCATCACGTCGAGGATCCGTCCGGTCAGCCCCAGCTCCCGGTAGATCGTTCCGACGGAGGCGATGGCGCCGTCGTCGATGTGGGTCACCAGCCTCGCCTCCCGGTAGAAGTCCACGTCTGGACCCTGGTCCATCCTGGCGAAGAAGCCATCGGGGAAGCGTCGGTATCGGTCGTCGCCGGCGTCGGCCAATCAGGGGCTCCCCGTCGCCGCCGCCCACGACCCGCTGCGGTGGCTCATGTCTCGACGACGTCGAGCTCTCCGTCGGCGTAGCGCTGGCGGAGCACCTTCTTGTCGAACTTGCCAACCGAGGTCTTCGGCACCTCCTCGATGGTGGTCCAGCGCTCCGGCAGCCACCACTTGGCCACCTTGCCGTCGAGGTAGGCCTTGAGCTCGGCGGGGTCGGGATGGCGGCCCTGGGCGGCGACCACGCAGGCCAGTGGCCGCTCGTCCCACCGCTCGTCGGGCACGCCGACCACGGCCGCCTCCACCACATCTGGGTGGCTCATCAGGGTGTTCTCGAGGTCGACGCTGGAGATCCACTCACCGCCCGACTTGATCACGTCCTTGGCACGGTCCGAGATCTGGATGAACCCGTTCGGCTCCATCGTCCCGACGTCACCGGTCCGGAGCCAGCCGTCGTGGAACTTCTCATCCGTCGGGTCGCGATAGTAGCTGCCGGTTATCCAGGGACCCCGGATCTCGATCTCGCCCTGGGCCTGGCCGTCCCACGGGAGGACCGCACCGTCCTCCCCGCAGATCCGGATCTCGACGCCGGGCATCGGTCGGCCGGTCCGTACCCTCCAGCTCATCGCATCGGCGGGGTCGGTACCCCGGGGCACGTGGGCGATCGCCGCCAGTGGGCTGGTCTCGGTCATGCCCCAGGCCTGGACCACCGGCACACCGAAGGTCTCGTCGAACCCCTCGATGAGGCTCCTGGGGACGGCCGAGCCGCCGCACACCACCTGGCGGAGCGAGCTGAGGTCGGCATCCGGCCGATTGTGGAGGATGTCGTTCAGCACCGTCGGCACCGCCCCCGAATACGTCGGCCGAGTGGCCTCGATGATCTCGGCCAGCGGTTGGGCCTGCAGGAACTGCTGGGGCATCACGAGATCGGCCCCGACCGACCATCCCGCATAGGGCATGCCCCAGGCGTTGGCATGGAACATCGGCACGATCAGGAGCAGCCGATCGTGCTGGGAGAACGCCATGGCCTGGGCGGAGGCGATACCGAACGAGTGCAGATACGTGGAGCGGTGGGAGTACGCCACGCCCTTGGGATTGCCGGTGGTACCGCTCGTGTAGCACATCGCCGCAGCGGCCCGTTCCGACACCTCGGGATAGTCGAAGCCGGGCTCCTCGGCCGCCAGTAGGGTCTCGTAGTCGAGCGTGTCACCGAGCGCGGCGCCGCTGTCACCATCGCCGCCGACCACGATGTAGTGCTCGACGGTCTCCAGCTCGTGTCGGACCTTGGCCAGCAGGGGGACGAGCGAGGCGTCGACGATGACGACCTTGTCCTCGGCGTGGTTGATGACGTAGGCCAACTGCTCGGGGAAGAGCCGGATGTTGAGCGTGTGGAGCACGGCCCCCATGCAGGGCACGGCGAGGTAGGCCTCGAGGTGCCGCTGGTTGTTCCAGCAGAACGTGCCGACCCGGTCGCCCTCGGCGACGCCGAGCTTCGACAGCGCGGCCGCCAGCTGATCGGCCCGGTCGCCGACCTCGGCGAACGTCGCCATCTTCGGCCCGTCGTCGGTCCAGGTGATGACCTCGGAGTCGGCATGGATCCGCCGGCCGTGTCGGAACAGAGACGTGATGGTGAGCGGGAAGTCCTGCATCGTGCTCTCGATCATCGGCCTATCGTGGCCCATCCGAGGTGCCGGCACAAACACCGCTCGCCGACAGGGAGAGCGGCTCGGGCCCGGCGATGAACCGGAGCTGTCGGGCGCTCAGGCCGACCGTGTCACGGCGCACGTCTCGACAGTGCCTTCGTCGCCGGACGGCGTTCGGATGCGCGAGAAAAAGCCGTGGGATCTTGCGATCGAGCGCATCCATGGCTGCCATCCGGACGTATCAACCGTGTAACCAACCCGAGCCGCCCACCGACGGTGCGTGCCGGGCAACCCGTAACAGAAAGG
Source organism: Acidimicrobiales bacterium (assembly GCA_024644005.1). Classification (GTDB taxonomy): domain Bacteria; phylum Actinomycetota; class Acidimicrobiia; order Acidimicrobiales; family SZUA-35; genus JAHELU01. Next base: position 2,825 of record JAHELU010000036.1, on the reverse strand, counting down.
CGGCGCGCCATGCGCAACGTAACCAAACTGGTGGCGGCAACCCTCGTGGCCCTCACCCTCCCCCTCCTCTTCCTCAGCCAGGCCAGCGCTCAGGACAGCGCCAGGATCCACCTGATCCACGGCATCCCCGGCGTCGACGTCGACGTCGAGGCCGGCGGCGAGAACGTCTTCGAAGGCTTCAGCTTCGGCGACACCCAAGACCTGTCGGCGCTGGCCGGCGCCACGCTCGAGGGCCTGAAGGTCAAGGCCGCCGGGACCGACACCGTCGCGATCGACGCCGGTGACGTCGCCCTCCCGGCCTCCGGCAACTACACCGTCATCGCCCATCTGGGCGCCGACGGCACCCCGACCATCGGCGTGTTCGAGAACGACGTCTCCACCATCGCTGCCGGCGAAGGCCGACTGACGGTGCGCCACACCGCCGCCGCTCCTGCCGTCGACATCCTGGCCAACGGTGACGCTGCCTTCAGCAACGTCACGAACGGCAACGGTGGAACCGTCGACCTGGCCGTCGGCACGATCTCGGCCTCCGTCGTCCCGACCGGTGAGACCGAGCCCGTCGTCATCGGCCCGGCCGACCTCACCATCGCCGAGGGTGACCACCTGCTGGTCTATGCCGTCGGCTCGCTCGAGGACGAGAGCCTGACCGTGCTGACCGAGACCATCACCGGGCTCCACAGCGCCCCTGAGCAGGTCGACACCGGCAACAGCCTGCCGGCGTCCACGGGCTCCAACACCGCCATGGCCCTGATCGCCGGGCTGGTGGCAACCGGACTGTTCGGCACTGCTGCCGTCGCAACACGGCGGGCTCGGGGCTGACCCGTCCCGACGGACCGGAGCGACGTGCGCCCTCTCCTCCCACCGTCCCACCGTCCGCTGTTGCAGCGGGCGACCGGTCCAGCCGGCCGGCTGGCAGCACTGGTACTCCTGGTGCTGCTGGCCGGCTCGGCCTGTTCCCGGGCATCGGCGGGCGACGAAGGTGGCGATCTGGCTGCGGCCGGCGCGCCGACCACGGTCGCAACCCAGGAGGGCTCCGGTGACGAGGCGAGCGACCCGGAGCTCGGCGCTCAGCTCGACGAGGCCGGGAGCGGCGAGGGCTCCTCGCTCGCGGATCTGATCACCGCGCTGCCCCCCGCACCAACGGGCCTGCCGACGGCCGTTGAGCCGGGGCCACGACCGGTGAGCCTCACGATCAGCGACATCGGTGTCGAGGTGGCCACCGTCATCGGCGTCGGCGTCGAACCGAACGGGGACATGGAGATCCCCCCGGCCGACGAGGTCGGTTGGTACCGGTATGGGCCCGCTCCGGGTGAGAAGGGCTCAGCTGTGCTGGCGGCCCACATCGCCTACGACGGGCAGAACGGCGTGTTCGTCCAGCTCGACGACCTCGAGATCGGCTCGTCGATCCAGGTGGCCTATGAGGACGGCACGACGACCGAGTTCGTGGCGGTGGCCCTCGAGCAGTACGACAAGCAGGAGCTGCCGAAGCAGGAGATCTTCGACAGGACCGGACGGGCCCGACTGGTGCTCATCACTTGCGGCGGCGAGTTCAACCGCAGCCTCAGATCGTACGAGGACAACATCGTGGTCTACGCAGAGGCTGCGGCTGTGGCCTGACGGGCCGCTCCGGCCGCCACCGCCGCAGCGCTACGGACCCCTCAGGGACCGTGCCCCGGCCGGGTATCTCGGCTGAGCCGATGGACATCACCGTCGACCGCCTGCAACCGGAGGACGCCGAGCTCGAAGCGAGGCTCCGAGCTCAGGCGTTCCAGACCGATCCCGGGCCGTACTACGACCCGCAGCGGCCAACCGTCCCGTTCGACCGGGTCCACGTCGCCAGATCGGCCGGCCAGGTACTGGCCACCGTGGCCGTGTTGCCATTCGGGCAGTGGTTGGCGGGCGGTCGGTGCCCATGGGCGGCGTCGCCGGTGTGGCGGTCGCCCCGCAGGCACGGGGTCATGGTCTGGCCAGACGCCTGCTCACCGAGGCCATCGAGGCCATGCACGACCGTGGTGAGGTCATCTCGACCCTGTATCCCACCACCTCGTCCCTCTACCGCGCCGTCGGCTACGAGTTCGGTGGCCGATGGGAGCGAACCACCATCGACATCGCGGTCCTGGCCGATGCGGCAACGGCCTCGACGAGGGACGAAGGACACGTCGTCGAAGCCCTGGCGGCCGGTGAGCTCGAGCGCATGCGGCCGCTCTACGATTCGCTGGCCGCCGACTCCCACGGCTGGCTCGATCGCAGCGACCTGTTCTGGCAGCGGTCGAACCACGCCACCGATCCCGGTACCTCCAACAGCTTCGGATACGTCATCGACGACGGATCCGAGCCGGTGGCGGGGCTGACGATCCGCCACAAGCGGAGCGACAACCGGCTGAAGTTCAGTGTCGACGTCGACGGGCCCTTCGCCCGCTCGGACGTGGCGTTCTCGGCCGCCGCCCGGTTGATCGCCGGTCTGGGCACGACCGCCGACCGGGCCACACTCAGCCTGCCCGTCGAGTCGTTGACCGCCTATCTACCGGGCGCAGTGCTCGACCACTGGGACTCGTGGCTGTGGATGCTGCGCATCGTCGACGTCCGGGGCGCGCTGACCGCCAGGGGCTACAACCCGTGCGTGACCGCCAGCTTCGCCTTCGAGTTGCGGGACCAACTGGCACCCTGGAACCAGGGCCACTGGCGGGTCGAGGTGGCCGACGGCGCGGCATCGGTCGAGCGGCTCGACGTCGGATCCGGCGGCTGGTCAGGACCGAGCCTCGACGTGCAGACCCTGTCGTGCCTGTTCACCGGGTTCATCGCCCCGCTCGACCTGGCGAGAGCGG
>JAHELU010000035.1:24802-27386 GCA_024644005.1 Acidimicrobiales bacterium | reverse complement strand
AGGCGGAACCTGCTCTACCTCTACCGCCAGCCCCAGGTGCTGGTGTTCGCGTTGATAACGCCGATCATGTTCGTGTCCCTGTTCAACTTCGTCTTCGGTGGATCGCTCGACGTGCCGGGGTACAGCTACGCCGACTTCCTCATCCCCGGCATCATGGTCCAGACCGTCATGTTCGGCGGCGGCAACACCGCCATCGGCCTGGCCGAGGACCTGACCCGCGGTGTGATCGACCGGTTCCGGTCGCTGCCGATGTCACGGCTGGCGGTGCTGAGCGGACGAACCCTGGCCGACAGCTTCCGGGGGGTGCTGACCAACACCGTCATCGTCGGCATCGGTCTCCTGATCGGCTTCCGGATCGGCAACGGGATCTGGTGGTTCCTGGCCGCATTCGGACTCGTGCTGTTGTTCGGCTACGCCACGACGTGGTTCTTCGCCTGGATGGGCCTGAAGCTCAAGAGCGTCGAGGCGGTCCAGGCTGCGACCTTCCTCCCGGTGTTCCCGTTGACCTTCGCCGCCTCCACGTTCGCTCCGGTGGAGAACATGCCGGGATGGCTGCAGGTCTTCGCCAAGCACCAGCCCGTCACGGTGGTGGTCGACACGGTTCGAGCGATGATGCACGGCGGCGAGATCGCCTGGCCGCTCACCAAGTCGCTGCTGTGGTGCGCCGGGATCGCTCTTTTGTTCGGGTTCCTGTCGGTCAGGGAGTACCGCAAGGGCTGACCCCGACGACGAGGCCGCGTGACCACCGGGTCGCCAGCACCCTGCCATGGCCTCCGGGCCGGCCGCTCGGAACGGTCAGAGCCCGGTGCACTCGAACGAGCCACCCGCACAGATCAGGCGGCCACCGACCACGGACGGGCCATTGCCGAACGCCGATGCCACCGCACCGGTCGACGGGTGTTCTCCCGATATACAGGGTTGTGGCCCTTTCCGGCGTCGAGCTGTCAGAACGGATTGCCCGCCGGACGATCACGCTCCGGGAAGTCCGGAAGGTGCGGGATCTCGACCGTCGAACGTGGCTGCGGGCCGTGCCGATCGCCGCCGTGGCCGCAGCGGCCATCGCCATCCCCGCCGACCTCGTGGACAACCCGATCTTCGGCCGCCCGATCGCTCCGAAGCCGATCGACTACGTGATCCTGGCCGTCACCGCCTCGCTGATCGGGTTGATCCTGGCCATCCGCCCCGACCGCTCCGACGAGACCGAGCGCCAGGAGACCACGACGGCGCTCGGCGGGTTCGTCTCGTTCCTGGCCGTCGGCTGCCCGGTCTGCAACCAGGCGGTGGTGGCCCTGGTCGGCACGTCCGGTGCGCTCGGGTGGTGGGCCCCGGTCCAACCGGTCGTCGGCCTCGCGGCCGTCGTCCTCCTGCTGTACACGCTGGGGTTGCGGCTGCGGACCCATCGGCTCACCGCCTGCCCGCTCCCGGACCCCCACCAGACCGGCAAATCCGCCCGGTCGGGAACCACCGACCGGCCTCGACCGTCCTAGGTGCATGGCCCCCACGGTGTCCTCCCGAACCTTCCGCCGGCTCGTCACCACCCTGGCCGCTGCCATCCTGCTGGCCGCAGCGTGCGGCGACGATCAGACGATCGACAGCGGTGGCGCGCCGGGCGACGACGCCGTCGGCGACTGGATCCTGCGATCGGGGACCGTGGACGACGAGCCACTGACACCGATCCCCGGCTATGACGCAACGCTCAGCCTCGGCGCCGACGGCACCTTCGGGGGAACGGCGGCCTGCAACGGCTACGGCGGCACCGCCACCCTCGGCGACGGCACCCTGGAGCTCGGCGAGTACTCGATCACCGAGATGGGCTGCGAGCCGGACGTGATGGCCCTCGAGTCTCTCTTCGTGCAGGCCCTGACCGCGGCAACCACCTTCACGGCGACGACCGACGAGCTGGTGCTGTCAGGGGACGGTGTCGAGCTGGTGTTCGCCCCCATCCCCGCCGTGCCCGAAGCCGAGCTGGTCGGCACGGACTGGACCCTCGACACCCTGATCGACGGCGAGACCGCATCGAGCGTGCAGGGCACGGCCACGCTCCGGCTCGACGAGGACGGGAGCTTCGAAGGATCCACCGGCTGTCGGACCCTGACCGGCGAGTGGCTCGTCGCCGCCGGCTCGCTGCAGTTCCCGTCCCTGGCAGCCGATGGCGACTGCCAGCCGGAGCTGGCCGATCAGGACGGGTTCGTGATCTCGGTCCTCGAGGGCCCGGCCACCGTGGAGATCGATGGGGCGACCCTCACGCTGAGCGCACCGGGCGACATCGGCCTCCGTGATTGGAAACGATGATTGCGCTCGCCCCCAGTTCGGCGGCTTTTTTTGCGTCGTCGGCATCCAGGATGCCTTTCAAAATAACTTTCCCGCCCCACATATCCATCAGTTTCCTGATTCGAGCCCAGTCTAGCGTTGGATCGAAGGCTTCGGCGGTCCACGAACTTAACGATGCCGGGTCGGAAACACCGGCGGCGTGGCCAACGATATTTCCAAATGACCGCCGATTGGTTCTAAGCATTTCCAGCCCCCACGGCACCTTTGTCATCATGTTCGTGATCGAGCGGACCGTCAGTTTCGGCGGCGCGCT
>JAHELU010000035.1:8864-24792 GCA_024644005.1 Acidimicrobiales bacterium | reverse complement strand
CCCTCACGCTGAGCGCACCGGGCGACATCGGCCTCCGCTACCGCTCCGACCTCGACTGACAGCGCAGCCGCTCAGAGCCCCGGTGGTCGCCTGTCGAACCCGATCACCTGCTCGGCGGCTGCCATCGCCGCCAGCACCTCGCCCTCGGCGAAGTGCCGACCGATGAGCTGGAGACCGATCGGCGTGCCGGCCGACGTCAGACCGGTGCAGACGGTGCCGGCCGGGTTGCGGGTCATGTTGATGCCGTAGGTGAACCTGACCCAGCCGACCTCGGCCTCACCGTCTATCTCACCGTCCTGGCCGAGGCGGGGCGGCTGGCCGGCGTTGGAGGGGGTCAGGATCAGCGGCGCCCGCTCGAAGACATCCTCCAGCCGCCAGTTCAGCTCGTAGCAGGCGTCGTGGGCCCTGGCGTGATCGACCCCCGAGAGTCGGGCCCCGTACTCGATCTGGGGTCGGATGGTGTCGCTCAGCCGCTCCCAGTCGTCGGTACCGAGCAGGTGACCCTGAGCCTTGAAGCGGGCGATCCCCCACAGCACCAGCCACGGGTCCACCGGATCGGTGGGGAAGACCTCGTCGACCTCGAGCACCTCGGTCCCGGCTGCGGCCAATGCCTCGACCGCTGCGGTGCACGATGCGAGGACCTCGCTGTCGACCTTGGCGAAGCCCATGGTCGGCGACCAGATTACCCGTTCCGGGACGGTGGCGGCGGCCACCGCATCGGTCCAGCACTCGCCGGTATGAGGCAGCGCCAGCGGATCGCGACCGTCCGGCCCGACGACGGCATCCAGCGCCACTGCGGTGTCCATGGCGGTCCGCCCCATCGGACCGTTCGTCGACAGCAGCCCGCTGCCGGGCATCCTTCGACCGACGATCGGGATCCGGGCCGTCTCGGTCTTGAGGCCGGACAGGCCGCACAGCGACGCCGGGATGCGGATGGAGCCGCCACCGTCGGAGCCGGTGCCTAGCGGGACCATGCCCGCCGCCACCGCAGCCGCCGTGCCGCCCGAGGAACCCCCCGGCGAGTGGCCGACCGACCACGGGTTGGTCGTCTGGCCGAACGGGACGTTGTCGGTGGCCCCCTTGTGACCGTACTCCGGCGTGTTGGTCTTGCCCATGACGACGGCACCGGCCGAGCGGAGCCGGCCGACCAGCACGGAGTCCTCGACCGCCGGCGGGTCGGCGGCATGGAGGTCGGAGCCGAACGACGTGGTGAAGCCCGCCGCAGCCTCGAGGTCCTTGATCCCGACGGGGACGCCAGCCAGCGGGCCGACGGTCTCGCCGCCGGCGATGCGCCGGTCGAGCGCCGCCGCCTGGTCGAGGGCCCGATCACCGTCCCAGGCGACGAAGGCGTTGAGCGCCGGATTGAGGGCCTCGATCCTGGCTATGGCGTGGGCCGTGACCTCCCGAGCCGACACCTGCCCGCTGTTGACCGCGGCGGCGATGGTGGCGACCGATTCGGAGAGGAAATCCATGCCGTGATGCTGGCACGGGCCCAGGGCCGGTGCCAGCGGGTGGTCCCGCCGGTGCGGGCCACTATCGTCGCCGAGTGGAGCTCAGTCGGTCGGATCAACCGGAGGTCAGCGAGCTCGTCGAGCTGTACGACTCCGTCGGCTGGTCGGCCTACACCGAGGATCCTCCGGCCCTGGCCGCGGCGATCGCCGGGTCCACCTTCGTGGTGACGGCCAGGGACGGTGGACTGCTGGTCGGGCTGGCCCGGGGGTTGAGCGACGACGTCAGCATCTTCTACCTCCAGGATCTCCTGGTCAGGCCCAGTCACCAGCGTCGGGGAATCGGTCGACAACTGCTCGACAGCTGCCTCCGCCGCTACGGCCACGTCCGCCAACGGGTGCTGCTGACCGACGACGAGGACCACCAGCACCGGCTCTACCGCGCCGCCGGGTTCGAGGATGTGGCGTCGCTGCGAAACGTGCCGGTCCACGCCTTCGTGAGCTATCGCGACATCGAGCTGTCTTGATCCGATCTTCGACCACCGAGAAGAACGTAATGGGTTTACGGTGTACGGCGAGCGTTAGGTGGAAGACATGGCGAAGCGACTGGTGAGGACGCTGACCGGCTACCAGGTCTGGGGCGGCGAGTTCGGTGGACCGGAGAAGGTGAAGACGTCGAAGGCCAAGGAGCTCGGACTGGACGAGGGCTTCGGGTCCTTCGGGACCCGCAAGCTCAGCGACATCGAGTACAAGGCCGTGGTCCGCAAGTACCTCTGAGCGGCCGGTTGCGGCGCTGGTTCAGCCGGCCGGCGCCCGGAACAGGTAGTGGGACACGCCGAACTCACTGCCCCCGGACAGGCCCCAGGTGCCGATGCTGGCCAGCAGGAACAGCCGCCACCGGCTGAGCTGCAGCGCAACCGGCGTCGGATCCTCGCCGGTCGCCAGCGCCTCGAGGCAGCCGGCGGGGTCGGCGTCGAGCCGGTCGAGCCACGCCTGGAGGGTCTTGGCGTAGTGGGTGCCGTCCAGCCACCAGTGATCGATCACACCGAGGTCGCGCTGCTCGTGCAGCAGCAGATCGTCAGAGGGCATCGTCCCACCGGCGAAGAAGTAGCGAGCCAGCCAGTCACCGTCCGCATCGGCATCGAAGTGCCAGGCCAGCGACTTGTGGCTGAACACGTGGACGAAGCAGGTGCCGCCGGGGTGCAGCCACGTCCCGATCCGCTCCAGCAGCACCCGATGGTTGCGGACGTGCTCGAACATCTCGACCGAGACCACCCGATCGAAGCGCCCTTCTGGACAGAAGCGGCCGATGTCGGCGGTGACCACCGTGAGGTTGTCGAGCCCCCGCCGCTGGACCTCGCTGTCGATGAATTTCTTCTGCGTCCGGGAATTCGAGACCGTGACGATCCGGGACCGGGGCAACCGCTCCGCCAGGAACAGCGAGAGCGAGCCCCAGCCCGCCCCGAGCTCGAGGATCCGGTCGCCGTCGGCCAGCGCTGCTCGTTCCATCGTCTGGCAGAGAGCCGCCTGCTCGGCCTCTGCCAGGTCGGTGACGCCCGGCGGCCAGTAGCAGCAGGAGTAGCGGAGCCGGGGGCCGAGGATCCGCTGGAAGAACGGCGACGGCACCTCGTAGTGCTGGAGGTTCGCGTCGTCGACGTTGATGGTGACCGGGCCGGCGGCCCGCTCGGCCAGCAGTGCACGCTTCCGATCCGCGATGGCCGCCGGACCGCCCCGACCCTCGTGGCGGAGCTTGGCCCGCAGCCGTAGCTCGATCCCGGCCTTGATGACGCGATCCGGCAGCCGGCCGGTCTCGGCCGCGGCGAGCAATCTGGCGGTGGCCTCCTGCGTACTGCGTCGGATGCTCGGGGGCGTGGTGGGCACGGGCCAATGTTGGTCGGGTTGGACGAAGGTGGCCACATCGAGCGGTTGCCGGTTGCTGGTGCCCGAGCCGCACAGCCGCCGGTCTCGTACGACGGTGGTGCGGCGTGCACCGCTCGATGTGGCCGATCTAGGCGGCGGCCTCCGCGTCGTCTGCGGTCGTCGGGGGCGGGAGCTGGCTCTCCCAGAGCGACAGGAACGCCGCCGCCTGGGCCCGCAGCATGGCGTCGTAGTCGAAGCTCTGACGGGTGAGCCCGAACGCACGGCCCCGCAGCACATCCACCACCAGCGGCGCCCCGAGATGACCGTGGCAGGCGTGGAGCAGGTAGGCCAGCGGGTTGGCCGTCCGCTGGGTGAGGGCACGCCGCGGGTCGGACCTCAGGTAGAGCTTGACCACGTGTGGATCGCCGTTGATCGTGACGTGCAGCTCGGGATTGACCCGGACCTGGAGATCATCGGCCAGCCAGATCGCCCGCCGTGGTGTGTCGATCCAGTGGATGCGCTTGCGACCGAGGAACCGGCGGTAGCCGGCCACCGCGGTGACGTAGTGGTGCTTGCGGTCAGGGTGGGCCAGCTCGATCGCCGTGTCGAGCGCGTCGGGGCCGGGCCCCGGCGCGAACTGGTGGAACGCCGCGATCTGGAGGCGGAGCAGCCGCCAGTAGTCGATCGCCGGGGTGTAGAGGCCCTGGGTCCGCTTGATGGCCAGCAGCTCCGTTCGCTTCGCCATCGAATCGGCGAGGACGAACGGGAAGAACTGGTTGAGTGAGATCGGTGCGTCGAGCACCGGGCGGGCTTCGGCGGTCATGGCTGGTCCCCTGCTACGGCGGTGGTGGTGTAGCCATTGTCCTCGCGTGGTGTGACACTCTCGGGAGCATCCACCACCCGGACCCCAGAATCTGCTAACAAACGCCGAGCGGCACGGCGAGCGCTCGCCTCATGACTCGGGACACTCGACCACTAGGGGATGACGCCGCTCGACTTGAGGGCCTCGATGTGATCCCAGTCGATGCCGAGCTCCATCAACACGAGCTCGGTGTGCTGTCCGAGCTCCGGCGGTGGCTCCCGGACGAACCACTGCGACGTCCCGAAGTCCACCGGGGTGGCCACCATGTCGACCACCTCGCCGTCGGCCAGCGGCGCCTGGATGTAGCAGCCGGCCTTCCTGGCCTGTTTGTCGGCCCGGAACTCCATCGTGGTCTGGACCTTGGCCCACCACACGTCGTGCTCGTCGAAGATCGGCGCCCACTCGTCCCGGGACCGGGTGGCCAGCACCTCGTCGATGGCCGCCACGAGCTCGGCCGAGTGCTCCATGCGCTGCTCGATCGACTCGAAGCGCTCGTCGTGCTCCCACTCCGGGCGGTCGAGGGCGCGCACGATCTGGGGCCAGTGCCGATCGGCTTCCATGCCGAGCAACCACACCCACTTGCCGTCGCCGCACCGGTAGCCGTTGATGAGCGGGTTCGGCGGACACGTCCTGCTGTAGGGCACGGTCTCCTGGTCGAGTCGAGCGGTGACGTTGTGGTCCCAACCGTGCATGTAGGCACCGATGCGGAGCAGGGACGTGGAGACCAGCTGGCCCCGACCCGACGTCGTGCGGTGGAAGAGGGCGGCCGACACACCGGCGGCGGCGGCCAGACCCGTCATGTGATCGCCCATACCGCCCCGGGGGTAGGGGATGTCGTTGCCATCCGGCGTGATCGAGGCGGCGATCCCGCCCCGGCTGTAGAACGCCCCGACGTCGTAGGCGGCCCGGTTCCGCTCCTCCCCCTCCAGCCCGTAGCCGCTCACATGGGCGTAGACCAGTCGGGAATAGCGCTCGGTCAGCGTCACGTGGTCCAGTCCGGCCCGCTCCAGTCCGGCCACGCGGTAGTTGGTGAGGAACACGTCGGCGTCGGCCAGCAGCCGATGGACGACCGCCATCCCGGCCTCGGTCGTGATGTCGACGGCGATGCTCCGCTTGCCCCGGTTGTCCAACTCGAACGGCGGGTTGGCGCTGCCCGGGTACAGCCACTCGAGCGACCGGAACGGATCGCCGGCGAGCGGCTCGACCTTGATCACGTCGGCCCCCCAGTCGGCCAGGATCCCACCGCAGCTCGGACCGGCGACCCACAGCCCCATCTCGATCACCTTGACTCCACCCATCGGACCCATGCGGCAAACCCCTGACGTCGGTGCTGTGTCCCGGTCAGGGTAGAAGGGCGAGATCCGGTTCAAGAAATCGCCCCTGCGTCGGGGGTTCCCGCACCGGTCACGGCCACGGAGTTGTTACAGCATGCGAACTATGTGGTCAACACCGAGAGACATGATAAAGTACCCGTTCTTCGGCACAGGACGCTGAGGAGAACCGCCGGGGGAGGCGCAGTGGTCGAGGCATTGGCGAGTATGCGCGGCGTCAACAAGTGGTACGGCGGGACCATGCACGCCCTGAAGGACATCAACCTCGACATCGCCGAGGGCGAGGTCGTGGTCGTGATCGGCCCATCCGGGTCCGGCAAGTCGACCCTGATCCGCACCATCAACCGCCTGGAGCCCATCCAGGAGGGCGAGATTCGCATCGACGGCAAGCTGTTGCCCGAGGAGGGCAAGGAGCTGGCCCGCCTCCGCGCCGAGGTCGGGATGGTCTTCCAGTCGTTCAACCTCTTCGCCCACAAGACGATTCTCGAGAACGTCACGCTCGGCCCGATGAAGGTGCTCAAGAAGTCCAAGGCCGAGGCCAAGGCATCGGCCGAGAAGCTGCTCGAGCGTGTCGGGGTCGCCCACCAGGCCGCCAAGTATCCGGCCGAGCTCTCCGGCGGGCAGCAGCAGCGCGTGGCCATCGCCCGGTCGCTGGCCATGGAGCCCAAGGTCATGCTCTTCGACGAGCCGACCTCGGCACTCGACCCCGAGATGATCAACGAGGTGCTGCAGGTCATGCTCGATCTGGCCGCCGCCGGTACCACCATGGTCGTCGTCACCCACGAGATGGGCTTCGCCCGATCCGCCGCCGACCGGGTCGTCTTCATGGACGAGGGGGCGATCGTCGAGGAGAACGACCCGGAGTCGTTCTACAAGAACGCCAAGACGGAACGAGCCCGCGACTTCCTGTCGAAGCTCATCACCCACTGACCCACCGGGACCGCAACCGCGCGGTTCTCGGCAATGCACAGAAACGAAGGAGAACTGACGACATGTCACGAAACACCCGCCTACTGCTCTCGATGCTCGCCATCTTCGCCCTGCTGCTCGCAGCCTGCGGCGACGACGACGACGATACCGAGACGGGCACGGACACCACCGAGGAGGAGTCGACCGACACCACCGAAGAGGAGTCGACCGACACCACCGAAGAAGACTCGACCGACACCACCGAGGGCGACGCCGCCCCGGTCGGTGGAACCCTGACCGTCGGCACGAAGTACGACCAGCCGCTCTTCGGCGTCAACACGCCGGACGGGGTCGTCGGCTTCGATGCGGAGATCGCCCGCTACATCGGCGAGCAGCTCGGCGCAGAGATCGAGTTCCAGGAGGCGGTGTCCGCCAACCGTGAGCCGTTCCTGCAGAACGGCACCGTCGACATGGTGGTCGCCACCTACACGATCAACGACGAGCGGGACGAGATCGTCGACTTCGCCGGACCGTACTACGTGGCCGGTCAGGACATCATGGTCGTCGCCGGCAACCCGAAGGGCATCACTGGCATCGAGGACCTCGATAGCGGCGACATCGCGACCTGTACGGTCGAGGGCTCGACCTCGCTCGACAACCTGAACGAGCTGGCTCCCAACGCCAATGTGACCACATTCGACGCCTACTCGAAGTGCGCCGATGCCATGGGTCAGGGCCGGGTCGATGCGGTCACCACCGACAACGTCATCCTCCTCGGTCTGGCCGACGAGTCCGAAGGCGCCTACGAGCTCGTCGAGAACCCGTTCACCGAGGAGCCCTACGGCATCGGGGTGCCGGAGGGATCCGAGCTGCGCTGCCAGATCAACGAGATCCTGCAGGCGATGTACGACGACGGCACCTGGGCCCAGATCTATCAGGACACCGTCGGCGCAGTCGCCACCCAGGTCCCGGATCCGCCGGCCCTCAACAACGAGGGCTGCTGATCGCAGCCTGACTGGCACACCACGGTATGAGGAGACGGACGCGGCAGCGATGATCGAGCGGACGACATGAGCTGGTCCGAGTTCCTGGACAAGTACCAGGGCCCCCTCATCGACGCGGCCTGGACGACCCTGAGGCTGGCGTTCGTCAGCTTCGGGATCGCCCTGGTCGTCGGGATCATCGTCGTGTCGTTCCGGGTCAGCCCGATCCCCCCACTGGTGCGGGTGGCCACGTGGTTCGTGGCCTTCTTCCGCAACACACCGCTGCTGGTCGTGTTCTTCCTCGCCCTGTTCGGGTTGGGCGATCTCGGCCTCGTCTACGACTTCTTCCCCACCGCGGCGGTCGCCCTCGGGCTCTACACCGGGGCCTACATGGCCGAGGTCCTGCGGTCGGGGATCAACGCCGTCCCCCAGGGCCAGGCCGAGGCCGGCCGCTCGATCGGGCTCGGCTTCATCCAGCTGATGCGGCTCATCGTCATCCCCCAGGCGGTCCGCACGGTGATCGGTCCGATCGGCAACCTGTTCGTCGCCAACTTCAAGAACACTGCGGTGGCCTCCACCATCTCGGTGCTCGAGCTGACCGGTCAGTCACAACGCATGTTCAACGACGCAGCAGCGGGCGTGTGGCGGGTCCTGATCGTGATCACCGCCATCTACCTCCTCTTCCTGTTCCCGGCGGGCTACGTGTTCCGTTGGCTCGACGCCCGATTCTCGATCAAGCGATGACGGCCAACGTTCTCATCGAGGAGCTCGGACCCCGGGGTCAGCGCCGGGTCCGCATCGGTACCATCGTCGCCCTGCTGGCCGGTGCGCTCGCCCTGATCTGGATGTACGTCCAGCTGAGCAACAACGGCCAACTCGAGGGCGCACGGTGGACCGACCTGTTCGACAGCGGCACGCTGCGGTTCCTGGGCGAGGGCCTCCTGGCCACCATCCAGGCCGCGATCGTGGCCGGGATCATTGCGATCGTGGTCGGCTTCGCCTTGGCCTTGATGAACCTGTCGAATTCACGCATCGCCAGTGCGCTGGCCGTCGGCTGGGTCGAGCTGTTCCGAGCGCTGCCGCTGCTGCTGATGATCTTCGGCGTGTTCTTCATCGACACCTCGCTTGCCCGGGGGCGAGGTGGCGACGCCGTCCTCGGCGTGTTCTGGTCGGTCGTCGTGGCGCTCGTGCTCTACAACTCGGCGGTGCTCTCCGAGATCTTCCGGGCCGGAGTCCGCTCCCTCGACCGCGGCCAGACCGAGGCCGCGCAATCGGTGGGCATGACCTACTGGCAGACGATGTTCATCGTCGTCCTGCCCCAGGCCGTTCGTCGCATGGTGCCGGCCATCGTCGCCCAGATGGCGACCCTGACCAAGGACGTCTCGCTCGGCTTCGTGATCGGCTACGAGGAGTTCGTGCGTCGTGGCGCCGGTACGCCGAACTTCGGTGACACGGAGGTCACCAATTTCCAGGCCTACGTCTCGGTCGGCCTCGTCTACTTCATCCTCGTGTGGGCCATGGCGAAGCTGGCCGATTGGATGGAGTCCCGGCAGCGCCGGACGCCGCAGGTGGCCGCCGCCACCGAGGAGATCGAGAGCGAGCTCGCCCTCGGCGACTCCCTCGCCGCCGGCCCCTGAGCCCGGCTGCCGAGCCTCGGGAGCCCCGGTCCGCGGGAGTGGTTCAAGGAATCCGGGCCATCGACCGATAGCACGAGCAAGCTGCGTCGGCTCCGTCGAAACCCACCATCGGTCGGAGACGCCGGAGGTAGGTCGACAATCGACCGCATGACCGCTTCGATCGGATCTCTCCCCCTTTGGATCCGCCGGAGCGGTTGCGCTCGGTTCGCCGATCCGTACTCCGGTACCTGGACGGGCCGGCGCAGCTTCAACCCCCGGCCGGAGGCGATGACCGGTGATCCAGCACCCGGCCTACGATGGCGCTGATGGCTGAGCTCTCCGTCGTCCAGGGTGACATCACCACGCTGCCGGTCGGCGCCATCGTCAACGCCGCCAACCCCTCGCTGCTCGGGGGCGGTGGGGTCGACGGTGCCATTCACCGGGCCGGCGGTCCGTCGATCCTCGAGGAGTGCCGGGCCATCGTGGCCGCTCGGGGACCCTGTGAACCCGGACAGGCCGTGGTCACCGGGGCCGGTGAGCTGCCCGCAGGGATCGTCATCCACACCGTCGGCCCGATCTGGTCCGAGGACGACGCGGACGGGCACGACGTCACCCTCGGTTCCTGCTATCGACGATCGTTGGACCTGGCCGCCGCCCAAGAGGTCCGGGAGATCGCGTTCCCCAACATCAGCACCGGCGTGTACGGCTTCCCGAGAGCCAGGGCGGCCCGAGTCGCCATCGACGCCGTCACCGACTGGCTGGACCGCCGCGACCGGCACAGCATCGAACGGATCGTCTTCGTATGCTTCGACGACGAGAACCGGGATCTGTACGAGTCGTTGCTGCTATAGGATCTGGGACACGAAGGCCTTGGTCCTGGGATCGATGGGGCTGGTGAAGAAGTGCTCCGGCTCGCCGACCTCGACGATCTCGCCGTCGGCCATGAACACCACCCGGTCGGCCACCGATCGGGCAAAGCCCATCTCGTGGGTCACGACGATCATCGTCATGCCGCCGCGGGCCAGATCGGCGATGACCTCCAGTACCTCGCCGATCAGCTCGGGATCGAGGGCCGACGTCGGCTCGTCGAACAACATGACCTTCGGCTGCATGGCGAGGGACCGGGCGATGGCCACCCGCTGCTGCTGGCCGCCGGACAGCTGGCCGGGGAGCTTGTCGGCCAGCTCCGCGATCTTCACCCGCTCCAACAGCTCCATGGCCTGGGCCTCGGCCGCTGACTTGTCGATCTTGCGGACGAGCTGGGGGGCGAGCGTGACGTTGTCGAGCACGGACAGGTGGGGGAAGAGGTTGAACTGCTGGAAGACCATGCCGGTGTCCCGCTGGATCTCCTGGATGTTGTCCAGTTCATCCGACAGCTCGTTGCCGAAGACGGTGATTCGCCCGGCATCGTGCCGCTCCAGCCGATTGATGCAGCGGAGCATGGTCGACTTGCCGGAGCCGGACGGGCCGATCACGACCACCACCTCCTGGCGACGGACCTCGAGGTCGACGTTCTTCAGCACCTGGACGTCGCCGAAGAACTTGTCGACTCCCTCCAGCTCGATCACGATCTCCGGGGCACCGTCGATCCGGGTCGCGTCTGCAGAGACCTCGTCGTCGCTGGATCGGTGGGTCATCCGGTTCCAAAGATACCCAGGCTCCAGACGAGCGAGCGGAACCCTGTGGGTGCAGTCCTCGTTGCGATTGGGACTACACCCACAGGGGGCGGCGGCGACAGCCTGGTTCAGGCTGCTGCAAGAGCGGGAGGAATGTCGGCGGAAACATCCCTCCCGCACCATCTGTTTAGTAAATACCCAGACCGAGTTCAAGCATCATAGGTGTTTTGACCCCACAGTCACCGTCGCTTCTTGTGGTTATCCATGATGTAACATGTCGCAGCATATAGGTAAATCACGCACCTAGCCCACGCCAGAAAGGCTGCAATCGGGAGCGACTCGATGGTCGCTCGGCAACCAGCATTCGACAAGGACCGACCAGGTCGACATCGGTCTCGGAGCCGCCCGATGGCAGAATGGACCGATGATCGACCTTCGCTCCGACACCGTCAGCCGCCCCTCGCCAGCGATGAGAGCGGCGATGGCGGAGGCCGAGGTCGGTGATGACGTGTGGGGTGACGACCCGACCGTGGCACAGCTGGAGCAGCAGACCGCGCTGCTGCTCGACAAGGAAGCTGCGGTGTTCGTCCCGTCCGGGACGCAGAGCAATCTGTGCGCCCTCATGGCCCACTGCCAGCGGGGTGATGAGTACATCGTGGGCGAGAGCGCCCACACCTACCGGTACGAGGCCGGCGGTGGAGCGGTGCTCGGCAGTATCCAGCCCCAACCGGTCCCGATCCTGCCGGACGGTCGCCTCGACCTCGACCGCGTGGCCGGCGCCGTCAAGCCGAAGGACCACCACTTCGCCCAGAGCCGGTTGCTGTGCCTCGAGAACACCCACGACGGGAAGGCCCTGCCGCTCACCCACCACGAGGAGGCGGCCGCAGTCGCCGCCGCGAACGGGCTGGCCCTCCACCTCGACGGGGCCCGGCTCTGGAACGCTGCGGTGGCGCTCGGTGTCGAGCCCCGGGCGGTGGCGGCCGGCTTCGACACCGTCTCGGTCTGTCTGTCGAAGGGCCTCGGCGCTCCCGTCGGCTCGGTCCTCGTCGGCTCCGCCCCCCTCATCGAGCGGGCCAGGAAGTGGCGCAAGATGCTGGGCGGCGCCATGCGCCAGTCCGGCATACTGGCCGCAGCGGGCCTGTATGCCATTGCGCACAACATCGATCGGTTGGCCGACGATCACGCCAATGCAGCCCGGTTGGCCGAGGGGCTCGACGAGTTGGACGGCGTGTCCGTCCAGGCCCGGTCGACCAATATGGTCTTCGTCCGCTTCCCCGATCCGGTGGCGCTGGCCGAGGCGCTGGCGGCCGACGACGTCCTGATACCGGTGGGCGGCGCGCTGACCCGACTGGTCACCCACATCGACGTGACCGCCGACGACATCGAGACGACGATCGACCTGGTGGCCAAGCACCTGCTGTCGGCGGCGCCGCCGATGTGAGGAACGAGTCGTGATCTCCCACTGGAGGGAGCTCCAGACCGTCCTCGACCAGGGCTACCGGGAGATCGATGACGGCACCGACGTCCCCCGGGCCGCGGTCGCCGCCGTCTTCCGACCGGAGGAACAGGGCAGGGGCTCCGAGCTGCTGTTCATCCAGCGGGCGGTCAAGGACACCGATCCGTGGTCGGGTCAGATGGCGTTCCCCGGCGGCCGCCGGGAGCACGACGACCCGACACCCCGCGCCACCGCCGAGCGCGAGACGATCGAGGAGGTCGGACTCGATCTCGGCCGAGCCCGGTTCCTCGGCTCGCTGAGCGAGCTCGACGGCGGTCGGGCCACCGATCGCCGGGTCATCGTCTCGGCCCACGCCTACTGGCTCGAGGGCGCACGGCCGGTGTTGCAGCCGAACTACGAGGTGGCGGACGTCGTCTGGGTCCCGCTCCGCACGCTCGGAGACAACACTCGCTACATCGACTACAACTACCCGCTGGCGGACACGCTGTTCCCCGGCATTCGGCTCGACAGGGACGGCCAGGTGATCTGGGGGCTGACCCTGCGGTTCCTGAGCGATCTGTTCGACCGGCTCGAGCGGCCCTTCATCATCGGTTGAGGGGATGCGCCGATGAGCCCCGTACCGACGGGGCCGGCGATCGGCCGGAAACCTGCTCGTCGGCCGGTCACGGCGCCGACCTCAGCCTCGACTGCGCCCTCGCGGCTTGTTCTTGCGGTTCTTGGGCCGGGGCTTGCCGGACCGCTTCGACGTGGCCCTGGCCGGACCGGTCCTGCCGGCGCCGGCCTTGGCCGACCGCTTGGCGGACCCGGGCCGACCGGAGGTGGCACTTGGCTCGGCGCCCCTCCGGGCCCGCGGCTCGGAGCCGGCCGACGACCGGTTCGAGGACGGGGGCGTCTCACCCTTGGCCGCCCCCTGACGAGCGCCCGCCTGAGCGCCGCCATCGGCCGCCGTCCGCCGACGAGCGCCAGCGGGCTTGCCGTTCCGGGACCGGCCGGTCGAGGGCGAGCGCTCCTCGGCCCCCGCTTGCTTGCCGTTCCGGGACCGGCCGGTGGAGGGCGAGCGCTCCTCGGCCCCCGCTTGCTTCCCGATCCGGGACCTGGGCGAGCGCCCGTCGGCTCCCGACCCCGCACCGGCTCCCGAGCGCTTCCCGTTCCGGGACCGGCCGGTGGAGGGTGAGCGCTCCTCGGCCCCCGCTTGCTTCCCGATCCGGGACCTGGGCGAGCGCCCGTCGGCTCCCGACCCCGCACCGGCTCCCGAGCGCTTCCCGTTCCGGGACCGGCCGGTGGAGGGTGAGCCGTGCGTCTCGGTTGCCGAGGCCCTCGACCCGCTGCGCTGCTTCCTCTGCTTGTTGCTCGAGCGTCCGTTCCCGGATCGGCCGGCGGCGCCGTTGCGCCGATCGTCGACTGCGGCCGGACGGGAGGATCGGGGCTTGCGCTCCGGCACTGGCTCGATGTCGGCCTCGAGACCGAGCTGCCGCTGCATCTTCTGGGACTCCTTCACCTGCGGCGGGTCGAGGAACGACACGACGGTGCCGTTGGCTCCCGCCCTGGCCGTTCGCCCCGAGCGGTGCACGTAGTCCTTGATCTCGGCCGGCGGGTCGTAATGGATGACGCAGGCAACGCCGTCGACGTGGATCCCCCGGGCTGCGACGTCGGTGGCAACCAGGGCATCCACCTTCCCGTCGACGAAGACCTGCAGGGCCCGGTCCCGTTGGGACTGGCTGCGCCCTCCGTGGATGTAGCCGGCCTTGATGCCCTCGTGCTTGAGCTGGCGGGCCAACCGGTCGACCCCATGGCGGGTCCTGGCGAACACCACGGTCGGTCCGGCATCGGCGATCAGATCGGCCGCCAGCCAGACCCGGTCCGGCTTCGGGACCTTGATGAAGCGATGATCGACCAGGCTCAGGTCGGGCTCGACCTCACCCACCTCGACCACGACCGGATCGTGCTGGTAGCGGTCGATCAGGATCTGGACGTCGCGATCGAGCGTGGCCGAGAACAGCATCGTCTGGCGATCGTCCGTGGTCTGGTCGAGCAGACGGCGAACATCGGGCAGGAAGCCCATGTCGGCCATGCGGTCCGCTTCGTCGACCACGACGATGTCGACGTCGTCCAGCTGGACCGCCTGCTGCTCGATCAGGTCGAGCAGCCGGCCGGGACAGGCCACCATCAGGTCGACGCCCCGGCGCAGGGCGGTGATCTGCCGGCCGAGCCCCGTGCCGCCGTAGACCGCCAGGACGTTCCGGTCCATCGCCGCAGCGAGCGGTTCGAGCTCCCGGCAGATCTGCTCGGCCAGCTCCCGGGTCGGCGACAGCACCAGGCCGCGAGGCCGTTTCCTGGTTCCCGACGCCAACCTCGCCAGCATCGGGAGACCGAAGGCCAGGGTCTTGCCGGAACCGGTGGGGGCGCGCCCGAGGATGTCCCGGCCGATCAAGGCATCGGGGACGGCCTTCGCCTGGATCTCGAACGGCTCGGTGATGAGGCGGCGATCGAGCACCTCGACCAACTCACCCGGGAGACCGAGCCCGGCGAACGTTTCCTGCGACACAACTACTCCACTTTCTGCCCCAGACAATTCGGGTAGAACGGAGCAACCGTCGTTCATGGTATCGGCCCGCCGGTCGCTCGCGGGGGTTCGGTCCTCAGGTGACGTCGACCACCGTCCCCCGACCCGGGAGGCGGAGCAGGGCCGGATCGTGCACGATGTGGTCAATGACCGCCCGACGCAGGAGCGCCGCTGCATCCCCCTCGCTGGTCTCGACGGCGGCGCTCTCCCTGGCCGGCTCGTCGACGTCGAGCTCCGGAGGCGCCGCCGCAGGCGCTGATGGCGGGTTCGTGGGCACCGGGTCAGAGGAGTTGGCGTGCGTATGGGCCGCGCTTGGAGAAGGCGGACCCCTGATCGGACCTCGACCCGGAGCCAGGGCTAGAACACGTCCTCCAGCCGGCAGTTCACCGTGATCTCCGCGACGGACGCCGAGTTCGGCAGGGCGAGCGCCGTGCTGACCACCTCGGCGATGTCCTCCGGCTGGATGACCGGCTCCTCGCCGACATCGACCCCGGCGATCATGTCGGTCTCGACGAAGCTGGGGCAGATGGCCGTGGCCCGAATGCCATCGTGCCAACCGTGCTGGCGGGTGGCGTGGGTCAGCGCCACCACCGCATGCTTCGTCATGGCGTAGCCGGGCGAGAAGCCGCCTTTGACCCGCTTACCGGACAGCGAGGCCACGTTGATCACCCGACCGTGACCGGACGTCCGGAGGTGGGGCAGGGTGAGATGGGTCAGCAGCGTTGGCGCCTTCACGTTGATCTGCCACATCCTGTCCAGCGCGGCCTCGTCGTAGTCGTCGAGGCCGAATCCCTCGACCACTCCGGCGTTGTTGATGACGACGTCGATCCCCCCGTGGTGGGCCACGGTCTCGTCGACCCAGCGGCGGGCCGAGGCCGAGTCGACGGCGTCGAAGTGGTGGGCCGACACGGACTCACCGGCCGACCACCGGGTGGCCATGCCGGCGATGGCGTCACGATCCCGGCCACCGAGGCTCAACCGGTAGCCGTCGGCTCGCAGCCGTTCGGCCAGGGCACGACCGATCCCCCGAACCGGGCCCGAGAGCATGACCACCCGCCCCGCGGGCGGCAGCGTCACGTCGGCGTCCCGACAAGCATCACGGGCGCCCCCCGTGGCGGCGCAGTATCACGGGCGCCCCCCGTGGCGGCGCAGTATCACGGGCGCCCCCCCCGTGGCGGCGCAGTATCACGGGCGCCCCCCGTGGCGGCGCAGTATCACGGGCGTCCCCCGTGGCGGCGCAGTATCACGGGCGCCCCCCGTGGCGGCGCAGTATCACGGGCGCCC
>JAHELU010000035.1:0-8854 GCA_024644005.1 Acidimicrobiales bacterium | reverse complement strand
CGCCCCCCGTGGCGGCGCAGTGGCGGAACGGTGGTCGGGGGTTGCTTGCGGGGCGGTAGGCCCTCCAGCAGCTCGGCGGTGGCCGCCGCCACCTTCACCACTGCAGCCTCGAACACCTCGGCGGTGGCCGCCGAGGGCTCCCGGATCCCGCTGATCTTGCGCACGTACTGGCGCGCCCCGGCCTCGATCTCGGCCGGCGTGGCCGCCGGCTCGAGCCCCCGCAGGATGGTGATGTTTCGACACATGCGTTCGATTGTAAACCCGCCCGCCCGGCCGGCGGGCCCCGACAATTCGCCCGCCCGGCCGGCGGGCCCGCGGCATCACGCCCGGGCGTCGATCTTGGCGAAGGCGGCCCTGGTGGCCCGCATGCCGTCGACCGCCCGGGGGAAGCCCCCGTAGACGGTCAGCTGGACCATGATCTCCTCGACCTCGTCCCGACTGCAGCCGTGGTTCAGCGCGCCCGGCACGTGCACGGCCAGCTCATCGGTGCAGCCCAGGATGGCCAGGATGGCCACGGTCACCATGCTGCGATCCCGGCGCGACAGCTCGGACCGGGCCCACAGCTCCCCGAAGCCCCAGTCGAAGGCCAGCTCCCCCACCCCACCGAGGGCGTCGACGATGCCGGCCCTGGCCTCGTCCGGATCGGACGAGGCTCGACCGCCGAACAGCGTGCCCATGACGTCGGTCGCCGCCTCGAACCGGTCTGTGTCGTCCACCGGTGGGGCGGGCTCCTTCGGCGGCAGCCGATCGACACCGTCGAGCTCGGCGAGCACCCCGTCGACGATCCTGGCCGCCTGCATGGCCATCGGCCAGCCCGCATACCCGGCGACCTGGTTGATGATCTCCCGGACCTCGGTCCTGGTGAGACCGTGATTGAGCGCCCCCGCAACATGGATCCGCAGCTCGAGGTCGGCCCCGACGCAGGCGAGGAACGTGACGACGACGAGGCTGCGGTCCCGGCGTGAGAGCTGGGGTCGGCTCCAGAGCGTGCCGAGCACGTGATCGATGCCGTAGCTGCCGAGCGCCCCGTGTCGTCGCTCCATCGCCGCCGCCAGCCGGCCCGGCTCGTCGGTGGCCGAGAGCGTGCGCATGACGTCGAGGGCCGCCGCTCGCCGCTCCATCTGGGTGCTCACAGCGCGACCATCCGATCCCAAGAGAAACACCCCAGCCAGGGACGTTCCGCAGCAACCCGCAGGGTTGCCACAGGCAGGAACTCCGTCAGGACGGCCTCCGGACGTCCGGCGCTCACGATGCGACTTCGCTGGCCGTCTGGCCGGTCACCCGAGCGTAGTTCCGGTCGAGGAACCATCGCTGGTAGTCGCCGTAGGTGATCCGCTGGTGCCGGGGTGGGTCGTCGGGCCCGACGCAGGTCGGCAGGGCCTCGATCACCGCGTCGTCGCGGGTGCCGAAGAAGAACGGGATCGCATAGCGGTCGACGTCGGACCGGTTGCGGGCCCGATGGGCGGTCGAGCGGAACCGGTGGTTCGTCCACCGCTTCAACATGTCGCCGCTGTTGATCAGGAACGACTCCGGCAGGGCCGGGGGTGTGATCCAGTCGTGGCCGGCCGGCCGGATCTCCAGCCCCGGCACGTCGTTGGCCGGCAGCAGGGTGATGATCGTGGAGTCGGTGTGGGGGGCCAGTCCCCAGTCGTTCTCGCCGTAGTCGACCACCGGGTAGTGGGACAGCCGGAGCGTGCACGACGGGTGGTCGAAGTGTGGCTCGAAGTAGCGGTGCGGCAGGTCGAGCGAGGCCGCGAGCACCGGCAGCAGCCGGCGGGCGAGAGCGGTGACCGAATCCATGTAGCGGTCGACCACCGATCGGAAGCCCGGGAGATCGGGCCACCGGTTGTCGAGTCGGTAGCCGCCCCGATGGACGAAGAACGCCGCATTGAGATTCGGGGTGCGGACGTCGCCGGCTATCTCCGATGCGTACGAGGTACCGCCGCCGTAGCCGAGATACCCACCATGCTCGCGGTCCATCTTCGCCTGCTCGAGCCGCTCGGGCGGCAGGGCGTGCAGCTCCCTGGCCGTGTCGTAGACGTCGGTGACCAGCTTCCACGGCACCCCGTGATTGGTCACGAAGAAGAAGCCGACCTCCATCAGGGCGGCCTCCAGCTCGCGACCCAGGATCGGGACGGCGTCCGGATCGCCGGCCGTGAGGCCGGCCAGGTCCAGGACCGGGATCAGCTCGACGTCCGCCGGTCGGTCAGCGGTGACATCGACGGTTCCGTCGGCGGTGGCATCGGAAGCGACGGCCATGGCATCTCCTCGTACGTTCGCTGGCTCAACAGGCTAGATCGGCGCTGGCCGCCGCCCCAAAGCCTCGGCCGGACCAACTCAGCCGAGCACCTCGTCGACCAGCAGTCGGATGTACTCCTGCTCGGATCGGCCCAGGAGATCCCGGACCACGTGCTCGTTGTGCTCACCCATCATCGGGGCTCGGGTCAGGCGGTGATCGGCCCCACGCCAGCGGGCCGCCTCCCGGTCGATCGGGATGTCGACGGCCGGCGCGACCGGCTGATGGACGATCTGGTAGTGGTGGCGGAGCTGGGGATCCCGGTCGTAGGTGTCGGCCAGGTGCTCGACGGGCGCTGCGGCCACACCGACCGCCTGGCACTGCTCGGCGCACCGCCACTTGTCCTGCCCGGCCGTCCAGCCCGACAGCTCGGCGTCGAGTGCATCCTCGTTGTCCTTGCGGTCGGCGTGGCTTGTGAACCGCGGGTCGGCGGCCAGGTCGGGGCGATCCATCAGCTCGCACAGTGCCCGCCACTGCCCGTCGCCGGCGACTGCGATGGACACCCACTCGTCCTCGCTGTGCGGAGACCCGGCGGTCCGGTAGACCCCGTGCGGGCAGTGGTTGGGATCGCGATTGGCTCGGCGGGCCGGCTGACGCCCGCTGGCGGCATAGGCCATCCACTCCACCCCCAGCAGTGAGACCATGCCGGACAGTTGGGCGAGCTGCAGCTCCTGGCCGTCGCCGGTGCGATCACGGTGCCGTAGGGCGGCCAGGATCGACGAGGTCAGCAGGTGGGGCGACGTGAAGTCGGGGTAGGCGACACCGATGCCCCGCGGTCGCTCGTGGTCGAACCCGGTCAGCATGTTGAATCCGGAGGCCGCCATGAGGATGTTGCCCATGCTGGACCGCGCCGCCCACGGCCCCCTTCGATGGGCCCCCGGCAGGTTGAGCGACACGATGTCGGACTTGATCGAGCGCAACACCTCGTAGCCGAGTCCCATCCGGTCCATCGCCCCTGGCCGGAAGTTGTTGACCACGACGTCGGCGGTGGCGATCAGGTCCTTGACGACCCCCAGCCCCGCCTCCGTGCTCAGGTCGATCGCCAGCGACAGCTTGCCGGCATTGACGCTGTTGAAGAGGCCGCCGAGATCGGGGTCCGGGCGGCCGTCCGGGCCCGGCTGGCTCCGCATCGAGTCCGGCTTGCGGCTCGACTCGATCCGGATCACCTCCGCCCCGAAGCTGGCCAACAACCGGGTGCCGATGGGGGCGGCCAGCACCCAGCCGAAGTCGACCACCCGGATCCCGGCCAGCGCCGTCGACGGATCCGGTGCCGGCGGACGGGACCGGGGCGGAGGCCGTTCGGTGCCAGGAGCGGTCGATCGATCGGGGCGATCGAGGCCGTCGAGCACCGCCTGGTGCTCGCCGAGCAGGGGGGCCCGGTCGATGGCCACGCCGTCGGACATGGCGTCGACCGGCGAGCGGACGAAGCCGAGGTCCCGGCCCAGCACGTCGTGGTGGACGGTCAGGAACTGGTCGTTGACCTGGTACTGCTCGTGGCTCGCCATGTCGTCGAAGCCGAGAACCGGGAGGCACACCAGGTCGGCCTCGAGGGCCCCTGCGGCGAACTCGTCTCGACCGAGCGCAGCGGCCAAGGCCAATGTGGCGGCGGCCACCGGGTTGTTCTCCCGCGGGGCGTTGAGCAGAGCCCACTCCCAGTCGTCGGATGTCATCCCGTGGTCGATGCCGACACGGTCGCACCAGGCCAGGAACGAGTCGAAGCGATCGGGCCGGACCAGCACCCCGACGTAGCCGCCATCGGCGCACCGTAGCGCGTTCGAGAGGCCCGGCCGGCGAGGAATCCGGTTCTGCCAGGTCCACTGGGTCGGGGTCGCGGTCTGCATGACCGCCATCGCCGCAGCCTCCTGGAGCGAGACGTCCACATGGACGCTGCGCGGCCCTCCTCCGCCTCGGCCGTTGCGCCACCGGTCGGTGAGGGCGATCACGGCGGCCGACGCCGCAGTCAGCCCGGCCATGGCGTAGGCCGGATCGGCCCCGCCCTGAACGGGGGTCGAGCGGGGCTCGCCGGACACCCAGATCAGGCCCGCCGACGCCCCGGCCGTCAGATCGGTCGCCGTCCGGTCCCGCCACGGACCGTCGAGACCGTAGGGGGTGACCGAGACCTGGACCAGGCCGGGCCGGGCGGCCGCCAGCGCCTCGTGGTCGAGGCCGAGCCGGTCCAGCTCGCCGGGGCGCTCCGTGTCGATCACGGCGTCGGCGGTGGCCACCAGGGCCAGGAACCGGTCACGGTCGCCGCTCTCGCCGAGATCGAGCACCACCGAGCGCTTGTTGGCGTGCAGGTAGAGGTGGGCGAACGATCGCTCGACACCGGGCTCGTCGTCGAGGAAGGGGGCGAGATGACGGAGCGGGTGGCCCGACGGCGGCTCGATCAGGATGACCTCGGCCCCCAGGTCGGCGAGGATCCGCCCGGCCAGGGCTGCGCAGCGGTCGGCCAGGTCGAGGACCCGAACGCCGGCCAGCGCCGTGCTCACGTGATCGTGATCCCGGTACGCATGCTCCGGCGGATGCAACCGGCGGACATCATGTCGGCAGCGGCACGGTCAGCGCCCCGATCATCGCCACCGGCCCGGAGCCGAGGGTGACGGTCAGGTCGACATCGACGCGGTCCGGTTCCACTGCGATCACGGTTGCGCTGGGAACGATGACGGCGTCCGCCTCGGTCGGCGCCCGCCACCGGACATCGAACCTCGAGCCGTGGCTCAGCGCTCCCGGACCCCACGCTGCCAGCAGCGGCTCGATGGCGAACGCCAGCACGTGGGACCCGCCGGCGATCGGGCGCTCCAACCCGGCCCGCCGGGCCTCCTCCACGTCGCTGTGGATCGGGTTGTCCGGCGTGGTGGTGTCCCTGGCCGCCATCATGGCGAGCGACAGCACCAGCTCGTGGCCGCCCAGTCGCTCGCCGACCGTGGCCGAGCGGAGCTCGTCGAGGTGAGGGTTGGCGGCCGCAGCCGCTGGATCGGGTCCCGGAGCTGCTGTCCGGTCGAGCGGCAGCCCCTCCACCTCGTCGACCAGGTGGGGCTCGACCCGGTACGACAGCAGGCCGATGGTGAGATTGGAGGCGAAGCGGCGGCCCTCGGAATCGTGGGACTGCGATCGGGTGGTGCCGTACCGCCGACCCTTGTGGACGTGGCGACCGGTCGCTTCGCCGGTGACCACGAACGGGTCGGCCCGCCGGAGAGGCCGGTGGATGGTGAACTGCTCCCGGACCCAGACCCCGCCGGCGATCGGCGAGGCCTTCGGCCGCTTCCCCGGCACGTCCGACCCGGGCTCCCGTCCTGGCTCGGGCTGCGGTTGGCGAGCCAGGAGGAACAGCGTCATCCCGGTGATCAGGTCCGGCGGAACGAACCCGTCCGCGATGAGGGCCCGGGTGGCAGGTCCGTGGTCGCCCATGCCGGCAGCTGCACCGTCGATCCGCGTGGCCGGGAAGGGCCCGGCCACCGGTTTCAACTGCTGGGGCCAGTCGTCGTGGCTCATCGACCGAGACTAGATCGAGCGGTGTTGCCGATTCGACTCGGCGGGCGGGCTCATCCTGGTCCCGATTCGTCCGGCGGGGTGGGCAGGGGCCGGTTGGTCAACGTGAGCGCCAGCGCCACGAGCGGCAGGACCAGCAGCGCCAGGTTCGCCGCCCGGTAGCTGCCGAGCCAGCCCTCGACGACGGCGAGGGTGACCGGGCCGACAGCAGAGCCGGCCACGCCGGTCACCGTCATCACCCCCTGGATCGAGCCGATGAAGTCGGTACCGAAGTAGCCGGGGAGCATCGTGCTGAGCGCAGCTCGCACCGCTCCCCCGGTGGCGCCGAGCGCCACGGCGTACACAAGGACGACCGGGCCCGGTTGCATCGCCGCTCCGAGCACCTGGACCGCGATGAGGAACGACATCGCCAAGGCCGGGACAAACCGGACCCCGACCCGGTCGATCAGGTAGCCGACTGCGATCCCGGTGGCCGACGACCCGACGATCTGGGGTAGGAACATGGCCGCCGCCTGGCCGGAGCTGAGTCCGGCCTCGCCCAACAGGTCGATCTGATGGAAGTTGAGGCCCGTGATCAGCATGCCGGTGACGGTGCTGACGGTGGCCAGGATCCAGAACTGGGCGGTCCGCAGCGCCTGAGCCCTGGTATAGGAGCGGGCCGGGCGGGAGACGGCCAGCGCGGGCGGGGTCAGCCACCGGAATCGGCCGATCGAGCCCGTGCCGTCCGCTCGTTGCCCGACCTCCGACGGGCGATCGATCATGGTGAACCAGCCGAGCGGCACCACGGTGCAGACGACGAAGCCGGCCGCCAGCAGCCACGCCGTGCGCCACGACGTGGCCGAGATCACTGCGTCGAGCACCAGGGGCACCGTCACGATCCCGGCTCCGGCCACCGTGGCCAGGATCCCCATCGCCACACCCCGCCGGCGGTCGAACCACAGGGCGACGGCCACGGTCGGGATCATCGACAGCGCCCCTTGGCCGAGCATCCGGATGCCGGCGAAGCCGATCGCCAACCACACCAGGTTGCGAACCCCGGCCATGTTGACCAATGCAACGGCGAACGCCAGCCCGACCAGCGTCTGGGCCACCCGGACGCCACGGCGGTCGACGAAGCGGCCGAAGAACGGCATCGTCGAGGCCCCGATCAGGGTGCCGATCAGGTAGGCGCCGCTGACCGCCGACCGGCTGACGCCGAGGGTCACCACCATCGGATCGATGAACACCGACACCCCGATCGTCTGGCCCGGTCCGGTGAGTATGGCGGTGGCCACCGCCACGGCCAGGATCCGCCAGCCGGAGAAGCCGACCGAGCGCTCGGCCGCCTCGACCGAACCGGCACCGGAGGGCACGACCAGCGACGGCCCGGGGGTGGAGGCGCCCAGCGGCGGGGATGCGTCGACGGTCACCGGTTCAGACTAGGTTCGTCGAGGATTGGACCCGTTGATCTGCGTCGAGTTCGCGAGTTTCGGCCACAGGTCGAAACTCCAGGCGGCGGGCCCCGTCCCGCCGCACGCTAGATTCCGATGATGCGCTCGACGCCATCGGATCCCGGCGAGGCCGGTCTCGACATCGCAGAGCTGCGGACCGCGCTCGAAGCGGTGGCCGATCCCGACCAGGCGGAACCGATGGCCGCCTACATGAAGCACCACTTCCAGTTCCTCGGGGCCAAGGCACCGGCGGTCCGGCTGGCCGCCAAGCCGACCCTGGCCGCCGGCAAGCGGGCCACCGCCGCGGAGCTGATCGGGTTCGTCGACCACTGCTGGGCCCAACCGGAGCGGGAGTTCCAGTACGTCGGCGCCTCGCTGCTCCGGAAGTGGATCGCCACGTTGGAGGCCGGGCACATCGACGACCTGGCGCGCTACATCACCACCAAGTCGTGGTGGGACACCGTCGACTCGCTGGCCGCCTGGTGTGTCGGCCCGCTGGTCAAGGCCAACCCCGGCCTGGTCGATGTGATGGATCGCTGGATCGGCTCCGACGACATCTGGCTGGCCAGGACTGCCATTCTCCACCAGCTCGGATACAAGGCCGACACCGACGCGGACCGCCTCTTCCGCTACGCCCGAGCCCGGGCCGAGGACCCGGAGTTCTTCATCCGCAAGGCCATCGGCTGGGCCCTTCGCCAATACGCCAGGCAGAGCCCGGACGACGTCCGGGCATTCGTGGCCGCCAACGACGACCGCCTCTCCGGGCTGAGCAAGCGGGAAGCGCTCAAGCACCTCGACCGGTAGCGGCTCTCGCTGATCCACACCATCGTCGCCATCGGCGGCGATCGGAGGGCAGCCCGTCGGGAAGCGATCGGACCCGGCGGTTCTATGACGAGACGGGGTGGACCGAGAACGGCGGGCTGCTGGTCGACCTCGAACTGTTCGGGACCAGGGAGGACGGTCCGATCAGGATCGAGCTGCACGACGCCCACCAGCATCGGGTCCACACGGCGATCGCCGAGGCGGGCTCGGGCATCGAGCTGCTGGAGTGCGGCTGCGGCGGCAGTCCCGAGGTCAGCCTGCTCGATCTCTGCACCGCCTACGTCGGTGTCGACTTCTCCGAAACGGGTCTGAAGCGCGCCGACGCCACCCTGCGCTCGCTGGCCGTGCCATACGAGCTCCACCTGGCAGACGTGTGCGACCTCCCGTTCGACGACGCCTCATTCGACGCCGTCTACTCGGCCCACATGATCTACCACATCCCCGATCGGGACGCCCAGGCCAGGGCGCTCGACGAGATGCTACGGGTCACGAAGCCGGGTGGGGTGCTCGTGCTGATCGTCGCCAACCCGTTCCCGCTCCTGTTCCCTGGCCGATCGCTGAAACGGATCGTCGCCCGCACACCGGTGGTCGGACCAGTCGCCGACCGCATCCGTCCCGACCCTCCCCTGCCGTACGAGCCGTTGTCGCCGATGTGGCTCCGGCGCCGGGTCGGACCCCGGGCGACGGTGGAGACGATCTCGAACGGCCTGCCGACCACCGCTTTCAATCAACGAGTGAGCGAGTTCAAGCCGCTCGGTAGGCTGCTCTGGCAGTCGCTCCGGTTCCCCGAAACCGCACGTCGGAGAGCTGATCGATC
>JAHELU010000034.1 GCA_024644005.1 Acidimicrobiales bacterium | reverse complement strand
GGAGCACGCCCGCCCGGGATGGTCACCGATCCACTATCTCTACCGGAGCCTGCCACTCGAAGAGCTGGTGGCCTACTACGTTGCGGCCGACGTGATGCTGGTGACGCCGTTGCGGGACGGGATGAACCTGGTCGCCAAGGAGTACGTCGCCTGCCGGGTCGACAACGACGGTGTGCTGATCCTCAGCGAGTTCGCAGGGGCCGCCGAGCAGATGCGAGCTGCGATGCTCGTGAACCCCCACGACGTCAATGCCGTGGCGTCCGCCCTCCGCAAGGCCGTCACGCTCGATCCGGCCGACATCGAGGCCAAGATGCGGGCCCTGAACCGAACGGTCAAGCGGGAGGACGTCTACCGCTGGGCCCGGCTGTGTCTCGAGGCGCTCGGGGCATGACCGAGGAGACGATCGAGCGGCTGGTCGGGGCCGCTCGCCTGCTCGTCGCCACCGACTTCGACGGCGTCCTCGCCCCGATCGTCTCCGACCCCGACGATGCCGCCCCGCTCGACGGCTCGATGGCGGCGCTCGGAGCGCTCGCCGCGGCGCCGGACACGACGGTCGCCATCGTCTCCGGCCGCGAGCTGGCCCAGCTCGACCACCTGGTCCCGGAGCCGGAGCGGTTCGTACTGGTCGGCTCCCACGGAGCCGAGATCGGCGAGACGCTGGTGTCCGACGAGGACCGGGCGCTGCTGGACGAAACGATCGCTGGGCTCGACGAGCTGAGCCAGCGGATCCCCGGACTGCGGGTCGAACCGAAGGTCTTGTCCGTTGCGGTGCACGTCCGACAGGTCCAGGGCCCGGACAGGGACCGGGCCCTGGCCGAGATCGACCGCATCCGAGAGCGTTGGCCGGCCAAGGTGGTGACGGGCAAGGAGGTGGTCGAGCTGTCCGTTGCCGACGCCACGAAGGGCGATGCGGTGATCGAGCTCAAGGCCAGGACGGCGGCCACCGTCGCCGTGTACATCGGCGACGACGTCACCGACGAGGACGCCTTCGCGGTGCTGGGTCCCGCCGATGTCGGGGTGAAGGTCGGCCAGGGAGAGACGCTGGCGTCGGTACGGCTGGACGAGCCGGCCGACGTCACCCGGTTCCTGGAGGCCCTGCGAACCGGACGAGCCGGCTGAGGGCCACTACTCCTCGCGCAGGACCTGGACGTCGTGGGGATGGCTCTCCCGTAACCCGGCACCGGTGATCTTGGTGAGCCTGGTCTTGGTTCGCAGGTCCTCCAGGTTGGCGGCACCGGCATAACCCATGCCGGACCGGAGTCCGCCGACGAGCTGCCCCACCAGCTCGCTGAGGGAGCCGGCGTAGCGGACCCGAGCCTCGACCCCCTCCGGCACGTGCTTGCCGGGGGCCTGCCCGCTGCCGTAGCGGTCGGCCGCCCGGCCCCGCATCGCCCCGGCCGAGCCCATGCCCCGATAGGTCTTCCACATGGAGCCCTCGACGAGCTCGAGGTCACCCGGAGCCTCGTCGACACCGGCCAGGGCGTTGCCGAGCATCACGGCATCGGCCCCGGCCACGAAGGCCTTGACGATGTCGCCGGAGGTCACCACGCCGCCGTCGGCGATGACCGGCACGCCGAGCGGTCTGGCGACCTGGGCCGTCTCGTAGATGGCCGACAGCTGGGGCATGCCCGCCCCGGCCACGACCCTGGTGGTGCAGATCGACCCAGCCCCGACACCGACCTTGATCACGTCCGCTCCGGCCCCGATCAGCGCCTCGGCTCCCTCGGCGGTGACCACGTTGCCGCCGACGACCACGACCTCCGGCCACTTCTGCTTCAGCGTGCTGACGGTGTCGACCACTCCCCTGGTGTGACCGTGGGCGGTGTCGACGACCAGCAGATCGATCCCGGCCGGGATCAGGGCCTCGGCCCGCTCGACGGCGTCGGTCACCCCGACCGCCGCGCCGACCCGCAGCCGGCCCTCCTCGTCGAGCGACGCGTGCGGCTTCTCGATCCGCTTGGTGATGTCCTTGACGGTGATCAGCCCCTTGAGCCGGCCGTCGTCGTCGACGAGCGGCAGCTTCTCGATCCGGTGACGGTGGAGAATCGCCACCGCATCGTCGATCGAGGTCCCGACCGGGGCGGTCACGAGGTTCTCGGCCGTCATGAAATCGGTGACCGGGCGGTCGTACTCCGCCTCTGTGCAGAACCGCACGTCCCGGTTGGTCAGGATGCCGACCAGCCGCTGCTCGGCGTCGACGATCGGCACGCCGGAGATGCTGTGGCGAGCCATGATGACCTCGGCGTCGGCCAGTGTGGCGGTGGGTGGCAGGCTGACCGGCGACGTGATCATGCCGGCCTGGGCCCGCTTGACCCGGTCGACCTCCGCAACCTGACCCTCGACGGTCAGGTTGCGGTGCAGCACCCCGATGCCGCCTTCCCGAGCCAGGGAGATGGCGAGCGGCGCCTCGGTGACCGTGTCCATCGCAGCCGACAGCAGCGGCACGCTGAGATCCATCCCGGCGATCGTCGTGGCGGTGCTCACCTCGTTCGGCAGGATCTCGCTCCAACCGGGGACGACGAGCACGTCGTCGAAGGTCAGCGACTCGAAGCCGCTGAGCAGCGCGTGATTGGCGAGCGCCCCGCCGGTCGGGTCGTTTGCGGCTCGGTCAAGGGGTCCGGCTGCCATGTGCTCCTCCGATGGAGCGCTCGTGCGCTCCCGATGTTGGTCGGTGTGGTGGTGGCGGTGGTCGGTCTCGTGTGGTCAGGATCCAGTTCGCAGCTCGGTGAGCGCGGTGTCGATACTTTCTACCAACAACCGGTGCTCGACGGCGTGCACCCGTTGCTCGAACGCCTCGAGGGTGTCGCCGGCCCGGAACGGCACCTCCTCCCAGGCGATCACGGGTCCGTCGTCGATCCCCTCATCCGGGACGAAGTGCACCATGACCCCGCCGGAGTCGATCTCGCCCCGCTGCCAGGCCTCGTAGGCCTTGGCGATGGCGCCCAACCCTGGAAACGCCCCGGGCTTGGCCGGATGCAGGTTGACGACCCGGTGATGGGCCAGGAAGCTGTCGGTCAGCACCCGGTTCCAGCCGGCCAGCACCACGAGGTCGGCCCCGACGATCCTGGCCTCGTAGGCGAGCTCGGTATCGTAGTCGGCCCGATCGCGGCCGACGTGGGACAGCACCGACGTGGGAACCCCGGCGGCGCCGGCCCGTCGGAGGGCATAGGCGTCCGGGTCGTTGGCGATCACGAGGACGACTCGGGCGTCCAGTTGCGGCGGATCCGGCGCGCCCGGGGCCTGCCCGCAGGCGTCGAGGATGGCTTGGAGGTTGGTGCCCGAGCCCGACACCATGACCACCAGCCGGCCCGGCTCGCTCATGGCATCCCGATCCACCGGTCGGCGGAGGGCTCAGTGGAGGGCAACGCCGTCCCCCTCTGTCACTCGGCCGATGACCCAGGTCGGTTCTGCGATGGTGGCCTTTGCCTCCTCGAACCGGTCCGGGGCGACGATGGCCACCATCCCGATCCCCATGTTGAAGATCTGGTGGGCCTCGATCTTGTTGAGCCCCGCCAGGCGCACCAGGAACCTGAACAGCGGCGGTCGGGGCCAGGCCGACGTCTCGATCACCGCACCACAGCCGTCCGGCAGCACACGGGGCAGGTTGTCGACGAGCCCGCCACCGGTGATGTGGGCCAGTCCGTCGATCAGGTCGGCATCGAGGGCCGGGGCGAGGGGGCGGAGGTAGGGCCGGTGGACGGCGATGAGGGCCTGGCCGATCGTGATGTCGGCCGTTCCCGGCAGTCGATCGTCGAGATCGAGTCCGGAGAGGACCTTGCGGGCCAGCGAGTACCCGTTGGTGTGGAGCCCGGACGAGGCCAGGCCCAGCAGGACGTGGCCCGGCTCGATCGTCGGCCGGGGCAGGAGCCTCGCCCGCTCCACCGCCCCGATCAGGGTCCCGGCGATGTCGACGGCACCCCAGGTCAGCACGTCGGGCATCTCGGCCGTCTCGCCGCCGAGCAGCACGCAATCGACCGCCCGGCAGGCGCCGGCCATCCCGGCGACGACCCTGGCCACGATCGACGGATCGAGCGACGCGGCGGCCACCGTGTCGAGGAAGAACAGGGGCCGAGCCCCCTGGACCAGCACATCGTTGACCCCGTGGTTGACGATGTCGGCACCCACCGACTCCCAGGAGTCGAGCTGCTCGGCCAGCACCGTCTTGGTCCCGACCCCGTCGGTCGTCGCCACGAGGAGGGGGTCCTCCAGTCCGGACAACGAGCCCAGGTCGAAGACCCCACCGAAGCTCCCCAGCGGGCTGACCACCCGCTCGTCGTGGGTGCTCAGCACCGCCTCGGCGATCGCGTCGGTGGCCGCCGCGGCCGCGGCGAACGACACGCCGGCCTGCGCATACGGATCGTCGCCGGGAGCGCCGGTTCGCCCCCGACCGGGGCCGGAGCGGTCGACCGGTGAGCGGGGGGCATGGCGCCAGCCGATGTCGGACCGGGCGAAGAGCTGGTCGTTGACGACCTGGTCGACCACCCCGTAGACCTTGTCGAGCGCATCGCCCAGATCGGACCCGGTGGCGGTGACCGAAAGCACCCGCCCGCCGGCGCTCACCACCCGACCGTCGTCGACCCTGGTCGAGCTGTGTATCAGCGACACGTCGGCCGGCAGCTCGACGTCGGGGATCGGGACGTCCATGGCCGGCGACGCCGGGTAGCCCTTGGCCGCCACCACCACCGTCGCCGCCGTCACGCCCTCGATCAACCGGAGCTCGGCCTCCGCCAGCCGCCCGCGGGCCGCCGCCGCCATCAGCTCGAGGACATCGGAGCCGATGAGGGGCAGGACGACCTGGGCCTCCGGATCGCCGAAGCGGCAGTTGTACTCGACGAGGCGGGGCCCGTCGTCGGTCAGCATGATGCCGGCGTACAGCACGCCCACATACGGCGTCCCCTCGGCCGCCATCCCAGCCACCGCCGGTTCCAGGAACTGCCGGACCAGCTCGGGTTCGAGGTCGGCCATGCCGGGAACGGGGGCGAAGGCCCCCATGCCCCCGGTGTTCGGGCCGGTATCGCCGTCGCCGACCCGCTTGTGGTCCTGGGCCGTCACGAGCGGGATGACCACCGAGCCGTCGGAGATGCCGAACAGCGACAGCTCCTCGCCCTCGAGGCGCTCCTCGAGCACGACGGTGGCGCCGGCGTCGCCCATCGTGCGGTCGGCCAGCAGACCGTAGATCGCCCGCTCGGTCTCGACCCGGTCCTCGGGGATGATCACGCCCTTGCCGGAGGCGAGGCCGTCCGCCTTCACCACCACCGGACCGTCGAGCTCGTCGAGCCACTCGATGGCAGACGCCACCTTGGTGAACGACTCGCAGACCGGCCCGGGGATGCCGTGGCGGGAGGCGAACGCCCTGGCGAAGGACTTCGAGCCCTCCAGTCGGGCGGCCGCCGCCGACGGGCCGAAGCAGGCGATGCCAGCGGCGTTGACCGCATCCGCCAGGCCGGCGACGAGCGGGGCCTCCGGCCCGACGATGACGAGATCGATGGCGCTGGCCTGGCAGTAGTCGACAACGGCATCGACGTCGCCGACGTCGAGCTCGACGTTCGACTCGGCCGTGCCGGCATTGCCGGGCGCCACCGTCAGGGACCGCAGCAACGGTGAGCGGGAGATCGCCGTGGCGATGGCGTGCTCCCGGCCCCCCGAACCGATGAGCAGCACGTTCAGCTCGGTCACTCGACGACCCCGTCGAATCGTTGCTTCGTCATCGCCAGCGACAGCTGGACCGGGACCGGGTAGTCGCCGGTGAAGCAGGCGTTGCAGTAGCCGTCGTCCCGACCGAGGGCCTTCATCATGCGGGGCACCGACAGGAAGCCGAGGCTGTCGGCGCCGATGTGGTTCCGGATCTCCGGCACGCCGAGCTGGTGGGCGATCAGCTCGTCGTACGAGCCCATGTCGACACCGAAGAAGCAGGGATGGGCGACCGGCGGGCAGGTGATCCGCACGTGGACCTCGAGGGCCCCGGCGTCGCGGATCAGCCGGATCAGCTGGCCGGACGTGGTCCCCCTGACGATCGAGTCGTCGACCACCACCACCCGCCGGCCTTCGATGTTCTCCGGCAGGGTGTTGAACTTGAGCGCGACGCCCTGCCGGCGCAGCTCGTCGGTCGGCTCGATGAACGTCCTGCCGATGTAGCGGTTCTTCACGAACCCCTCGTTGTAGGGGATGCCCGAGATGTTGGCGTAGCCGATGGCGGCCGGGGTGGACGAGTCAGGCACGGGGATGACGACGTCGGCCTCGGCAGGGTGCTCCTTGGCCAGTTCCTCCCCGAGATTCTGCCTGGCCTGATGGACCGAGAGCCCGTCCCAGGCGGCGTCGGGCCGTGAGAAGTAGATGTGCTCGAACGTGCAGCGAGCCTGGTCGGACTTGGGGACCATGGCGTGATGGGCCCTGGCGATCGATCCCTGCAGCACCACGATCTCACCCGGCTCGATCTCCCGGGACGTCTCACAGCCGAGGGTCCGCAGGGCGCCGGTCTCGGAGGCCACGACATGGCCCCCGGAGGGCAGTCGACCGAGCGACAGCGGGCGGAAGCCCCAGGGGTCCCTGGCGGCTATCACCTTCGTGCCGGCGATGATGACCAGCGAGAACGCCCCCTCCCACTGGGGCATGATCGAGGCCAGGCGGTCCTCCCAGGTCTCGCCGTCGGCCCCGGCCAGCATGAGGGCCAGGACCTCGGAGTCCGACGACGACTGCAGGCCAGCCCCCCGCTCGAGCAGCTTGGTCCGCAACCGGTCGGCGTTGACGAGGTTGCCGTTGTGGGCCACCCCCAGCGGGCCGTGGATCGTCTCGACGACGTACGGCTGGACATTGCGCTCGCTGTTCGACCCGGTGGTCGAGTAGCGGGTGTGGCCGATGGCCAGCCGGCCGACCAGCGGATCCAGGGTTCCCGGTTGGAAGACCTGGTTGACGAGGCCCTGGCCCTTGTGGACCCTGACCGCCCGGCCGTCCGACACGGCGATGCCGGCCGCCTCCTGGCCGCGGTGCTGGAGGGCGTAGAGACCGAAGAAGGCGAGCCTGGCGACGTCGTCGGACGGGGAGGCGATGGCCAGGACCCCGCACTCCTCTCTTGGCCGATCGAGCTCCATCGGGCTGCCTCCCTAGCTGGTGACGTTCGGTCTCGGGGCCGGGGACCGGGCCGATCTCGGTGGGCCGAAACGCATCAGTCCGCCGCTCGGTCGGCCAGATCGGCGTCGCCGTCGAGCACCCGCTTGGCGGCCGCCGCCTGGTGGGCGGCGATCCGCTTCGCCAGGTCGGCGTCGTGCAGGGCCAGGATCTTGGCTGCCGCGAGGGCGGCGTTGGCCGGCTCCAGCGCCACGATCGGGGCCACACCGGGCGGGGTCCGGAGGCTCGACAGCACGTCGAGACCGGCGAACGCCTCGGAGCGGGGCGGGCAGGCCACCACCGGCGACACCACGTTCGCGTCGGTCAGGCCCGACAGGGCGTCGCTCATGCCGGCGACGGTGACGAACACGGTGGGCTCGTCCGACCCGTCGTAGTGGCGGAGCAGTTCGAGCACGTGCTCGGGGACCCGGTGGGCCGAGCCGACCCGGCGGACGACCGGAACGTCCAGGCTCTCCAGGACCTCGGCAATCTTGTCGACCCACTCGGCGTCCCGGGGCGAGCCGGACAGGATGACGACCTGCATGGTCAGCGACCCTCTCCGCTCTCGGGCAGGTAGGGGGCCAGGTTCCGGTCGAGCCGCGGCCCGGCCGGCTGCTCCCCCGGTTGGAAGGCCTGCCCGGTCAGCGACTCGTACAACCGGACGTAGCGGGCCGACGTCTCCTGCCAGACCTCCTCGGCCAGCGTCGGAGGCGGACCGTCGCCGCGGTACCCGAGCGCCCGCAGCGCCAGCCGCACCGGCTCCTTGTCGTAGCTCTCCGGGGCCAGGCCGGCGGCCAGGCGATCGTCGAGCGAGTCGATGGCCCAGAACCGTGACGAGTCCGGGGTGTGGACCTCGTCGATCAGCAGCAGCTCGCCGTCGGGGGCGAGGCCGAACTCGTACTTGGTGTCGGCGAGGATGAACCCGGCGTCGGCCGCCAGCCGCTGGCCCCGTTCGAACAGCTCGAGGGCCACCTTCTGGACCTGGGCCCAGAGGCCCGGTTCGACGAGCCCGAGCTCGACCACCTCGTCGGAGGTGACGGGCTGATCGTGGGCACCCTTCTCGGCCTTGGTGGTCGGCGTGATCAGCGGCTGGCCGAGCGGACCGTGGGCGGTCAACCCGTCCGGGAGGTGGTGGCCGTAGAGGAGCCGCTCCCCCGCCTCGTAGCGGGGCAACAGCGAGGTGGAGGTGCTGCCGGTGAGTCGGCCGCGGACGACGACCTCTACCGGGAGCGGTGCAGCGTCGACCGCGATCAGGGCGTTGGGATCCGGGACCTCGATGACGTGGTTGGCCACGATGTCCGCGGTCTTTGCGAACCACCACGCCGCCAGCTGGTTGAGGACCTGGCCCTTGTGGGGCACGGCACCGATGATGCGGTCGAAGGCGCTGAGCCGGTCGGTGGTGACGAGCAGCCGCCGCCGGTCCGGCAGCGGCCACATCTCTCGCACCTTGCCGGAGGTCCGGCCCTCCAGGGCCAGCTCGACGGAGGACAGGGTCATGTCTGCTCCCACCCGACCCATGATGGCCAGCCCGGCCGACCCCGCGGGTGACCCCGGACCACATTGAACAAAAAGTAAGCGGTCGACGGCGTCGGCTAGTCGCCGGCCACGGCCCGGACCCCGTTCTCGAACAGCGTCAGGCAGGTCCCGCCGAGCTCCCGTCGCCACTGCGGGTCCTGGCGATCGAAGACGTGGTCCTCCGGGTGGGGCATGAGCCCCAGGACCAGTCCGGTCTCGTCGACGATCCCGGCGACGTCGGAGTCCGATCCGTTCGGGTTGGCCGGATAGCGGCCGCCCGCCGGCGTCCCGTCTGCGGTGCAGTACCGGAACGCCACCTGGTCGGCGGCCTCGATGGCGGCGAGGTCGGACGACACGAACCGCCCCTCACCATGGGCCACCGGACAGCGCAGCGGGCCGGAGAGCCCCCGCGTCCAGACCGAATCCGCCGACCCGGGCAGCAGGTCGACCCAGCGACACTCGAAGTGACCGTTGGCGTTCTCGACCAGGGTGGCCACCACCTGATCCCCGGCGGTCCTGGTGAGCCCGCCCGGCAGACGCGGGTCCTGGCCGCGCTCGCTCGGTTCCACCCTGCCGGGCAGGAGGCCGGCCTTGACCAGCGCCTGGAAGCCGTTGCAGATGCCGATGATCGGCATCTCCCTCGCCGTCGCCTCGGCCAGCGACTCGGCGAACCAGCCGCCGAGGTCGAGGGCGAGCAACCGACCGGCGCCGAGGGCGTCGCCGTAGGAGAATCCCCCCGGCAGGCCCAGCAGCTGATGATCCGCCAGCTTGGCCTCGCCGGACCGCAGCGCCTGCAGCGGCACCTGATGGGCCTCGGCCCCGGCCGCACGGAACGCCATCGCCAGCTCGTCGTTGCGATTCGTGCCGGGGGCGATCGGGATCAACACGGAGGGCACCAGCGTCATCGCCGACCACCACCCGCTGCGGTGGCCGGCCCGGCCTCGGTGGCGACGATCGGTTTCGTCGACCGGAAGGCCTGCCCCACCTCCTCGAGGCTGATGTCGAGCTCGGTGCCGATCCTGACCCGGTCGTCCTCGGTGACCCAGCCGACCCGTCTGGCCGACGGCGCCGCCTCGGCCAGGTCGTCTGCGTTGTCGGGCCGAACCTCGATGAGGTAGCGGCCGAGGCCCTCGCCGAACAGCTCGTAGGGGCTGTGACGCTCGGCGGTGGTGATCGCGACCCCCCGCCGGCCGGCGTGGGCCCACTCGGCGGCTGCAGCTGCCAAGCCCCCCTCGGAGATGTCGTGGGCGCTGACCACCAACCCCGCTGCGATCGCCCGGTGCATCTCGCGATGCCGGAGCACGGCGTCGGGGTCCGGCCCCGGCACATGGCCCCCTCGATCGCCGCCGGTCACCTCGTCGAGATGGCTGCCGCCGAGGGTGCCGGTGTGGGGCCCGAGCAGCCAGATGTCGTTACCCGGCGCCATCAGCCCGACCGCCGGGATCGAGCCGATGTCGGACACGATGCCCGCTGCGGTGATGATCAGGGTGGGGGTCACCGGGTCCGGCACACCGTCCGGCCCGACGAACTCGTTGAACAGGGAGTCCTTGCCGGACACGAACGGGGCCCGGTAGGTGACCGCGGCGTCGTGGCAGCCTCGGCAGGCGGCGACCAGCCTGGCGAGGGTTCGGGGGTCGTTGGGATTGCCCCAGGCGAAGTTGTCGAGCAGTGAGAGGCGATCCGGGTCGGCGCCGGCCACCACGGCGTTGCGGATCGCCTCGTCGACGGCGGCCCAGGCCATCGCCTCGCAGTCGTGGCGGCCGATCAGCATGGCTGCGCCGATGCCGATTGCCAGCCCTCTGGTCGGATCCGAGCCATCGGTCCCCGGCGGCACGACGACGGTGCCGTCGGCCGGTCCGTCCATCTCGACGCCGTCGTAGGGGCGGATCACCGTTCCGCCGAGCACCTCGTGGTCGTAGGTCCTGATCACCGACTCGTTCGACCGCAGCGAGGGATGGGACAGCAGGGCCTTCAGGGCCGCCACGGGTTCGATGGTGGTACCGACGAGCTCCTCGGGGCTGCGGGGCCCCCGCCTGGTGTCGTCTGCGGCTGCTTGCAGGTGCAGCCTCGGCCGACCGTGGTGGAGGAACGAGGTGTCGAGATCGATGACGACGTCGTCGCCGTCGTTCACGACCAGCCGGCCCTCGCCGGTGAACCAGCCGATCACCGTGGCGTCGACCTGCCACGCCTCGGCCAGGGCCAGGAGCGGGACCGGGTCCGGTACGGCGAGGACCATCCGCTCCTGGGCCTCCGACAGCCAGACCTCCCACGGGGCGAGGCCTGGATACTTGCGGGGCACCTTGGCCAGATCGACCTCGGCCCCGAGCGCCTCTGCCATCTCCCCCACCGCCGACGAGAGCCCGCCGGCGCCGCAGTCGGTGATCGCGCTGTAGAGCCCGGCCTCCCTGGCGGCGATCACCACGTCGATGAGGCCCTTCTCGACCACCGGATCGCCGATCTGGACCGACGAGCCGGCGATCTCGGCCGTCTCGGCGCCCATCGACTGCGAGGAGAACGTGGCTCCGCCCACGCCGTCCCGGCCGACCGCTCCGCCGAGCATGATGACGAAGTCACCGGCGGCCGGCTCGGTGGGGTGGGAGCCACGGGGCAGCAGCCCGACACACCCGGCGAAGACGAGGGGCGTCGTGGTGTAGCTCGGATCGTGGAAGATCGCCCCTGCCAGGTTCGGGACACCGATCTTGTTCCCGTAGTCGCCGATGCCGGCGATGACCCCGGACCGGATCCGCCGGGGGTGGAGCACGCCGGGCGGGAGCTCGGCCACCCGGAGGTCCTCCGGCCCGAAGCAGAGGACGTCGGTGAGGGCGATCGGCTTCGCCGAGACCCCGAGGATGTCACGAACCACGCCACCGACGCCGGTGTTGGCCCCACCGAACGGCTCGAGGGCCGACGGGTGGTTGTGGGTCTCGGCCTTCAGGGCGATGTCGAAGCGGTTGTCGAAGTTGACGATGCCGGCGTTGTCGACGAAGGCGCTCTCGACCCATGGTGCGTTGATCGCATCCGTTGCGCCCCGCAGGTAGGTGTCGAGCAGGCCGTCGATCTCGCCGTCCGGGGTGGAGATGACGGCTCTGAACGTCTTGTGTGAGCAGTGCTCGCTCCAGGTCTGGGCCAGGGTCTCCAGCTCGCCATCGGTCGGCTCCCGCCCCTCGGAGGCGAAGTGCTTCTGGATCGCCACCATCTCCTCGGCGGTCAGACCGAGCCGCCTGGACCGGCTCAGCTCCTCCAGGTCGTGATGGTCGAGGCCGCTGAGTGGGATGATGGCCGTGGCGGTCGGCGTTGCCGACAGGTCGGCGTGGGCCGGCGGCAGCTCGTCGAGGGCCCATCGCTCGATCACCGAGTTGTGCAGGACCCGGTCGGCCAGGAGCTGGATGTGGCGGTCGGACAGGAAGCCGTAGATCAGCCAACGGGAGGCGACGGCCGCCGCCTCCACCGGCAGACCGAGCTCCCGGGCGGCGCGGACCAGCTCTGCCCCCTCCCGATCGGTGACCCCGGGGCGGAGCCCGGTCTCGATGACGGTGACCCGGCCATGGCCCGAGGGCGGCGTGTGCTCGCTGCGGTGCATCCACCACTGGCGGACGGGATCGACCAGCAGCTCGGATGCCAGCAGCTCCACCTGCTCCGGGTCGAGGTCGCCCCGGACGTGGAACACCCGGTACTCGACGATCTGGTCGGCCCGGACGCCGAACAGCTTCGCCTTCTGGGCCGGACCGTCCGGACCGGAGTCGAATCGGCCGGGACCGACCACGATCGCGATCTCACGTGCAGCATCCCCAGCAGTCCCCACGCCGACCAGCATGTCGTGTCGCGGGGCGGGCGTTGCGATTTCGGACCCGATTTTACAATTTGTAAACCGACGCCGCCGGTCCTCGGTCGGTTCGGTCAGTCGAACGAGACCGAGACCTTGAGGGCCCCGTCGGTCCGCTCGTGGGCGATGACCATCGCCTCCTCGATGCGCTCGATCGGCAGGGTGTGGCTCACCACCTTCGACACGTCGATGGCGCGGCTGGCGATGAGGCTGAGGGCGGTGCGGAACGAGGCCTGATCGGCCTCGAGCTGGGCCCCGTAGGTCGATGCGGCCCGCAGCTTCTTGCGGAAGAACCGGTTGAAGTCCAGGGGCACCGGCTCGTTGCTGTCGGGCAGCCCGAACCACAGCATGGCAGCCCCCATGCCGACCAGCTCGGGTCCGAGCAGCAGCGCATCCCGACGGCCGACCGCCTCGATGAGGAAGTCGGCCCCCTCGCCGCCGGTCTCGGACCGGACCACCTCCCGCACGTCGGCTGCGCTCGAGTCGACGACCACGTCGGCCCCCATCGCGACGGCCAGCTCGAGCCGGGTGGCCACCGGATCGACCGTGATCACCTTCTCCGCCCCGAGCCGCTTCATCATGTAGGTGTGGAACTGGCCGGCCGAGCCCGACCCGAGCACCACGACCGTCTTGCCGGTCACGTCGTACGGGAACTGCCGGAGGGCGAAGATCACGGTCCCCAGCTGCTGGGCCATGAGCAGCTCGGCCGAGCTGACATCGCACTCCGGCAACTTCAGGCAGTGCTGGGCCGGGACGGTCTGGATCTCGGAGAAGCACTGGGCCACGGCCATGTCCGGGGCGGTCAGCACCAGGTCGCCCTCGGCGAAATCCGGATGACGGGACTCGATGACCTCCCCGACCCCCTCGTGGCCGGGGTACCCCGGCCAGGCATCGCTCGCCGCCAACCCGCCGACGCCGTCCATGACGATGTGGAGGTCGCTGCCGCAGATGCTGGCCAGCTCCGTCCGCACCAGGAGCTCGCCGTCACCCGCCGGCACGACCGGCTGGTCCAGACACACCACCCGGCCGAGCTCGACGAAGGTCCCTGATCTCATCGCACCATCCTGGCCGCTCCGTGCGAGGGCGACAATCCGGCCCACGGGCCCAGCCTCGCCGACCAGCCCTGCCAACCCGCCGGGCGTGGACTACCGTTTCCCCCGTGAGCTCGGGCTTCGTGTTGGGTGTGGATCTCGACGGTGTCTGCGCGGACTACAGCGCCGGCTTCCGCGAGGTGGTGGCCGCCGACCGGGGCATCGACCCGGACGACCTGCCGATGCCGACCCGCTGGGGGTTCCACCACTGGGGCCTCGACGACGCCGACTACGCCCGCCTCCACAAGCTCGCCGTGACCGACAAGCGTATGCTGCGCCACCTGCCGGCGATCGAGGGTTGCGCAGACGCGCTGTGGCGGCTGTCCGACCTCGGCGCCTGGATCCGGATCATCACCCACCGGCTGTACGTCAACTGGGGTCACGCGATCACGGTCTCGGACACCGTGGCCTGGCTCGACGAGCACCGCATCCCCTACCGGGACATCTGCTTCCTCGGGGCCAAGCCCCAGGTCGAGGCCGATGCCTACATCGACGACGCCCCCCACAACATCGTCGCCCTCCGGGAGGCCGGCAACACGGTCATCATCTTCGACCAGCCGTACAACCGGGAGCTGGACGGCTACAGGGCCGAGGACTGGGGCGAGGTCGAGGAGCTGGTGGCGGCGCTCGCCGCACGCAAGGGTGCCGTGCAGCCCCAGCTCCCGGGCCTGGACGCGGGAGCCGAGCGGCTCGATCGCCGCCGGCGCTTGACCTGAGAACAGCTGCGCCTAGCGCCCCGTCACGAGCCAGCCGGTACGGCGGCCAGCGCCCGCTCCAGGTCATCGAGGGCGTCGCGCCACCACGTGTTGTCCACCGTGGTGATCCCCGGCAGATCGGCCAGCAACCGGTCGGTCACGGCCAGTACGGCGGGGAGGTCGGCGGCGGCCAACCGAACGTCCAGCAGCTGATCGGTGACCCGCGACTTGTCGCTGAGCCGACCGTCGATGCCGGACCGGAACTGTTCGATCAAGGATGCATCCACGAGAGTCATGTTGCCATCTGCTCCACCACGATGGAAGAACCAGAGGGAGGTTGCCCACTGGTCGGCCCGAGCAGAGCCGTTCGACCCGGGCT
Source organism: Acidimicrobiales bacterium (assembly GCA_024644005.1). Lineage (GTDB taxonomy): Bacteria > Actinomycetota > Acidimicrobiia > Acidimicrobiales > SZUA-35 > JAHELU01. The sequence continues at coordinate 12,987 of JAHELU010000034.1, read as the reverse complement.
CGACCGGGCCGGTCGACCCAACCGGTACCGGGCAGCCTCGTCCACGGTGATCGGCCCCTGCCCCGGGGCCCGGGCGCGGTCGACCCTGCAGGCCGGGACCAGCGGCGAACCCGGGGGCGATCGGTAGCGTTCTCGACGATGGAACGACCCCCGCTCGACGTTGCGGCCCTCGCGGCGGCGCTGGCTCTCGCAGCCACCTTCGGCGTCGCCGCCGTGGCGAAGCTCCGCTCAGCGGCCGCCACAGAGGCCGATTTCGCCTCGCTCGGCCTGCCCCGGCCCGACCTGTGGGTCAGGCTCGTGCCGGCGATGGAATCGGCCACCGCAGCGGTCCTGGTGGTGGTCCCGGGCTGGGGCGGGGTACTCGCGTTCGCGCTGCTGGCGGCGTTCACCGCCAACCTGGCCGCGGTGCTGCGATCGGGCCGGGTCGCGAGCTGCGCATGCTTCGGCGGCGCGACCGCCACCCCGGTCTCGAGCCGTCACCTGGTCCGCAACGGGATCCTGCTGGCAGTGGCACTGCTGGCCGCCACGTTCGACGGGACCAGCTGGTCCGGCTGGTAGGCGGATCTGCGCCGCCGTTGGGATCTCGGCGGCCGAACCTGGGATGATGCCAGGAGTCCTGTGACGGGGAGTGTCCATGGAGATCGAGTTCACGACCAACCGGGAGCCGACGCTCGGCGTGGAGCTGGAGCTCCACATCGTCGATCCGACGACCTGCAACCTGGTCAACGCCTCGAACGAGATCCTGTCGGAGATCGGGGCTCCCCACCCCGGCGGTGAGCACCCCAAGGCAAAGCACGAGCTGTTCCAGTCGACGGTCGAGATCATCACCGGTATCTGCCGGTCCCCGGCCGAGGCACGGGCCGACCTGCAGGCCACGCTCGCCGAGGTCCAGGCGGCGGCCGCCGACAGGGGCCTGAAGTTGATGAGCTCCGGCACCCATCCCTTCGCCCGCTCGTGTGACCAGTTGATCAGCCCCAGTCCCCGGTACCACGCCCTCGTCGAGGAGATGCAGTGGCCGGCCCGGCGCCTGCTGATCTGCGGTGCCCACTTCCACGTCGGCCTCCGATCGGGTGAGGAGGCCATCGCCGTGTCCAACGAGCTCCAGCGCCACCTGCCGCTCTTCATGATCGCCTCCGCGTCGAGCCCGTTCCTCGAGACCGAGGACACCGGGCTCGCCTCCACCCGGTCCAAGGTCTTCGAGTCGCTGCCGACCGCCGGGCTCCCGCCCCGGCTGCGGGACTGGCGCGACTTCGAGCGGTTCATGGACTGCCTGCTGGCTGCGAAGTGCATCTCGTCGGTCCGCGAGGTGTGGTGGGACGTGCGTCCCCATCCCGATTTCGGCACGGTCGAGCTCCGGATGTGCGACGCGCCACCGACGCTGCGGGAGACCACGGCCTTGGCAGCGCTGGCCCAGACCCTGGTGGCCGAGTCGGCGGAGCTGTACGAGCGCGGTGAGCTCCCGACCCCACCGACGGAGTGGATGACCAGGGAGAACCGGTGGCTGGCGGCCCGCCACGGGGTCGAGGCACAGCTGATCGTCGACGACCACGGTGTGCGCGAGCCGGCCGGAGACATCCTCGAGCGATTGCTCGAGCGGATACGTCCGGTGGCCTGCCGCATCGGCGCCGAGACCGAGCTCGACGATCTGCTCGAGCTGTGGTCGATTGGGCCGAGCTACCTACGGCAACGACGGATCATCGACAAAGGCGGGTCGTACGAGGATGTGGTGGTTAGTCTGATCGACGAGCTCGAGACCGACCAGCCTCGACGCTGAGTCCGACCGATAGAGCGCTCACAACTCAGGGAGGGGTCCGCTCATGGTAAAGCTAGGTGCCGCCTTCGAGCAGTGGCTCGACGCCCACGAAGAGGAGCTCATCGCCTTCCGGCGCCACCTGCACGCCCACCCCGAGCCGAGCGGCAAGGAGCACGGGACCACCGACTTCATCATGGAACGGCTCGAGGTTGCCGGCCTGGCGCCGCGGATCCTGGCCTCCGGAACGGGCCTGGTGTGCGACATCGGCGACGGACCGGGGCCGCTGGTTGCGCTCCGGGCCGACATCGACGCACTGGAGATGGTGGACGAGAAGGAGGTTCACTACCGCAGCCAGGTGCCGGGAGTGGCTCACGCCTGTGGCCACGACGTCCACACGGCGATCGTCCTCGGCGTTGGCATCTACCTGTCGCATCTCGCCGATCTGGGAGGCCGGGTCCGCCTGCTGTTCCAGCCGGCCGAGGAGCGGGTGCCGGGAGGCGCGCTCGACGTCATGGCCGACGAGGGCCTGGCCGGTGTCGACGCGATCTTCGGCGTCCACTGCGACCCCAAGCTGGAGCGGGGCAGGATCGGCGTCCGCTCGGGCGCGATAACGTCGGCTGCCGACATGGCCGAGGTCCTGCTCACCGGGCCGGGGGGCCACACCGCTCGCCCGGAGCGCACCGTCGACATGCTGCGATTGGCTGCCCGGCTGATCGAGCAGCTGCCGGACGAGGTCGAGCACGAGCTGGGCGGTGCCGGTCCGATCAAGCTGGTCTTCGGCTCGATCCACAGTGGTGAGGCGGCCAACGTCATCCCCACCCATGCCGTCCTGCGTGGCTCGGTCCGCACCCCCTCGACGGAGGCCTGGGGGGCCCTGCCGGCGGCGTTCGAGCAGGCTGTCGAGAACCTGGTCGCCGGCACGGGGGCCGAGGTGGAGATCACCTACGTGCACGGCGTGCCGCCCGTGATCAACGACGAGGGCATGACCGCCCTGGTCCGAGAGGCGGCCATCGAGGAGCTGTCCCCGGAGGCCGTGACCGAGGCCGAGCAGAGCTGGGGCGGGGACGACTTCGCCTGGTACCTGCGGGAGGTCCCGGGCACGTTCATCCGCCTCGGGACCCACGACGAGGCCTGGGGATCGGAGCGCCTCGACCTCCACGTCGGCCACTTCGATGTCGACGAGCAGGCCATCGCCGTCGGTATCCGAGTGCTCATCGCGTCCATCCACGCCCGTTTCGACTCGTAGGCCCGTAGGGGCGGTCGAGGCCGCTCGCGGCGTATTGGCGTTTCGGGGGACACGTGCTGTGATGGTGCTACCGCCCGTGGGGTGACGACGTCCACGGGCCATCTCCGAGGAGTCACGAATGAGCGAGGGGCGTCGACCATGACCGCCAGCGCCGACCGGCAGTGGGGATTCAGGACCAGGGCGCTGCACGCCGGCGGCCAGCCCGATCCGGCCACCGGGGCGAGGGCCGTGCCCATCTACCAGTCGACCAGCTTCGTGTTCGAGGACACCGCCGATGCGGCCGACCTGTTCGCCCTCCAGAAGTACGGGGTCATCTACACCCGCATCTCCAACCCGACCACCGCGGCCTTCGAGGAGCGCATGGCCTCGCTGGAGGGCGGTATCGGCTCCGTGGCGACCGCCTCCGGCCAGGCGGCCGAGTTCCTGTCGATGACGACGCTCAGTGGAGCCGGCGACCACATCGTGGCCGCCGCCGGGCTCTACGGTGGGACCTACACGCTGCTGGCCACCACCCTCGGCCGGCTGGGGATCGAGACCACGTTCGTCGACAACGACTCCCCGAACGGGTTCGCGGCGGCCATCCGGCCCGAGACCAAGCTGCTGTACACCGAGGTGATCGGCAACCCGTCCGGATCGGTGGCCGACCTGGAGGCCCTGGCCGACGTGGCCCACAGTCATGGCCTCCCGCTCGTGGTCGACGCCACCTTCGCCACCCCGTACCTGTGCCGACCGATCGAGTTCGGTGCCGACATCGTGGTCCACTCGGCGACCAAGTTCATCGGCGGCCACGGCACGAGCATCGGCGGGGTGATCACCGAGGCCGGCACGTTCGACTGGGGAGCCTCCGGCCGGTTCGACCGGCTCACCGAGCCGGTGGCCACCTACAACGACCTGCGGTGGTGGGACAACTTCGGCGAGTACGCGTTCTGCACGGCCCTGCGATCGGAGCAGCTCCGCGACGTCGGCGCCTGCCTCTCCCCCTTCAACGCCTTCCTGCTGCTCCAGGGGCTCGAGACCCTGCCCCAGCGGATGGAGGGTCACGTCGCCAATGCCAGGGCGGTGGCCGCCTGGTTGCACGACGACAGCCGGGTCTCGTGGGTGGCCCACGCCGATCTGTCGGACTCGCCGTACAACGGGTTGGCCACCAAGTACCTGCCGAACGGCGCCGGAGCGATCTTCACCTTCGGCGTCGAGGGAGGCCGCAAGGCCGGTCAGCGGTTCATCGAGAGCCTGCAGATGATCAGCCACCTGGCGAACGTCGGCGATGCGAGGACGCTGGTCATCCACCCGGCGTCGACCACCCACCAGCAGCTCTCGGACGACCAGCTGGCCAGGGCCGGGGTCGGGGCCGACATGGTCCGGCTGTCGGTCGGGCTGGAGGACCTCGACGACATCCTCTGGGACCTCGACCAGGCGCTCGCCGCCGCCACCGAGCTCGGATGAGAGCCTCGAACGAGAGAGTGGACGAAACCTGCATGAGAGAGCTGCCATGGCCGAACTGACGACCGAGCACGATGGACCGACGGCCGGGTGGGCGCCGCCCGGAGCCCTCGAGCGGAAGCGCATCCTGGACCGGACGAGGACGATCGCCATCGTCGGCGCCTCGTCGAACCCGGCGAGGGCGAGCAACTTCGTGATGACGTACCTGAAGTCATCGGTGTGCGACTTCGAGCTGTACCCGGTCAACCCCCGGGAGGACGAGATCTTCGGCTTCCCTGCCTACCCCTCGCTCGACGCGCTCCCGGTCACACCGGACCTCGTCGACGTGTTCCGACGGGCCGAGGACTGCCCTCCGGTGGCCGAGGAGGCGGTGGCCATCGGCGCCAGGACGCTGTGGCTCCAGCTCGGCATCTGGAGCGACGAGGCGGCCGCCATCGCCCACCGGGCGGGCCTCGACGTGGTGATGGACCGCTGCACGAAGATCGAGCACGCCCGCTTCGCCGGCGGCCTCCACCTGTCCGGATTCGACACCGGGGTCATCAGCAGCCGGCGACGATCGCAGGGCTGATCACCGGTCGCCCGGCCGCCGGCCGTGAATGGACCGGGCGGTCGAGGTCTGGGTACCCTGCTCGAACCGACCCCGCCCTTGCTAATCGGAGGCATCGACCATGGCCGAGCCCGTAATCGTATCGACCGCCCGCAGTCCCATCGGGCGAGCCTTCAAGGGCTCGCTGAAGGACGAGCGACCGGACGACATCACCTCCCAGATCGTGCGGGCGGCGCTCGACAGGATCCCCGAGCTCGACCGGGCCGAGATCGACGACCTGATGCTCGGCACCGGCTCGCCGGCCGGCGAGCAGGGCTTCAACATGGCCAGGGTCGTGGCCGTCATGTCCGGGCTGGACGACGTGCCCGGGGTCACCGTCAACCGCTACTGCTCGTCGTCGCTGCAGACGATCCGGATGGCGGCTCACGCCATCAAGGCCGGCGAGGGCGACGCCTTCGTCGCCGCCGGCTCCGAGTTCGTCAGCCGCTACGGTCACGGTGCGGCAGACCCGGCCGAGGCCCAGAACCCCGTGTTCGACGCAGCCAAGGCCAGAACCGCCCACAGGTCGGCCGGCGATGCAGAGCCCTGGTCGCCGCCGGAGGGCGTGCCGGACATCTACATCGCCATGGGCCAGACGGCCGAGAACGTGGCCGAGCACATGAACGTGAGCCGGGAGGACCAGGACGCCTGGGGTGTCCGCAGCCAGAACCGGGCCGAGGAGGCCATCGCCCGCGGCTTCTTCGAGAACGACATCACCCCGGTCACCCTGTCCGACGGGTCGGTGCTCGCCGCCGACGACGGGCCCCGGCCGGGTACCACGCTCGAGGCGGTCAGCCAGCTCAAGCCGGTCTTCCGGCCGGACGGCACCGTCACCGCCGGCAACGCCTGCCCGCTGAACGACGGGTCGGCGGCGGTGGTGGTGATGAGCGACACCAGGGCCAGGGAGCTCGGCATCAGGCCGCTGGCCAGGATCATCGCCTCCGGCGTCACCGGCCTCAACCCCGAGATCATGGGCCTCGGACCGATCGGGGCGGTCCGCCAGGCCCTGGAGCGGGCCGGGATGACGATCGACGACGTCGACCTGGTGGAGATCAACGAGGCCTTCGCGGCCCAGGTCCTGCCGTCGGCCGACCAGCTCGGCATCGATCACGACAAGCTCAATGTCAACGGTGGCGCCATCGCCCTCGGTCACCCGTTCGGCATGACCGGCGCCAGGATCATGACCACCCTGCTCAACGGGCTCGAGGACGCCGACGGCACGATCGGTCTCGAGACGATGTGCGTCGGTGGCGGCCAGGGCATGGCGATGCTGGTCGAGCGGCTGTAGCCACCGGTCCGCCTGGCGCTCGGGTCGAGATCGGTCGCCGGAGCGGTTGGTGACGCGACCATGGCCCGGATCGGGCAACATGGTCGGTGATGACGAACCTCGCCCAGCACCTCGGCTCCTGGTCGGCCGACGATCTGTCGTTCCTGATGGAGACCCGGCCGGATCTCCTCTCGGCGTCCGACCGGGGTATCGATGCCGTGGCCCGCAAGGCGGGCACGGCGATGTCGCTCGGCCGTGCCCTGGTGGCGGCAGACGTGGGCATGCTGGTGGTGGCGGACGCGCTCGTGGCCAGGCATCCGGCCACGATCGACGACATCGACCGGCTGCTCGGTACCAACGACCGTGACGGGGTGCTCGACGCGGTAGAGCGCCTTCGGCGGCGGGGCATCGTCGTGGTCGACGACGGGGTGATCTTCCCCGTCGGGTCCCTCGGCGACCTCCTGCACCGACCGCTCGGCCTCGGCCCCTCGTTCGTCGAGCTGGCCGAGCACCTGTCGAGCGGGACCATCGACCGGTTGGCCGCCGAGACCAGGGCCGAGGGAGCGGACCGGCGGTCGGCCACCGTCCGGGCGATCGCCCACCGCCTGACCCAGCCGGAGGTGGTGGCCGCCCTGCTGGCCACGGCCCCCGAGGCGTCGAGGCAGCTGCTGGCCGCTCTCGTGGCGAAGCGGTCACCGGCGGTACCACTACCGACCGGCTACCCCTACCGGGTACTGGATGCCGACGATCCGCTGGCGTGGCTGATCGACCGGGGCCTGGTGGTGGCGGTCACCGAGACGGGGGCCGAGCTCCCCCGCGAGCTCGTGATCGCCGGGCTGACCGATGGCCTGGCCCCGGCGGCGACCCTTCGCAAGGTCGAGCTCCAGCCGGTCGAGGGCCTGGCGGCCGACCTGGTGGCCGGGGCCACCTCGGACCGGGCCAACCGGCTGCTCGACGGGGCCGAGACGCTGCTGCGGCTCGTGGGCAACGGCGAGGTGACGGTCCGCAAGGTCGGTGGCGTCGGCCCGCGTGAGCTCCGCCGCCTCGCCAAGGCCAGCCGGCTGGACGTCGTCGACGTGGCCCGGCTGCTCGAGCTGCTGTCGGTGGCCCGGCTCATCAGGATCGCCGACCGGCGACTGGAGACGAGCGACCTGGCTGGCCGGTGGTGGACGATGAGCCGGCGTCGCCGGTATCTCGCACTGGTCCGGGCGTGGGTGGCCGCCGAGCGGTTCCTGTCGCGGGGCCTGGCCGGCACCCGGGGTGACGGCACCAGCGACACGAGCGTGGTGGCGCTCGGTGACGCCGAGCCGGTGGCGGCGGCCGAGGCGGGGCGGGCGGTGGCGCTGGAGACGATCTGCACGCTGAGCCCCGACGCAGCGTTCCAGCCATCCCAGCTGGCGGCGTCGGTGGTTTGGCAGGGACCGAACCTGTGGGGGGCCGGCGAGCCGCCCCCCGAGCTGCTGGTGGCCTGGACGCTGGCCGAGGCCGAACTGCTCGGCCTGATCAGCACCAACGCCCCCGGTCCGGTCCTGCGAGCGCTCGTCGACGGCGACGAAGCCGCCCTGGAGCGGGCCACGGCGACCGCGCTGGCCGACGACCAGGAGCGCTTCGTCCTCCAGGCCGACCTGACCGCCCTCGCCTTCGGACCGCTGGCCCCGTCCGTCGGCCGGCAACTGGGCGAGATGACCGAGCGGGCGGGCGGGGCGGAGCAGGGCCGGGCGCCGAGCTTCCGGTTCACCGAGGCCAGCATTCGCCGTGCCTACGACTCGGGGTGGACGGCCGAGTCGATCACCGCCTTCCTCGACGAGCATGCCCTGGCCGGCGTGCCCCAGCCGCTCGAGTACCTGCTCAACGACGTGGCTCGGCGCTACGGCTCGATCCGGGTCATGCCGGCTCAGGCCGTCATCGTCACCGATGACGACATCACGGCGGTCGAGATCGCCAGCAACCGCAGGACCGCCGGCCTGGCATTGCGGCTGGTGGCCCCGACGGTGCTCACCTCCCCGCTCGACCCGGTCACCGTGACCGAAGCGCTCCGATCGCTGGGGCTGTTCCCCGTGCTCGACGGGTCGTCCATCGTTCTCGACACGCCGAGGGCGCTTGTCGGCGACCAGTCGGCTGCCGAGAAGTCCGCCGGCGATGGGGCCACGGACCTCCCGGCGGACTGGATCGGGCCGCCGCTGCCGGCCGGGCCCTTCCCGGACGAGGTCGATGACGCCGTCAGCGCCCTGTTGGACACGCCCCAGCCCGAGATCGAGCCGGTGGTCGACGACCAGCCGCTGCAGGCGTTCTGGGGCCGGCCGGTGGTGGTCGACGCCGTGGTGGAACAGGAACCGGTGCAGCTGGTCGGCACCGTGGTCGGGCTGGGTCGGACGGTGTCGTTGCTCACCACGGCCGGGGTGATCGAGATCCCGACTGAGTCCGTGGTGGCCCACGCCGATCCGGACCGGGGCTGAGCGAAGCGGTGTCGGAGCACCGAGCGCCGTCGCTCGAGCACGGCCCGCTCCTCGTGGCCGGGCCCGACACGTTGCTGCTCCAGCTCGACCACCCCGAGGCCGAGCGGTGCCGGGCCGAGCTGGCCGCTTTCGCCGAGCTCGAGCGGTCACCGGGCCACGTCCACACGTACCGCCTCACCGATCTCGGCCTGTGGAACGCCAAGGCGGCGGGGGTCGAGGTGGCCGAGGTGGTCGACGTGCTCGGACGCTTCGCAGCGGCCCCGGTCCCCCAGACCACGATCGCCCTGGTCCTCGAGACCATGAACCGCTTCGGGCGGGTGGCGCTCGAATCCGGACCCGACGGGATCGCCGGTCTCGTGCTCCGGGCCGAGGAGCCATCACTGCTCGACGAGCTGCTCGACGACGCCGCCGTGGCCCGGCTCACCGGGGTTCGACTCGATGGTCGCTCCGTCGCGGTCGACGCGCTGGACCGCGGTCGCCTGAAGCAGGCCCTGACCAGCCTTCGCTGGCCGGCCGACGACCGGGCTGCGCTCAGCCCCGGCGCCGGCTTCGGGCTCCAACTGCGGTCCGACGTGCACCTGCGGCCCTATCAGCGGCAGGCCGTCGAGAGCTGGCTACCGGCGGGAACGGGGGTCATCGTGCTCCCGTGCGGGGCCGGCAAGACGCTGACCGCCATCGCCGCCACCGCCGCCGTCGGCACCAACACCCTGGTGCTGGCCACCGGGCAGTCGTCGCTGACCCAGTGGGAGCGGGAGCTCCTGCGGTTCACGACGATCGACCGGCGCGACATCGGCCACTACTCGGCCCGGGCGAAGGACGTCCGGCCGATCACCCTCGCCACCTACCAGATGATGGCCACGAAGCGCGACGGCCGGTACCGGCACATCGAGCTGATCCAGAACGGCGACTTCGGGCTCGTCATCTACGACGAGGTGCACCTCCTCCCCTCCGCGGTGTTCAACCTCACCGCCGGCATCCAGGCCAGGCGCCGGCTGGGCCTCACCGCCACCCTGGTGCGGGAGGACGGCCGGGAGGCGGATGTGTTCACCCTGGTGGGGCCGAAGCGGTTCGACGTGCCGTGGTCGGAGCTCGAGCTGCAGGGCTGGATCGCCCCAGCCCGCTGCGTGGAGGTCCGTGTCGTCCCCACCGACGCCGAGCGACTGGCCCACGCCAGGGCTGACCGCCGGGGCAAGGCGCGGGCGGCGGCCATGATCGGGGCCAAGATCGACGTCGTCGGTTCGATCCTGGGACGACACCGCGGGGACTCGACGTTGATCATCGGCAGCTATCTCGACGGCCTGCGGACCGTCGCCGAGCGGTTCGATCTGCCGCTGGTGACCGGCGAGACACCACAGCGCGAGCGGCAGGTCCGCTTCGATCAGCTCCGAGACGGCACGATCGAGACCCTGGTGGTCTCGAAGGTGGCGAACTTCAGCCTCGACCTGCCGGAGGTGTCGGTGGCGATCCAGGTGTCCGGGACCTTCGGGAGCCGACAGGAGGAGGCCCAGCGGCTCGGCCGGCTGCTCCGACCGAAACGAGACGGGCGGCAGGCCCATTTCTACTCGCTGGTGGCACGTGACACCGTCGAGCAGGAGCACAGCGCACGCCGCCAGCGGTTCCTGACCGAGCAGGGCTACCACTACGAGATCGTCGACGCCGCTCGTCTGTGACCGCTGACCGCCAGGGGTCGTCAGTGCATCGCAGACCGCCCCCCGGCGGTGTCAGTGCATCGCAGACCCCCCGGGCGTCGTCAGTGCATCGCAGACCGCCCCCCGGCGGTGTCAGCTCGACGTCGGTCCGACCTGGGAGCAGCTCAGGACCGTGTCGTCGTAGAACTCGGCGAAGCCGGGGACCCCCTCCTCACCGCGGAGGTACTCGAAGTCGGGGGCGGCCGAGATCTTGCCGAGCGCCTCCTCGTCGGCCCCGTAGCGGGCGAACACGGCGTCGCTGATGCAGGTGGCCTCCTCGGTGGTGAGGTTCGGGTTCCGAGTGAGGATGTCGATGAACTCCTCGCGGGTACCCGGGCCGCTGCCGCACCCGGCCACCAGCACGGCGAGCGCGATCAGGACCAGCACCAGCGGCCCGGCCCTGCGGGCTGCAGGGCGGCGAGGCGGGGAGGCCGGTGGGGCGGTGGAGCGGAGCGGGGTGGTCATGTCGGCTCCTTTCTAGCCCTTGGGAGCCGCCAATCCTACGCTCGGCCCACCTCGGGGGCTACCACACCCAGCGGGTGGCCCGGGGCCCGAACTCCTCCGCCCGCTCGATGATGCCGAATGCCCGCTCCGGCGTGACCCGTTCCCTCGACGACGACCACCTCGACGCTGTCGTCCGCCGTGACCACGATCCGGGGGTTGGCCCTGAGGTTGCGGGCCTTGCGGGCCCGCGGGGCACAGGAGAACACGAACCGCTCGGTCTCTGGCAGCCAGACACCCCAGACCGGCATTGCATGGGGCCGACCCTCGGCCGAGGCGGTGGCCACCCAGTAGTTGAGCGACCGCTCGAGCCGGGTCGACGCCCAGTTCCAGTCCAGCACGCCGTCGAGGTCGTCCGGCACCCCGTAGCCCGGCATCGTCGGCCGTTCCGGTCGTGGCATCCGACCAAGATTACTGCGCCGCCATCATGGCAGGGCCGACCGGGGTGGCGAAGCGCCGGACCGGGCCGGGAGTGTCTAGGCTGAACATCCGTGACCGGGCAACCGCTGAGGCCGGGGCCGGATCCCGTCCCGATGACCGGGCAACCGCTGAGGCCGGGGCCGGATCCCATCCCGATGATCGGGCAACCGCTGAGGCCGGGGCCGGATCCCGTCCCGATGAGCCGCCGGGCCGTTCTCGGCCTCGGTGGCGCAGCCCTCGTCTGGTCGTCGCTCCGGGCCGAGCCGGCGCAGGCTCGGGCATCGGCCGCCCCCGATCCCGAAGCGGTCCTCGGGCTGCTGAAGCCCGAGATCCGGCCCCGCTCCGCCTGGGGGGCCGATCTGGCGGTCACCGGTGAGATACTGGCCGAGGACGACGTGCGGTTCCTGCTGGTCCATCACACGGCATCGACCAACGACTACGGTCCCGACGAGGTCGTCGACCAGATCCGGGAATTCCACCGGTTCCACACCGGGCCCGAGAAGGGTTGGCCCGACGTGGCCTACAACTTCTTCGTCGATCGATTCGGTGGCATCTGGGAGGCGAGGGCCGGCAGCATCGACGGTCCGGTCCGGGGTGACGCCACCGGCGGCTCCCAGGGCTTCGCCCTGCTGTGCAGCCTGATCGGCGACCACAGCCGGGTGGAGGTCAGCCCCGAGGCGACGGAGAGCCTGGTTCGCCTCCTGGCCTGGTTGGCCGAGCGCCACGACATCGACACCACCCCCGGGGCATCGGTCGACTTCGTCTCCCGAGGATCGAACCGCTGGCCGGCCGGTGCAGCGGTGACCGCCGCAACCATCTCCGGCCACCGTGACATGTCGACCACCTCGTGCCCCGGCGATTTCGCCTACGGCCTCCTGGCCACCGAGCTACCGACCAGGGTCAGCGCGGCCCGAAGGGATGCGGTGGCAGCCGTCGCGCCGCAGCCGAGCCCGACCGAGGCACCGTCGGTGACCCTGCAGCCTCAAGAGCAGGCCGCCCGGACCGGGGCGACGGGAGCGCTCGAGGGGGCCTCGTCGTCGACCGTGGACCGGGCCGAGACCGGGGCGCTGTCGCCCACCGCGCCCGGTAGTGGCGACGATGGCCCGCTCACCGTGGTCATCGGGGCGGCGGCCACCATGACAGCCGTGCTGGTCGCCGGCGCGCTCGCCCTGCGTCGCAGGGTCAGCTGACGGCGACGTCGGGCCCGGCGCGCCCTTCAGCGGGTCGAGACGCCGCCGTGACCGGCGTCGGCCAAGGCCCGCCGGAGGGCGATGAGGTGGCGATCGAGCTCGGCGGCGTCCGGATCGGTGTCGGCGGTGGCGAAGTCGAACTGGGCCATCGAGTCGGCCGGGATGATGTGGAGGTGGACGTGGGGCACCTCGAAACCGGCGATCATGAGCCCGATCCTGGCCGGGTCGAACACCGTCATCTGGGCCTGACCGATGACCTGGCCGATCGCCATCAGGTGGGTCGCCAGCTCCTGGTCGAGCTCGGTCCAGTGGTCGACCTCGGCCCGGGGGACGACCAGGCAGTGTCCGGGGGCCAGTGGACGGACGTCGAGGAAGGCGACGCAATGGGTGTCTTCCCAGACCATCCGGGACGGTATCTCACCATCGATGATGCGGGAGAA
>JAHELU010000200.1 GCA_024644005.1 Acidimicrobiales bacterium | reverse complement strand
TCGACAGCGACGAAGCCGGCGGCGGCGGCGAGGCCGAGGGCGGCCAGCCCGAGCACCGTCGGGTCGGTGAGGGCCTCGGCCAGCGAGCCATTGCGGACCTGGGCGCTCAGGCTGGTCACCGCCAGCAGGCCGGCCAGCACCGCGCCGGCCAGGGTGATCGCCCCCAGATAGTCGAGTGGCTGGTCGCCCTGGCGGGGGGTCGGTCGCAGCACCCGGTGGCCGAGCACCAGCGCAGCCAGGGTGACGCCGGCGAACCCGACGAAGATCGCTCGCCAGCCGACGATGTCGATCAGCGGTCCTCCCACCACGAGTCCGAGGGTCGGGGCCCCGGTCATGGCGAACTGGTACCAGCCCATGGCGGTGGCCCGACGGTCGGCGGCGTAGGCGTGCATCATCAGGGCCATGCCGCTCGGCATCATCATCGCCCCGCTGAGGCCGAACAGGACCCGGAACGTGATCAGCGACACGTCGTCCCACGCCGCGGCGGACGCCAGGGTGGTCACCACCCCGCCGGCGAGGCCGAGCAGGAACATCCTGCGATGGCCCCTGATGTCGCCGAGCTTGCCGGCGATCGGGGTGGCGACGGCCATCGCCAGCATCAAGCCGGTGATCATCCAGGTCAGCGTGGCCCGCGACGAGCCGATGTCGCTGGCGATGAGGTCGAGCGAGACGGTGACGATGGTCATCAGCGACCCGAACGTCATCACCGCCAGCATGACCACCCCGAGCAGCAGCCGCTGGTAGCGGCGATCCTCGGTACCGCCGGCTGCGATGACCGGCCGCGCGGAGACCCGGTCGGGGGCGATGGTGGGGGACTTGTCGTCGGTGGTCACCGCTCGGCTCCCGGTCTTGCGGGCAGCAGCCACATGGTGACGGCGGCGGCAGCGCAGATCGCAGCCAGGCCGACGAAGACCGCCTCGAGGCCGAGAGCGGTGTCGGCGACGGTGCCGGCCGCGGTCGGGGCGAGGATCAGGGCCGAGCCGTAGACGATGGTCAGCGCTCCCAGGGCGTTCGTGAACGCCCGGTCCTCGAGGTGGTCACGGACGTAGGAGAGCACCATCACCGGGAACGTGAACGAGGCGGCGCCGAACACCATGATGGCTATGGCCGCATACGGCTCGCGGCCGACGAGGGCGAGCGCGGCCGAGACGCCCATGGCCGCCATCGTCGCCGTGAGGACCGGCCGCCGCCCGATCCGATCGGAGATGCGGCCGAGGTTGATCGCCCCGATCACCGCAGCCAGGCCGAGCAGCGAGAACAGGTTGGTGATGTGGCCGGGCGAGAACCCCTGGTCCTTGAGCAACAGGCCGAAGAACCCCGGGAAGGACGACGACACCAGCCCGAACAGCCAGTAGCCGACGCTGAGCACGATCCACCGGGGCACGGTCCGCAGCCGGGAGATGCTGATCCCGCCCGTGACCGGATCGGTGGCCGGGACCCGGACGACGAAGGCCACGATCGCCACGACCAGGCCGGTGAACACCCCGGCGGCGACCCAGGTCGGCCGCCACAGCTGATCGTCGCCGGCGACGGCTCGCACGAGGTTCGTGCCCTGCCCGGCGGCCAGGATGCCGAGGCCCATCGACGACGACATGAAGCCCATCACCATGCCCCTGCGGTTGGGCGCTGCTGCACCGGTGGCGATGGCCGGGGCCGACATCCAGATCCCGGCGCTGCCGAGACCGGTGAGGGCCTGACCGGCTGCCAGGGTGGCCAGGCCGCCGGCGGTGGCCAGGACGGCGAAGCCGGCGATCGCCGCCGCCAAGCCGCCGATCAGGAGCCGGATCGGCTCCACCCGACCGCTGATCAGGGTGACCAGTGCGACCCCGAGCAGGTAGGCCACGAAGTTGGCGGACCCGAGGATGCCGGACTGCTGTCGGCTGCTCAGCAGCTCGGACTCGATCGCCGGCAGGAGGATGGGGAACGTCGAGCGGGCCAGGGCGTGGGACACGACGGCGCTGGCCCCCATGGCCCCGATGATCAGCCACCGGGCCGAGGTGAGGTCGGAGCCGGGCCGAGATGAGGTCGCAACCGTCCCAGTCAGTACGCCGTGCCGCACCTCAGGATCCGGGGTGGGGGGCGGGGGCGTCGGTCACCTCTGGAGAGTACCGCCCGGCCCGGTCGACGGAGAAAAGCCGGAGCCCGAAACCGGTGTGGCACCTGGCACTCGGCCAGCGGCCGTTGCAGCGCCGACCGGAGGAGTTGCCGGTCCGGCCGGCACCGGCCAGGCTTCTGTCCGGTGGCGCAGTGTCACGCCGCCGGTGGCGCAGTGTCACGCAGGAGGTCTCGGAGGAGCCATGAGCCGGTTGTCGCAGTTGAGTCGCTCGGTCGAGGGGCGGGTGGCCCTGGTCACCGGCGCGGCATCGGGCATGGGTCGGGCCACCGCCCACCTCTTCGCTGACGAGGGGGCCCATGTCGCGGTGACCGACCTCGAGCGGTCCGGGGTGGACGCGGTGGTGGACGAGATCGAGGCCGCAGGGGGCTCGGCCGGCGGGTGGACCCTAGACGTGGCGGACGCAGAACGGGTCGGTCGGGTGGTCTCCGAGATCGTCGACCGGTTCGGCGGGCTCGACATCGTGATCAACAACGCCGGGATCTCGCGGTTCGCCCCGATCGACAGCGAGACCTACGAGGACGACTGGGCGATCTCGCTCGAGGTGTTGCTGACCGCCCAGACCCGGGTCATCCGGGCCGCCCTCCCCCACCTGCGGCGATCCGACGCTGCCCGCATCGTCAACATCGCCTCGACCGAGGGTTGGGGGGCCACCAAGTTCGCCAGCCCGTACACCGCGGCCAAGCACGGGGTGATCGGTCTCACCAAGTCACTGGCGGTCGAGCTCGGCCGGGAGGGCATCACGGTGAACTGCATCTGCCCCGGTCCGATCAGGACCGGCATGACCGCCGAGATCCCCGACGAGCACAAGGAGATCTTCGCCAAGCGGCGCACGGCCATCGGTCGGTACGGCGAGCCCGAGGAGGTGGCCCATGGCACCCTCAACTTCTGCCTCCCGGCGTCGCGGTACATGACCGGGGCCGTGCTCCCGGTCGACGGCGGCCTGCTGATCAAGAACGCCTGACCGCCGGGCGGCCGGCGTCCCGGCCCCTCGCTCGGCCTCTCGCTCGGCCTCTCGCTCGGCCTCTCGCTTGACCTCCCGGCTAAATGACCGTACTTTTGTACAAAGCAGAGAACTGTACAAAGCAGAGAACTGTGCAAAGCAGGGAACGAGAAACAAGGGGCGCTGCCATGACCACCAGCCACCATCATCGGGTCGTCATCGTCGGTGGAGGAACCGCCGGCATCTCGGTCGCCGCTCGACTCGGGCGCAAGATAGCCGACGTGGCGGTCATCGATCCGGCGGAGCACCACTACTACCAGCCACTGTGGACGCTCGTCGGCGGGGGCTGCGCCAAGCAGGCCAAGACCAGGCGCCCGCAAGCGTCGGTGATGCCAAAGGGCGTGACCTGGATCAAGGACGCGGCGGCAGGGTTCGACCCGGACAACAACACCGTCCACACCGACGGCGGCAGGTCCATCGGCTACGACGTGCTGGTGGTCTGCCCGGGCATCCAGCTCGACTGGGATCGCATCCCCGGCGTCTCGGCCACCCTCGGCCGGAACGGGGTCTCGTCGAACTACACCTACGATCTCGCCCCGAGGACCTGGGAGTTCATCCGCTCCACCCGTTCGGGCAGCGCCGTGTTCACGATGCCGAGCGGGCCGATCAAGTGTGGCGGGGCGCCGCAGAAGATCGCCTACCTGGCCGCAGACTACTGGCGGGACCAGGGCGTGCTGAACGACATCGACGTGCACCTCGTGGTGCCGACGCCGGACATCTTCGGCGTGCCGGAGTTCGCCGCACCGCTCCGGGAGGTGGTGGCCGACTACGGCATCAACCTGCATCTGAGCGCCGAGCTCGAGTCGGTCGATGCCGACGGCCGCAAGGCCCGGTTCGTCCCGGTCGGTGACGCCGGCGGCAGCGACGGTGGTGGGGACTTCACCCTGGCCTACGACATGATGCACGTCGTCCCCCACCAGTCGGCCCCGGACTGGGTCAAGGCCAGCCCGCTGGCCGACAGCACCCCGAACGGCTACGTCGAGGTGGACAAGCACACCCACCAGCACGTCCGCTACCCGAACGTGTTCTCGCTCGGCGACGCCGGCTCGACCCCGAACTCCAAGACCGGAGCCGCCATCCGCAAGCAGGCGCCGGTGGTGGCGGCCAACGTCATCCGCCGGCTGGACGGGGGCGACCCGACCGAGCGGTACGACGGCTACTCCTCGTGCCCGCTCGTGACCTCTCGTTCCGCGATGCTGCTGGCCGAGTTCGACTACTCGATGCGGCCGGCGCCCTCCATCCCGTTGATCGACACCCTCAAGCCACGCAGGGACATGTGGTACCTCAAGAAGTACGGGTTGCCCTTCCTCTACTGGAACCTGATGCTGAAGGGCCGGGTCTGAGCCCTCGACCGGTCGACAGCCCACAGGTGCGGCCGGCTCATCGATGGTCGATCGCGTCGACACCGGGGAGATCGTCGAATGCGGTCGCATCTGCGCTCACCACGGTGCGCCCGAACGCCCGGGCTGTGGCGCCGATCAGTAGGTCATGGGCGCCCCGAGGTCGCCCGGATCGTCGCACGGCGACGAGGAGCTCGGCGTGTTCGAGCGCTACCACTCGGTCGTAGGGCAGAATCGGTATTGTCGCGAGCACGTCGTCGACATACGCTCGCCGATGCGCACGCCGGCCTGTCGATGCGAGCAGGACTCCCGCCGCGAGCTCGGCCACAGTGATCGCCGCAATGGCCACATCGTCGTCGTCGTGCACGAGCCGATCGAGCTCGGCGTCGCCGCGTTCGGCATCGATGAGGAACGTCGTGTCGAGGAGAAGCAGGCTCACGATCGCTCGTCGACCTCGAGGAGGTTCCTGATCTCCTCGAGCTCGTCAGCCCACCTCTTGTCCGGTCGATGTCGCCGGAGCAAGCTCTTGGTGTCGGCCCCTCGACCGCGCGACACCGGCTCGATCTGTGCGACCGCCTTGCCGTGGCGAATGATCGTGTAGGACTGGCCGTCGTGCTCGACCGAATCGAGCAGGTCGGCGAATCGGCGGGCCGCTTCGGTTGCCGTGACTTCCGACAGGAAATCAGATCATCTGATCGAGGCGGCGGCGGGGGCCTCAGCCGCCGGAATCGTCCGGCTCGGCGACGACGAGCCGGTCGCCCTCGACGGTGCCGGTCACGGTGGTCGGCTGGTCGAGCCAGCGGATGGGACCGGCCGCATGCAGCGTGCCGGCCGCCGCCTCGGCCAGTCGATCGAGGCCGGGTCCCTCGACCGCCAGCACCGCGCCGCCGGGCTGGGGCGGGTAGGACTCGGCCAGCAGGTCGGCCACCATCAGCGTGCCGTCGTCCTCGACGAGGAAGCCTTCGACGGTGACCGTCGACCCCGGCGGGCGACCGATCGCCTCCGCCACCCTCACCGGCCTGCCGCCGGGCGATCGGTCATGGGTGGTCCCGCTTCCACGCCGACAGGTTGTCGAACACGGCCCGGTTGATCCTGGTGGCCGAGTTGAGTGGCCGCTCGCCGACACCGTAGGCGTGGATGCCGACGGCGTAGCGCCTGCCGTCCCTGATCCGGTAGACCGCGCTGCCGCTCTGACCGCCGAAGGTGTCGATGTCGTAGAAGATCCGCCTCGTCCCGACCGAGTCGATCCGACGGGCCATGTACCACTGCTCCCGGCCGTTGCCCCGGTCGCCGGGATAGCCGGACAGGTTGCCGGTGAGGGACCGCAGCGTCGAGTTGCTGTAGGTGCCGACCCCGAGCCAACCGGTCTGGTTGCCGAGCGCCTCGGACTCCTCGAGCACGATCACCCCGTAGTCGTAGTCGGGATCGGGGTCACCGCCGTCTGGTTGGGTCCAGCCCCGAACGCTGTGGAGGCGGGTGCTGACGGCGGTGCCGAACGGCAGCTCGTCACCGTCCCGGCCCGGCATCACGTCGATGGACCGGGCCCAGCCCCGCCGGGCGGCGACCCTGCCGTGGAAGAAGAGGTTGTGACCCGCGGTGGCCAGCACCCGGGGGGAGATGAAGAAGGCGGTCCCGATCCACTGCGAGCCGTCCCGGGCGGTGATCCGCAGGGCGGCGTGGACCCGCCACGGGTAGGCGTCGGTGTTGCGGATCCGCCGGCGGCCGTCGTCGCCGATCACGCTCTCCGCCCCGCCGGCCATCGCCGTGCTGACCACGTCGTAGGACGCCTCGGTGGCGCTGCGGAGGCCGATCATCGACGGAACCGGCGCGGCTGCGGCCGCTTCGCCGAAGCTCAGGTCGACGGCCAGCTCGGCCGCGATCGCCTCGAGGCCATCGGCTCCGGGTGCCACCTCCTCACCGCCCCCGGCGAAGGACGCCTCCTCCTCGAGCTCCTCGGTCTCGAGGTCGGTGTTCGACACCGGGTCGTCCGCTGACAGCACGCTCATGATCCGCTCCCTCGTCGGCCGGACGCCGTCGTCCGGCCCTGGTGGTTGCCCATACCGTAGACGCCGACCAGGTGCCTCCGGCCAGGGCGGAACCTCCCGGGGTCCGAGGCGAGGTTCGACGAATCGCGTATCACGGACCGCCAATCCGGAGTCCTGGTTGCAATCGAGACCAGTTGTGCAACGATCTCCTGGGACGAATCGGAGGGCGGTACGGCGATGTCAGGCAATCACGACCACGGCGCAACCGGGAACCCGGGGTGGTGCGATGCCGGCTGAGCGGCTGGTCCACTACTCGCTGTCGCTGTCGCCGACGAGGGACTGCGGCCATCTGCTCGACCAACTCGATGCCAGCCTCGAGGGGCTCCGCCGGCACAACCGGTCGATCCCGGTGGCTGTGCTCGTCCACGGCCCCGGCGATGGTCGTCTGACCGAGCTGGGCCGGCGCCATCGGGCCGACCTGGTGACCAGGCCCGACTACGGCACCCGGCTGGCCGAGATCGTGCCCGAGGCGGCGCCGTCGCTGGTCCACTACCCGCTACTCCACAAGTTCTGGAACTTCGAGGTGCTGGCCGAGATCGATCCCCGCTCCGCCCTCTACGTCGACTGCGACACCCTGTTCTTCGACGACGTCGAGCGGCTGTTCGACCGGTACGGCCGGGCCGGCCACGTCGTGGCCAGGGAGGAGCCGGGGAGCCGGCGCAGCCACTACGGCTACGACCCGACCTACCTCGACGAGGAGGCCCTGGCCTCGCTCACCTCGACGCTGCGGATCCA
>JAHELU010000199.1:744-7238 GCA_024644005.1 Acidimicrobiales bacterium | reverse complement strand
CCAGCGACTCCAGCGCCCGGAGCGCTCCCTCGAGACCCGCAGCCACCAGGAAGCCCCGCTCGGGGGGCAACCGGCGAACGAACAGGCTGAACGTGGCCGGCTCGTCCATCCCCCGCTTCAGATAGCTGGCGGCCATCGTCAGCTCGTAGAGGTCGGTGACCAGTCCGGTACCCACGCCGCAAGCCTACGATCAGGGACGGGCCGAGACCCCGAAAGATCGAGGAATCCGGTGGGCTCGGAGACATGTGCTCTGGTGGACGGCCGGCCGTTGTGCGATTCTTTGCCGCCATGGGCGCTGCTGGCGGTCTCGACGAAGTCTCGTTTCCCGCTCTCGATCCTGGGCTCCTCAGCCGATACGTGGACACGGCCGAGCTCGAGGTCGCGGCCGAAACCACCCGTGACCTGCTCGGGCCAGCCACGATCTGGCACGTCAATTCCACCGCCGCCGGGGGCGGGGTGGCGGAGATCCTTCGCTCGCTGCTCGGCTACAGCAGGGGGTCGGGCCTCGACACGCGCTGGCTCGTGGTGGCTGGTGAGGAGCGCTTCTTCCAGGTGACCAAGCGGCTCCACAACGGGCTGCACGGCAACGAGGGTGACGGCGGTCCCCTGGCGGGCGCCGAACGGGACCACTACTCGGCCGTTCTGGCCGCAGCGGCCGACGGGCTGCGCTCGGTCGTCGACGCCGGAGACATCGTGGTGCTCCACGACCCCCAGACCGCCGGCCTGGTGCCCGCCGCTCGGGCGGCAGGGGCGACCGTGATCTGGCGGTGCCACATCGGCACCGACGAGTCGAACCGGCTCGTCGAGCGCTCGTGGCGGTTCCTGGCCCGGGATGTGCGTGCTGCCGACGCTGTGATCTTCTCCCGGGCGTCACACGTCCCGCCGTTCCTCCGCGACCGGGCCAGGATCATTCCGCCGTCGATCGACCCGCTCTCGCCGAAGAACATCGAGCTGGACGACCCGAGCATCCTGGCCATCCTGCATCGGGTGGGGGTCGTGGCCGGATCGCCCCTGTCCGGGTGGGCCCGCTTCGTCGACCGCTTCGGCTCCGTACGCTCCGTCGAGTCCGTGGCCGAGATCGTCCGGGACGGTCCCGCCCCCGACGCCGACACGCCACTGGTGGTCCAGATCTCGCGCTGGGATCGGCTCAAGGACATGGACGGCGTGATGGCGGCCTTCGCCGCCGCGGTCGCTCCCGCCACCGGCGCCAACCTCGCCCTGGTCGGGCCGAGCGTGACCGGCGTTTCCGACGATCCCGAGGGCGCCGAGGTGTACCACGATTGCGTGGAGCGTTGGCGAGCCCTCCCCGATGCCGCCCGGGGGCGGATCCAGCTCGTCTGCCTGCCGATGGCCGACCTCGACGAGAACGGTGCGATCGTCAACGCCCTGCAGCGGCACGCCGCCGTCGTCGTGCAGAAGAGCCTGGAGGAGGGATTCGGGCTGACCGTGACCGAGGCGATGTGGAAGGCGCGACCGATCGTGGCCAGCAGGGTGGGCGGCATCCAGGACCAGATCGTCGACGGCGACCACGGCCTGCTGATCGACGATCCGACCGACCTCGATGCCTGCGGTGCTGCCGTCTGCACCCTGCTCGGAGACCCGAGCCTGGCTGACCGACTGGGCCGGGCGGCCAGGCAGCGGGTGATCAGCGACTACCTGACCGCCCGGCATCTCGTCCGCTACGCCGAGCTCTTCGCCGATCTCCGGACCGGGGAGGCGATGGCGGCCGGCTGCTGATGACGGAGACCGGGCGTGGACACCGGGCCCTGCCCCACACCGCAGATGTGATCCTCGAGGCGTGGGCTCCGGATTTCCCCGGCTGCTGCGAGGAGGCCGTCACGGCCGTCGTCGACGCGTGCGTCGATCGGTCCGGAGCGGTCGTGGTCGGCCACCACGGCCTGCCCATCGCAGCGGCCAGCCCGGAGACGATGCCGCTCGACGCCGTGGAGGGGCTGATCTTCGTTCTCGACACCGAGCGGGACGTCCCGGTGGGGGCCGATGTCCGAGCGGTGGACGGCGGAGCCCTGGAGCTGCGACTGACGATGGCCGACCGCACCACCGTCGAGCCGATCGGATCGGGCCCCAAGGCGGTGTCCCGCTCGGGGTTCGAGCTGCTCACGGGACCGGACGGGGTCCGCTGCCGGTTCCTGATCGACGTGTGATACGTGTGACCGCTCAGCCCTTGACCACACCGAGGGGCACCAGTCGGGCCACCCGCCGGGCCAGGCCGGCCCGCTCCACCGTCTCCACGACCGCGTCGACGTCCTTGTAGGAGAACGGTGCCTCCTCCGTGAGGCCCCGATTCGAGGCGGCCCGGACCTCGATGCCGACCGACGCCAGCTCTCGACGCAACGCCTTGCCGGAGGTCTGCTTCCTGGCCGCGGTCCGACTCATCGTCCGGCCGGCCCCGTGGCAGCAGGAGTGGAAGGCGTCGGCCCCCGCCACGCCAACCAGCACATAGGAGGCCGTGCCCATCGAGCCGGGCACCAGCACCGGCTGGCCGACATCGACCAGGTCCGGCGGCAGGTCACCGTGTCCCGGGGGCAGCGATCGGGTCGCCCCCTTCCGGTGCACGCAGAGCTGACGGGGCTCGCCGTCGATCCGGTGGGTCTCGAGCTTGGCCAGGTTGTGGGAGACGTCGTACAGCAGCTCCAGCTCCCCTGCCCCGACGGCCCGCTCGAACGCCGATCGAACGGCCTGGCCCAGCAGTTGGCGATTGGCTCGCCCGTAGTTGGCGGCAGCGGCCATGGCGGCCAGGTAGGCCCTGCCCTCAGGCGATCGGACAGGGACGCAGGCCAGCTGCCGATCGGGCACCTCGATGCCGTACGACGTCATGGCCGACTCCATGCGCTTCACCTGGTCGGTGCAGATCTGGTGCCCGAGCCCCCGGGAGCCGGAGTGGATCATCACGCACACCTGACCCTCCGAGAGGCCGAACCGGTCGGCCACCGGTCGATCGAGGATCCGGTCGATCGCCTGGAGCTCCAGGAAGTGGTTTCCCGAGCCGAGGCTGCCGAGCTGATGGAGCCCCCTGGCCAGCGCCCGATCGCTCACGACACCGGCATCGGCCCCGGCCAGCACCCCGCCGTCCTCACATCGCTCCAGATCACGCTGGGTGCCGTGACCCTCTCGGACGGCATACGCCGCCCCCTCGGCCAGCACCCGCCGGAGCTGGCGGTCGTCGAGATCCCACACCGCACCGGGGCCCATCCCGGTCGGCACGAGCCGGTCGAGCTCGTCCATGAGGCCTGGCAGCGCATCCGCGATGTCCGATCGCCGATACGGGGAGACGAGGAGGCGGACACCGCAGGAGATGTCGAACCCGACGCCGCCCGGGGAGATCACGCCGCCGTCCTCCACGTCGGTTGCGGCCACGCCGCCGATCGGGAAGCCGTAGCCCCAGTGCACGTCCGGCATGGCGTAGGAGGCACCGACGATCCCCGGCAGCGTTGCCACGTTGGCCACCTGCTCGAGGGAGCGATCGCCGGCAACGCCGGGCAATAGCGCCTCGGAGGCGAAGACCACGCCGGGAACCCGCATGGCGCCGGTCCGCTCGATGCGCCACCGCACCGGCGACTCCTGGACCAGGACGATCTCAGCCATCGCTCGCCCCGTCGCCGGACCGGCCGTCGGTCATCGGAACCACCAGCAGGGGTAGCCGGAGCTCGCGCAACAGTCGGCGCACCACCTCTGCCCGGCCGGGGGAGAGGTCCTGCTGCCAGGCCACGATCACCCCGTCGATGTCCCCGGAACGAGCCCGATCGAGGATCTCCTGGCCGGGGTCGCCGAGGCGGAGCTGGCAGTCGTCGCCGACGCCGGGGACGTGGCGGAGCAGGAACTCGCTGGCCAGGACCTCGAGGTCCCCGCTCGACTCGATGAAGCGGGGAACGGTCTGGCTGCTGTACACGTGCAGGACCTCGATCCCGGCCCCGGCGTCCCGGAGCCGGCCGGCCACCGGCAACAGGGCGCCGTCCGTGTCGGCCGAGCCGTCGAGGGGTAGCAGCCAGCGCTGCTCGCCGGCCGGCAGCTCACCGTCGGCCGGGGGTACGAGCACGAGCGGTACCGGTGAGTCGGTCAACAGCTGGGCCGCCACGTGGCCGACCAACTCGGGCTTGGCGGCCAGGTCCCGGATGCCGAGCACCCCCATGGCCACGTCGCCGGCTTCCAGGTGGCTGAGCAGGGCGGCCTCCGGCTCCGGCGACGGCGCTCCCGCCGGATCGGTGACGGTCACCTCCTCGACGTCGATGTCGAAGAGGTCGGCCAGCGCAGTGGCGGCCTGTCGCACGGCCGACCCCAGGTGGGAGTCGTCGACGAAGGCCAGGATCCGGCTCACGTCGCCTCCCAGCCGCTGTCGCCCCTGACGGCACCGATTCGTCTCCCTCGGCGTCGACCGAGGCCGGGCACGTCGACCGCGATGTCGGTCGGGCTGGACACCTCGAGCCCGCCGGCCGAGGCATCGACCCTGACCGGGGCCGACCGCCACAGGAACCGGAGGGTGACCGTGCCGAGCTCGTCAGGCACCCGAGGGTCGACCACGACCGCCTCGTCGGTGGGCCTGACGCCCAGGAAGCCCTGGGCCAGGGCCTGCCAGACCCCTCCCATCGTGGCCATGTGGAGCCCGCCTGCGGTGGTGTCGCTGATGTCGTCCAGGTCGAGTCGGGCCGCGAGCTCGAACCAGTGCAGCGCATCGGCGGCCCGGTCGACCCGGGCCAGCACCGAGGCGGTGATCGCCGGCGACAGCGAGCTGCCGTGAGCGGTCCTCGGGAGGTAGACGTCCAGGTCCCGGTCGAGCGATCCCGGCGGGAGGGCATCGGGCAGCAGGTGGTGCAGCATCAAGACGTCGGGCTGCTTGATGATCTGGATCTGGTGGATTCGCTCTCGGCCGAGCAGCGCATCGGCCGGGAGCGGGGCCGTGCCGATACTGGCCGCCAGCACCGGCTCCAGATCGAAGAAGCCGGTGAACTGCTCGTGGGTGCCGGTGGCGGGGTCGTAGTTGTCGACCAGGGCCGCGGCGGTGTCGGCCCACGCTCGGCGCTCCGATTCCGGGGCACCGCCCGATCGCTCGGCCAGGGCGGCCGCGGTCTCGAGGTTCCAGCGGGCCATGGCGTTCGTGAAGGTGTTGTCGTCGACCGCCTCGTGGTACTCGTCGGGTCCGATCACCCCTCGAATGTGGCCGGAGCCGTCTCCGTCCCGCTCGATCCTCGACTGCCAGTAGCGGGCGGTCTCGTAGACGACCGCCGCTCCCCCGGTCTCGAGGAACCGGCGGTCACCGCTCCAGGCCACGTGGTTCATGATCGCCCAGGCGATGTCGGCGACGATGTGCTCCTCCTGACTCCCGGTCAGGATGGGGATCAGGTTCCCGTGGAGGTCCTGGCCCTCGGTCGGGGTCACCTCGAAGCCGGTGTCGGCCGACTCCCAGGGGAACCGGGCGCCGGCGAGCGACTCGTCGGCGGCCCGGCGGCGGGCCGCCGACAGCCGGTTGACCCGGTACCGGAGCGCCGATCGGGCCAGGTCGGGAGCCATGGCCGACAGGGCGGGGACCACGAACACGTCGGTGTCCCAGAACACGTGACCCCGGTAGGCCCGACCGGTCAGCCCCCTGGCCCCGATCGCCGCCTCGCCGTCCTCGGTGGAGGCCGCGAGGAGGTGGTACTGGGCGAAGCGGACCGCTCGTTCGAGGTCGGGTCGAGCAGGGATGTCGATGGCGCAGGCGGCCCATCGGTCGGCCCAGCGCCGGCCGTGCTCGGCCAGCAGGTCGGTGTAGCCGATCGCGGCCACGCGATCGAGCCCGCCGATCGTGTGGGCCTCGCCGCGGTCGTCGTCCGAGGCGCGACGGTAGCTGGCGAACCTGGTCAGGGTGCAGCGATCCTCGTCGTTGCGCAGTGCCTGGGTGGCGGTGGCGGTGATGCCGCCCCGGTCGCTGGTGACGGTGACGCAACTGGTGCCATCGACGGTCTCCTCGGCCTCGATACGGAGCCCCGGTCGCAGCTCCGGCACCAGCAGCGCCGGACAGTCCGCAATGGTCCCGACCGGGCCCTCGACGCGGAGCACGTGCACGCTCGGCCGGGCGATCGACGCGAACAGCGTGGCCCGAACCAGCTCGGCTCGGTCGCCACCGGTGGCCGGGTCGCGGCCATGGAGCTCCACGCTGACGACGCCAGCCCGGAGATCGAGCTCCACGGTCTCCCGCCAGTCGTTCGGACCGGCCAGCTCGACCACCGACCAGCGCGGGCCCTCCAGCAACGACGGCACGGCATCGCTGTCGTACACCCCGGAGGCGACGGTCGACCCCGGGACGAGATCGCCCTGATGGTCCAACAGCCCCCAGGTGCCGAACCGGCCGTTGCAGATCGCAGCGAGCGACTCGACGACGCGACGGTTGGTGGCATCGACGTCGAAGTGGATCAGCCACCCCTCCTCGGTGCCCGGGAGGACGGCATCGGTGACGTTGACGGTCATCGGACCGCCACCAGGGAGTCGACACCGAGCTGGTC
>JAHELU010000199.1:0-734 GCA_024644005.1 Acidimicrobiales bacterium | reverse complement strand
GGCCCCGCCCGCCGCCCGGGCTGCGATCGATGCCGACGACGAGGCCGAAGCCGCCACCGCCGCCGGCTTCGAGACCGGCCAGTGCGTCCTCCACCAGCACGCAGTGGCCGGTATCGACATCCAGCCGGCGGGCCGCTTCCAGGAACAGGTCCGGTGCCGGCTTCCCGGCCAGGCCGAGCTCGGCGGCGGTCACGCCGTCGACCACGGCGTCGAAGGTGTCGGCCAGTCCGGCTGCGGTCAGGTTGCGACCGGCGTTCCGGCTCGCCGATGCGGCCGCCACGCGGAGCTCCCTCGCCTGCAGCGCGGTGAGGCAGGGCACCACGTCGGTGAACACCGCCACCCCGCACCGGTCGACTGCGGCCAGGTAGAGCGCTTGCTTGCGATCCCCGAGCTCCTCCAGCGCCGCCGACGGCAGATCCGACAGGCCGCGATCGTCCAGTACGGCCACAAGGCCGTCGAACCGGGGCCGACCATCGACCAACCGGTCGTAGTCGGCCTTGGTGAAGGGCGGTTCGCCGGGGTCGCCGAGCTCGGCGAAGACCTCGCCGAACAGCTCGCGCCAGGCCACGAAGTGGAGCTGCGCGGTGTCGGTCAGCACCCCGTCGACGTCGAACACCGCGGCCACGATCCGGTCACCGATCATCGGTGTCGACCTCCTCTCGGTCGATCTCCACCCGGAGCTCCGGCGGTGCGTCGCGCACATCGACGGCAAGCCCGTCGACGTCGATCGTCAG
>JAHELU010000033.1:9096-27906 GCA_024644005.1 Acidimicrobiales bacterium | reverse complement strand
GCTGCCACAAACCTAGTCGTCACTGCCGCTCCTCCGGTGGTGGGTATCCATTTGCCCGATCCGATCGGTGGCTCACGGCGACCCTTCGACACCGCCATCATCGTGGGCGGCGGGTGCGACCCGGCGAGCGATCACGATCTGGGCCTTCCCATAGCGTCGGCGCTTGACCTCACGCCAGCGATCGGTGAGCGGGATCGGCCTGTCGGCGTGACCGACCAGCAGGTCGGCCCGGAGGGCGCCGAGCAGCTCCGGCCAGGGATCATCGGCGTATGGCGGATCGCAGAAGGCCAGATCCGATTCGGGCAGGTCGCCGAGCGCAGCAACGACCGACCGCTGCAACACGGTGGCGCGCTCGGTGAAGCCCAGCACCTCCAGGTTGCGGGTCAGGATGGCGGCCGCGTCACGATCCCGCTCGACGAACACCACCCGCTCGGCTCCCCGGCTGAGGCTCTCGATGCCGAACGAGCCGCTCCCGGCGAACAGGTCGACCACGACGGCATCGGCCACCCCGCCCAGCGACTCCAGCATGTTGAAGATGCCCTCCTTGGCCCGATCGGTGATCGGCCTGGTGTGGCGACCAGGCGGGGCCAGGAGCTTGCGGCCCCGCGCCGTGCCGGCGATCACCCGCATCCGTCTTCTCCTGGCGACCGCGGCATCGCTGTCAAGCTATCGTGAGCCCCGTGCTCGTACCCGAACCCGAAATCGTCTGCGTCGACTGCGGCGGCACCTGCTTCCCGCTCGGGTGGCATCCCGAGGACGGCCCGGTCGAGGACGGCACCGTCATCCCCTACCGCTGCCGGGACTGCAACGACCGCTGGGACATGGTGATCGGCGAACCGGACGATGACTGAGCCCACCGCTCAGGAGTGCAGTCGCCCCGCCGGGACATGGTGATCGGCCAACCGGACGATGACTGAGCCCACCACCGAGAACTGCGTCTTCTGCGCCATCGTGGCCGGCGAGGCTCCGTCACTGAGGATCCACGAGGACGACGACACCCTCGCCTTCCTGGACATCAATCCGATCACCGTCGGCCACGCCCTCGTCGTGCCGAAGCGCCACGCCGTGGACCTGCACGACACCCCGGCCGCCGACGTGGCCGCCACCGCCCGCTCGGCCAAGCACGTGGCCGGGCTGTTGACCGATCGCCTCGGTTCCGACGGCGTGAACCTACTGCACGCCACCGGTGCCGCGGCCTGGCAGACCGTGTTCCACTTCCACATCCACGTGCTGCCCAGGGTCGCCGGCGACCTACCGTTCCCGTTCCCCCTTCGAGGGACGACCGAGCAGGAGGTCCGGGCGGTCTTCGATCGCATCGTCGGTGACGGCTGATCGTCACCCCTTGAGCAGGAACTCGGCGTCCTCGCGCTCGAGGAACAGGGCGAGCTCGTCGGCCAGCCCTGGATGGGACTCGAGGCCCGGATCGGCGTCGACCACCTCGAAGGCGGCCCGGCGGGCGGCCACCACGGTCTCCCGGTCCCGCCGCAGCGACGCCAGCTTCAGATCGTTGCGGCCCTTCTGCCGCTCGCCGAGGATCGTGCCCTCGCCCCGCAGGTCGAGGTCGATCTCGGCCAGCTCGAAGCCGTCGGTCGAGTCGACGAGGGCCTGCAGGCGGGCTTCGCCGTCTTCGGTGGTGACCTCGCCGACCAGCCAGCACGTCGACACGTAGGACGAGCGGCCGACCCGACCCCGCAGCTGATGGAGCTGGGCGATACCGAACCGGCCGGCGTCGAGGATGACCATCACGGTGGCGTTCGGCACGTCCACCCCGACCTCGATGACCGTGGTGGCCACCAGGACATCGAGGTGGCCGGAGCGGAACAGCTCCATCGTCTGGTCTCGCTCGGCCGGGGTCAGCCGGCCATGCAACAGCCCCAGCCGGTAGCCGTCGAGCTCGACCTCCGACAGCCGCTCGAACGTGGCCTCGGCCGACGCCACCTCCAGCTTCTCAGACTCGTCGATCAGCGGGCAGACCACGTAGACCTGCCGTCCCTCGCCGATCTGGTCACGGATCTCGTCCCACATCGCGTCGAGCCGGTCCTGGATCTCCGCTGCGTCCATCCCGGCGACGAGATCGGGGGTGGCCCCGGCGGTGCCTGTGGCACCGGGCGGCTGCTCGAGGTTGCCAGGGGCGGGGATCCAGACGGTCTCGATCGGGGTCCGGCCGGGGGGCAGCTCGTCGAGCACCGACACGTCGAGATCCCCGTAGACCGTCATGGCGGCCGTGCGGGGGATCGGCGTCGCCGTCATCACCAGCACGTCCGGCACCGCATCGCCGTAGCTGCGGTCGCTCAGCGCAGCCCGCTGCTCGACCCCGAAGCGATGCTGCTCGTCGATCACCACCGCACCGAGCGATCCGAACAGCACGTTGTCCTGGATGAGGGCATGCGTGCCGACGGCGATGTCGACCTCCCCGGTCAGCAGTTGGCCGAGGATGCGCTTTCGCTCCGAGCCTCCGATTCGGTTGGTCAGCAACTCGACCCGCAGCGGCCGATCGGCGAACAACGAGCCGGCGGCATCGACCGTCATGCCGTCGAGCAGCTGACGGATGCCGGCGAAGTGCTGCTCGGCCAGGATCTCGGTGGGGGCCATCATCGCCGCCTGATGACCGCCGTCGACGGCGGCCAGCATCGTGGCCACCGCCACCAGCGTCTTCCCGGCGCCCACGTCACCCTGGAGCAACCGGTGCATCGGCACCGGCCTGGCCAGGTCCCGGGCGATCTCCTCGATGGCGCGCCGCTGCGCGCCGGTGAGCTCGAAGGGCAGCATCTCGGTGAAGCCCTTGAGCAGCGGCCCGTCGATCAGGTGGGCGACGCCGATCTCGGTTCGCTCGATGGCCCGCTTCCGCAGGACCAGTGCGAGCTGGAGCCGGAACAGCTCGTCGAACACGAGCCGGCGCCGGGACTCGTACACCTCGGCCATCGACTCCGGCTGGTGGATGCCCTGGAAGGCCGCCTCCCTGGTGATGAAGTCGTGCTCGTCGAGCAGGTACGGCGGCAGCGGATCCGCCAGCCCCCGACCTCTCGGCGGCAGGGTCCGCCGCAGGATCTCCGCCACCCATTCTGCGATGTCCCACGAGTTGAGGCCGGCCTTCTCCGACTGGGGGTAGACCGGGATGATGCGACCGGTCTTGTCGCCGACGAGGTCGACGACGGGATTGGTCATCTGTCGCTGGCCCCGGTAGAGATCGACCTTGCCGTAGATCACCGCCTGGCGCCCGGCGGTCAGCTGACGCTCCCGCCACGCTTGGTTGAAGAACGTGAGCCTGAGCGTGCCGCTGCCGTCGCTGACCGTGGAGCTGACCAGGACCTTGCCGCCCCTGACCCGGCGGCTGGCGGTGTGGTCGACCCTGACCAGGACGCTGGCCTCCTCGCCCTCGACCAGCTCGCCGATCCTGGCCTCCTTCGTGCGATCGAGGTATCTGCGGGGGTAGTGGGTGATCAGGTCGAGCAGGGTGAAGATCTCGGTCTTCGCCAAACCCTTCGCCTTCTTGTCGCCGACGCCCCGCAGCTCGGTGACCGGGAGCCGAGCCAGGCGGGTGAGATCGACTGCATTCCGAACACCACGGTCGCTCATCTCCACCCCACGATAGCCGCCCCGTCCGACGCCCCCGGGCGGTACCGGACGAGCGCCCCGGGCCGGCCGGATGCCTCGGGCCGATGTCGGCGATTTCCCGGGGTGATACCGACCCCCGCCCGCTTTCGCTTTCGCAGGGCGCGAAGTACGATCGCCCCCAATCGGATATTGGTATGAGTCGCCGTCGCCCAATACGTGCCAGCAATGGGACGGGCCTGCCCCGCCTGCTGCCGCACCGGGCGAGCGAACCATCGAAGGATGTGAGCACGTTGCAGGGTGTCGTCAAAACATACGATCCGGTCACACGGGACGGCCTCGTCGTCACGGACACCGCCGACATGGTCGAATACGAGCTCGCCGCCAACGCCCTCGAAGGGTCGGTCTTCCGGATGTTGCGGCCCGGACAGCGGGTCGTGTTCGACCTGGACGACCAGTCGCGGGCCATCGACCTGCGACTCGGCTCCGAGGTGGACATGGGCACCCCCTCGTGGTTGGAGTCCGAGACGTGACGATCGGCCCCCCTGTCGAGCCCCCGGTCCTCCGGCCGACACGGGAGGCACCGTGAGCATCGCCACCGAGCTGGACGACCAGTTCGGGCTGACGACGGTCACCCTGAGATCGGAGCTGTCCCAGGACGAGTTGTTCGCCGAAGCCGTCGCCAACGATCGTGGTTGGGTCGATCCCGACGGGGCCGGGGACGACCAGAAGGCCTTCGCCACGAAGCTCGGGACGGAGGGGCCGCTGGTCTTCTACACCGACCCGACCTGCACCGGCCGACCGACGAAGGACACCTTCGCCGTCGCCAGGGACAGCGTCAGGGACGAGCTGTGGTGGAAGCCCGACTTCCAGCAGTTCGACCCGGCGGCCTTCGATGCGTTGCTGCCGCGGGTGATCGACCACCTGAACAGTCGGAACGCCACCCTCTACACCACCGACGTGTTCTGCGGCTGGGACACCGAGTTCGCCGAGCCGTACCGGTTCATCGGCGAGTACGCCACCCATGCCTACTTCTGCAACATCATGTTCCCCAAGGGGGTTCGCAGCGACGTCGATCGGGCCAGCGAGGGGTGGACGCTCATCAACGTCCCGTCGTTCCGCTGCGTCCCGGAGCGGGACGGCACGCTCACCGAGCGGGCGGTCATCGTCGACATCGAGAATCGGGTCGGGCTCGTGCTCGGTCGCGCCGACTACTGCGGTGTCAACAAGAAGACGATGTTCACCATCATGAACTTCGTGCTGCCGTCGAAAGGCCAGCTGTCGATGCACTGCTCGGCCAACGTCGGGCGCGACGGTGACTCGGCCATCCTGTTCGGTCTCTCCGGCACGGGGAAGACCACCCTGTCAGCCGACGCCGATCGCCAGCTGATCGGCGACGACGAGCACGTCTGGACCGACGCCGGCATCTCGAACTTCGAGAACGGCTGCTACGCCAAGCTGATCGACCTCGACAAGGAGGCCGAGCCGGTCATCGCCGCCGCGCTGTCGATGAAGGGAACCCTGATCGAGAACGTGCCGCCCGTGCCCGATCGGGATCTCGCCGAGACCGATCCCCAGGACCTGGACCTCAGCGACCAGTCGATCACCGAGAACACCCGCTTCGCCTACCCGCTGGACTGCAATCCCAACGTGGCGCCGGGCGCATCGGGCCCGCACCCCCGGACCATCGTGCTGCTCACCGCGGATGCCTTCGGCGTGCTGCCGCCGCTGTCGATCCTCGACGAGCAGCAGGTGATGTACCACTTCGTGACGGGCTTCACCTCGAAGCTCGCCGGAACCGAGGTCGGGGTGACCGAGCCCGAGGCCACCTTCTCGTCCTGCTTCGGCGCACCGTTCATGAGCCACAAGCCGGTGGTCTATGCCAGGCTGCTCGCCACGAACATGAGGGATCACAAGACCAGGTGCGTGCTGCTCAACACCGGCTGGTCCGGTGGCCCGTACGGTGTCGGGTCCAGGATGTCGATCAAGCACACCCGAGCCCTGCTCGACGCTGCGCTGGCCGGCGACCTCGACGACGTCGAGACGGAGATCCATCCGATCTTCAACCTGGCCATGCCCCGCGACTGCCCCGGCGTGCCGAGCGAGGTGCTCAATCCCCGCTACACCTGGCAGGACGAGGAGGCCTACGACGCTGCGGCAGCGAAGCTCCGCGACATGTTCCGGGCGAACTACGTCGCCAAGTCGTTCGCCGAGCTCGGCGTCGACGAGGTGATGTAGCCGGCGCGAGCACGCTGCGGCGACCGGACCCTGCTACGCATCGGGTGGTGGGAAGCCGCCCGATGACGGCGACGGCACGCGATCAGGAGGGGTCACCGGTGGTCGGTATTGCGTTCCTCCGATCGGTCTCCGACAGGGTGGCCGGGGGGTTCGGCAGCCGCTCGCTGCCGGGTGCCGGTGGCGGCGGCGTTCTCGGTGCCGGCGGCGGAATCGCTGGGGGCGACGGCGCCTGCAGAGTCGGTGGCGGAATCGCTGGGGGCGACGGCGCCTGCAGAGTCGGTGGCGGCGGCGAGGGCAGTTGCGAGCCGTAGCTCGCGAAGAAGCGGGCCGTCTGGAAACCGACGATGCGGATCACGGCGTAGTTCACCGAACCGCCGACCACCGCCCCCACCCCGAACGGCAGCAGCTTGCCTGCGGCGAGCAGGCTCCGACGGGAGCCGTAGCGGGCGATCACCTTCGCTGCCAGTCGGGCGTTGACCCGCCGCAGCGCGTCGAGCGTGGCGGCGTCACCTCCTGCCAGGCCGGCCAGGCGGGCGCTGATCCGTTCCCCGCCGACGAGCGCCCTCGTGTCGATCTCGTCGAGCAGGGTGGCGAACACCACTGCCGCGTCCTCGCCGTAGGCCAGGATCGCCAGCACCCAGGCCCGCCGTTCCTCCACGGTCGAGGCGGTGTGACCGTTGACGGCACCGATGGCCATGATCAGGTCCGTGGCCCGCATGGCGAACCATCCGAGGTCGGCCACCAGTGCGGTGACGGCAGCACCCGTCCCGAGGCCGGGGGCCGCAGCGACCGCACCGCTGGCCGCCCCCATCGCACCGAGCTCGGTCCTGAACCGTCTCGAGATGGACCGGATCCGGGCCTCGACGGTGTCGCCTTCGGCCTCGGCGGCGACCGCCAGAGCTCGATCCCAGCGATCCTCGACCGCCCGATCGACGGCCTGAACCACCGCCCTGCCGACCAGGTCGAGGACGGGAGCCGGCGCTCGCTCGATGGCTTTGCGTCTGAGATAGCGGGTGGTCCTCGACATGGTGGTCATCCTCCCGAGCTCCAGCGTAGAGGCCGAGCCCCGGTTGTCTCATAAGCAGACACTTAGATAAGTCTAGACTTATGAAAGCTCCCGGCGTACGATGACGGCGGATGACGAGCCCCGAGCCCCCCACGCCGTTCCCCGGTCGCGACGCCGGGCCCAAGATCGACCAGCAGCTACATGCGCTAGCCGACCCGACCAGGCGGGCGGTCTACGACATCGTCCGGACCGGACCGAGCTCGGTCAGTGCCGTCGCGGCCAGGCTCCCGGTCTCCCAACCGGCGGTGAGCCAGCACCTGCGAGTGCTCAGCGACGCCAGACTGGTCACGGCAACGCCTCGCGGGGCCAGGCGGATCTACCGCGCCGACCCGGCCGGCCTTGCCGATCTCCGCCGGTGGATCGACCAGTTGTGGGACGACGTGCTCGACGCCTACGTGCAGGCCGCGACAGGAGCAGAACCAGAGGAGGAACGATGAGGAGAAGCCCAGAATCGATCGACCCCGTGGTCAAGGCGAGAGAGCTGTCGAGATCGGCGGCCGAGGCGTTCGACCTGTTCACCGCCGGTATCGGCCGCTGGTGGCCGCTCGCCACCCACTCCGCTGGCGGCGTCGATCCTCGAGGTTCGGTTCGAGTCGATCCCCACCGGTTGCCGGATCCACCTCGAGCACCGTGGGTGGGAGGAGTTCGGGCTCGA
The DNA here is from genome assembly GCA_024644005.1 of Acidimicrobiales bacterium. Lineage (GTDB taxonomy): Bacteria > Actinomycetota > Acidimicrobiia > Acidimicrobiales > SZUA-35 > JAHELU01. The sequence goes on along the minus strand of JAHELU010000033.1, from coordinate 20,395 downwards.
GGCCGGTGGCGAGGCCAGAGCCTCGTACGAGCCGGGTTGGGACCACGTGCTGCGCCCCTATCTGGCCGCGGCGGAGTCCGAGCCGGCGAGAGCCTGACTGGGCCGGGAGGGCGTCGGGCGGTTGTCACTCGGCGGCCTGGTCGGCCGTCACTCGCCGACCCGGTCGACCGTCACTCGGCGGCCTGGTCGGCCGTCACTCGGCGGCCTGGTCGGCCGTCACTCGGCGACCCGGTCGGCCGTCTCCAGCCAGGCCAGCTGGCCGATCTGTCGATCGACGATCACCCGCCACGATCGCTTGTCGACGGTCCGCAGGATCATGATGTCGTCGTCGAAGCCGAAGGCGAGGTACTCACCGTCGGGAGACCAGGCCAGGGGCGTCTCGGGATTCGCGCTCTCGGCCAGCGTCTCGTCCTGACCGGTCTCCATGTCGACCCAGATCGGCAGCGTCACCGCCGCCCGGAAGCTGGTGAGCGCCAGGCGCCTGCCTTCGGCGGTGATCGCGCCGCTGGCGGTCCACGACTCGATGGGCCGATCCCGCAGCGTCTCCGGCACCGGCACCGACCGCTCCGCCGGCTGATTGGGTGGGCCGAGCTCGATTCGGCAGTCGTCGGGCCGGTAGCAGCGCACGACCGCGAGCCGGTCGCCATCGAAGGCCAGCACCTCCCCTGAGGTGACCAAGGTCGAGCCGCCCGCCCGATCGACCAGCCAGACGGTGCCGGTCTTGGCGACGAGGAGGTTGCCCCGCCAGGCACCGATCAGCCGGAGGTCATCACTCACCGCCCACGGCACGGACGGAGTCAGCGCGCCACCCTCGTCGACCGAGACGAGGTAGACCTCCCGGATCCGGTCCGGTCGGGTCTCGACGACGAACCCCACGTCCGACGGGAACAGGGAGCCGATCGGAATGGCCGGCCGATCGATGGGACCGTCGAGGCGCAGCCGGTGCAGCCGCCCGTAGCCGTGCACGTAGACCGCCCCGTCGAACGTCGCCATCGATTCGGTCGCCGTCAGTCCCCGGTCATCTGGGCGGGGCGCCGGGTCGAGCGGGTCCTCGACCACCGCTGCGGCAGTCCAGTCGATCTGGAGGAGCGAGCCATCCGCTCCGTAGCCGACCAGGACGCCCGGCAGATCGGTCGGCAGGTCCTCTCGCAGCGGAGGAATCGGCCGCAGGGCGGGCGGACCGGCCGCAGGATCCTCGCCGGGACCGGCCTCGCCAGCGGCCTCGCCAGCGGCGGACGGGATCGGCTGAGGCACCGCGCTCGATCCAACATCGTCAGCTGGCCCGAGCTCCCGTGCGATGGCGGAGTCCACACCGTCCTGGCGCTGCCGGATCACCTGCTGCTGGTCCGGTGGGAGCTGGTCGAGGGGATCGCGGTCGCCCGGCCGGGACATGATCGCCAGCGCGATCAGCACCACGGCCACCGCAACCAGCGCGAGGATCCTGGTCGACGGGCCCGTCGACGCCGTCTGCGGTCGCTCCCCCGGCACCTCGCTCAAGCGGTAGGCCGACGGCTCCGCTTCGACGAACTCGATCGGTTGGTCACCGTCGCGCTCGTTCGCCGAGCCTTGCTCGTCGTTCAACCAGGGGGTGCTGTCGACCCAGGGGCTCTGGTCTATTCGATCCTTCCAGGCCAGCCGATCACCGACCCCTGATTTGGCCACCGCAATCCTCACTCCGGCGCAACCGGGTCAACGTGGATCAATCGTAGGCCGTGCTGCCACGCAGCTCCCAGTTCGCCGATCCCACCGTCCTCGCATCGACGTTGGGCCCGGTGGTGGGCGCGCTACGAAGCCGGGATGAACATCGCGCGCAGCGCCAGACCCATCAGGAACAGACCTCCGAAGCCGTACAGCAGGTACCGCCAGGTGTCCAACTGCTGCCGGTAGCTGTAGATGATGCCGACGGTGAACAGGGCGATGAAGCCGTAGAAGAGGTGGACGCCGTCCACCTCGAGGTCGTTGCGCTGCATGTCGACGACCCCGATGATCACCTGCACGGCGATCGTGATCTCGGCTGCCGCGGTGGCGATCCACAGCACGCGGGACCGCAGGCCGGTCAGCCAGTGGGCCGCCAGGGCCCAGCCGCCGACCAGTCCGTTGGCGACGACCACGACCCAGCCGAGCGTCACATGGAGATCTCGAAGGCTCACGGCTCTCCCCGTCGTTCGCAGCCGACCGTCACGCTCGGCGCCCCATGGTGCCCGACCGGGCGAAGTGTGCCACAGTAGCGGAGTGCGCCATCGCCGGTACTACATCGAGTCGCTGTCGACGTCCGGCCTGTCGGTACCGTCCACCGGAGGCGATCTGCTGGTCGCCGCCAAGGACCAGACCGAGGATCTCGACTGGGAGTTGGTGCACCGATCGTCGCAGAACTGGCCGCTGCGCAAGGAGCCCTACGATCTCGACATGGTCGGGCCGGAGGGTCGCTTCACCGGGCCCGCCATCCTGGTGCGCTCCGACGGTCGTTCCCATGTGTTCCGCGGCGTCGGCACGCTGGAGGGCTTCGATCCCGGCGAGCTCAGCTGACCCGGCGGGCGGCGCCTACAAACCGGGCAGCAGATCGACCCGTAGCGGACCACCGGTGTCGGTCCGGCCCGGCTCGGCGAACCATTCGTTGGCGAAGACCATCGCGAACCGCTCCGGGGGCATGTAGAGGAAGAAGCTCTGCTCGGAGATCTGGCTGCGATGGACCACCATCGCCGCCCGTTTCGCCTCGAGCTGGCCCGTGACGTCGATCGAGTAGGCCAGGTCGGCCTCGGCCATCCCGAACTCGTCGAAGTCGTCGACCGATGGACCCTCGATCCCGTGGGCATCCATCTCCGCCGACATCTCGGCCATCGACGCAAGTGCCCGATCCCGGTTGACGGTGGCCTCGTAGACCCGGGGCACGGCGGCCAGCTCTGCGGCCCGCAGCCCGACCCGATGGACCTGGATGTGGTCCGGGTGGCCGTACAGCCCGTGGTCGTCGTAGATGGTGAGCACGTCGGCGCCGACGTCGGTGAGCACCGCAGCCAGGCGGTGCGCCGCCTCCTCGACATCGGCCTTCCAGAAGCACTTCGGGTCGTCGTTCGACGGCTCTCCCATCATGCCCGAGTCGTGGTAGTCGAGGAACCAGGGCGGCTCGGCCCCGAGGATCTCACAGGACTCCGCCACCTCGATCATCCGCCGCTCCCACAGCTCCTCCCCGTCCTGCAGCACCCCCGGTTGCGGCTCGCCGTGCTCCCCCTTCGTCGCCATGACCAGCACCACCCGGTGCCCGGCCGCAGAGGCCTTGGCCATCAGGCCGCCGGTGGAGAGGGCCTCGTCGTCGGGGTGGGCGTGGAAGCAGACGAGCGTCGACATGGCGCTCAGCCTATGCGAGCGCATCGGCACCGGCGGGGTCAGCCGACCCGATCGGGAATCCGGCGCCGGGTAGGCTGGTCCGGTGCTCTCCCGGCAACGTGCGGACCAGGTGGTACGACCGAGTCCGATCTTCTTCGCGATCCTGGCCGTGACGGCGGCGGCCGGTTGGCTCACCACCGTTGCCGACACCGGCCTCGACCGCAGCCCCCGGATCGCGGTCTTCGTGTTCGTGCTGGGGGCGTGGACGCTGTCGGTGATCTTCCACGAGTTCGCTCACGCCTTCCTGGCCTGGCAGGGCGGCGATCGGACCGTGGTCCAGCGGGGGTACCTGACCCTCGATCCCCGCCGGTACACCCATCCGGTGCTCTCGTTCGCCCTGCCGGTCGTCTTCATCCTGCTGGGCGGCATCGGCCTGCCCGGTGGTGCGGTCCTGTTGAACCGGGGGATCCTGAGCGACGCCAGGGCGTCACTGGTCGCCCTGGCGGGACCGCTCACGAACCTGACGATCGGGTGTGGCTGCCTTGCCGTGCTCGGCTTCGACGTGATCGACAGCGCCACCCAGCCGTACCTCGGGGCCGCCGTCGGCTTCTTCGGCTTCCTGCAGATCGCGGTGTTCGTCCTGAACATGCTGCCGATCCCCGGCTTCGACGGCTACGCCGCCATCGAGCCGACCCTGTCACCGTCGACCCAGCAGCTGATGCGACCCGTCGCCAGGTACGGCGCCCTGATCGCCATCCTCGTGATCTGGCGGGTCGAGCCGGTCGGTGATGCGTTCTGGACCGCGGTCACGTTCTTCACCGAGCTCTTCGGGGTCGAGCTCGACCAGTGGCGCTGCGGCTACTGGCAGTTCCGCTTCTGGGAGTCGGATATCCCAACAGCCTGCCGCTGACGGCAGGCCCAGGACACAGCCTGCCGCTGACGGCAGGCCCGAATAGCAGCCTGCCGCTGACGGCAGGCCCGAATAGCAGCCTGCCGCTGACGGCAGGAATCTCCCGGTCCGTCAGCATCGTCGAGATCGGGGTGGGAGAATCGGCGCAGTGGCTCCAACGATGGAGCCGCGGATCGAGGAGGGTTCAGCAATGGCCGTGCAGAGCAATACGATCTTCGCGATATCCGACCCCAGCCGACTGGCGAGTGACCTGAACGACGTGGTCCGCCCCGGCATGGAGGCGATGGGCGCGCTCGAGGTGACCGGAGGAGTGGCGATGACCGGGCCGATGATCGGGATGGGCGTCCTGTCGACCCGGTGGGAATCGCTCGGCCAGTGGGCGGCCGCCCAGGCTGCCGGCGAGGACCCAGACGGCGACATGGCCGAGCTGGCCAGTCGCTACCAGTTGGCTCAGCGGATCATCACCCAGGACATGCACGAAGCCGGCGACCCCACCGGGTCGTTCGTGAACGCCAGCCGCTACTCGTTCACGTCGACGCCCGGGGGGTTGGACAACGCCGCCGAGCTGGCCGTGTCGGCCGGGGCCAACGGCCTGCGGATCGGCAGGGTCCTGGCCGGCGGCGACATGACCGGCCACGTCATCGGGGCGATCTATCTGGATTCGCTCGACGGGTTGCCGGACATCCTGGGCAGCATCACGTCCGACTCCCAGTTCGTGGCCGACGTGCAAGCGGCCGGGGGCCACCTCGAAGCGAGGACGATCTTCCGCTCGGTCGAGTGAGGTCGATTCCCCGCCTGCTCGCTCCGGCGAACCGGCAGGCGGGGACCATCGGCCCGCTCAGGCCACCGCCCCGGTCTGGTGGAGCTTGGCGATGTCGTCGTCGTCGAAGCCGAACTGGGCCAGGATCTCGTCGGTGTGCTGACCGGTGTGGGGGGCCGGACGGGTCAGCTCCGGCGAGGTCCGGCTGAAGCGCGGCGCCGGTGCGGCCTGGGTCAGGCCGTGGTGCTCGACGAAGGTGGACCGGGCCACGTTGTGGGGGTGCTCGGTGGCCTCCTCCATCGTGAGCACGGGGGCGAAGCAGACGTCGGAGTGCTCCATGATCTCGCACCACTCGGCCCTGGTCCTGGTCTTGAACAGCTCGGCCACCCGCTGCTTCATCGCCGGCCACTGCGCCCGGTCCATCTGGGCCGGCAGGTCGTCTGCCTCGCCGAGGCCCGACAGCTCCAGGAGCTCGGCGTAGAACTGGGGCTCGATGGAGCCGATCGAGATGTACTGCCCGTCTGCGCACTCGTAGACGTCGTAGAAGTGGGCGCCGGTGTCGAGGAGGTTCGTGCCCCGCTCCGGCTGCCACAGGCCGGCCGCCTTCATCGCCCAGAACATGTTCATCAGCGATGCCGCCCCGTCGACCATCGCTGCGTCGACCACCTGACCCTGGCCGCTGCGCTGGGCCTCGAGCAGCCCGCAGACCATGCCGAAGGCCAGGTACATCCCGCCGCCGCCGAAGTCGCCGACGAGGTTCAGCGGCGGCACGGGCGGCCCGCCGGCCCGGCCGATCGGTTCGAGCGCCCCGGCCAGGGCGATGTAGTTGATGTCGTGGCCGGCGGCGAGCGAGTACGGACCCTCCTGGCCCCAGCCGGTCATCCGGCCGTAGACCAGCTTGGGGTTGCGGGCTGCGCAGTCGTCGGGTCCGATGCCCATTCGCTCGGTCACCCCGGGGCGGAACCCCTCGATCAGCCCATCGGCAGTCTCGACCATCTTCAGCACCGTCTCCACACCGTCCGGGTTCTTGAGGTCGATCCCGATCGAGCGACGATTCCTGGTGAGGGTGTCCGTGGGCGGGCTGTCGGGATCACCACCCCTGACTGCGCCGGCTCGGTCGACCCGGATGACGTCGGCCCCCATGTCGGCGAGCATCATGGCGCAGAACGGTCCAGGGCCGATGCCGGCCAGCTCGATGATGGTGATTCCCTCTAACGGTCCCATGCCATCACCGTAGATCGCCGGTCGGGGTACGCACTAGCCCGGATCCTTCGTCGGGAAGCGCTTGCCCTGCTGACCGACCTGACCTCTCGGCGACCGAGCAACCGTGAAGGACCAGGTCGTGAGCTCGCCATGCAGGATCGAGGCTGGTTGCCTGTCCGGCGGCGGTCGTGACCGCGCAGGCGTCGCCGGATGCGGACTGTCGGTGCTCGTGCTTGGCGCTGCTTCTCATCCCAGTCGGGCTGCGCCGGCAGCGGTATGGTGCGCGCTTCGGGCGCATGACCGCGGCCGCGCTGGCGGACGTACGACGTACAAGGAAGGAAGAGCCTGGTGCAGACGGAGTCGAGCACGAGCCGGTCGGCGGCGGCGACGCCAGAAGACCCGTGGGGCCACCATCGCTACGGGCGCTTCCGGCCTCCGGTCACCATGGCGACCGCACCGGAGCCGACGGCACCGCTCGACATCTGCTTCCTGATCGGGTCGCTCGACATCAGCGGCGGCACCCACGTCATCCTCCAGCACGCGCTCGAGGCCCACCGCCGGGGCGATCGGGTGGTCCTCGTGCCGCTGTTCGCCCCCACGGCCGAGACCACCGACTGGCATCCGGCGCTGCGCGAGCTGCCGATCGCCACCCTCGACGAGGTCGGCGATCACCGATTCGATCTGGCGGTCGCCACCTGGTGGCGGACCGTCTACGAGCTCCACCGGGTGCGGGCTGCTCGCTACCTCTACTTCGTGCAGTCGGTCGAGGCCCGCTTCCACGCCTTCGACCAGCCGAGGTTCGCCGAGCTCGCCGCCGCGACCTACGATCTCCCGCTCAGCGTGATCACCATCTCGCCGTGGATCCAGGCCTACCTGGCGCTCGAGCACGACCGTCCGGCGCTGCTCACCCCGAACGGTGTCGACAAGCGCCGATTCACACCCTTCGGCCCGACGTTCGAGCCGCGCGACGATCGGAGGCTCCGCGTCCTGGTCGAGGGCCCCATCGAGGTACCGATGAAGCAGGTCCCGGAGACCATCGAAGCCGTCAGGGGCTCGAAGGCCGACGAGGTCTGGCTGCTCACGTCGAGCTCGATCGACGACTATCCGGGCATGGACCGGATCTTCAGCCGGGTGCCGGTCGACGTCACGCCCGGCGTGTACCGGAGCTGCGACGTACTGGTGAAGCTCAGTCGGGTCGAGGGCATGTTCGGGCCACCGCTCGAGATGATGCACTGCGGCGGCACCGTGATCGTCTGGGACGTGACCGGCCACGAGGACTACGTCGTCCACGAGCAGAACGGGCTCGTCGCTCCAACAGGGGACTACCACACGATCGTCGCGGCGCTCGATCGACTGGCCACCGACAGGGAGCTGACCGCTCGACTCTCCGCAGGTGCGCTCGGCACCGCCTCGCGCTGGCCGAGCTGGGAGGACAGCTCGGCCAGCTTCCACCGCTGGCTCCGGCTGTTGGCTCGTCACGCCCAGCCCGAGGCCGAGGTGGCCCACCTCGTCGAGGTGAGCGAGCGAGTGGCCGGCGAGCTGCGATGACCGCAGAGCCCTGGGTGCCGAACACCGTCGAGTTCGTCAGTGATCTCGACCGGCCGGAGCTCGCCGTATCGCCCTGGGCCGGCCACCGATGGTTCGCCTATGACCTCGTCCGGTGGGCGAGACCGAAGCGACTCGTCGAGCTCGGCACCCACTTCGGGTGCTCGTACTTCGCGTTCTGCCAGGCGGTCCAGGCCGACCAGAGCGACTGCGAGGTCATGGCCGTCGACACCTGGGAGGGCGAGGAGCACACCGGGCTGTACGGCGAGGAGGTGTTCGACACCTTCACAGCGATCCTGGAGCGACGCTTCGCCACGGTCCGGACCCGGGTCCAGCGCTCGACCTTCGACGAGGCCCTCGAGGTGGTGGCGGATCAATCGGTCGACATCCTCCACATCGACGGCCTCCACACCTACGACGCCGTCAGCCACGACTACGAGACCTGGAAGGGCAAGCTGGCGCCGAACGGCATCGTCCTGTTCCACGACGTCGCACCGTCCTCGGGGTACGGCTCCGCCCGGTTCTGGCAGGAGCTGCGGGAGTGCGCGCCCGGCTTCGCGTTCATGCACAGCTTCGGGCTCGGGGTGCTGCTCCCCAACGGCACCGAAGGACGGGAGCCGCTGCTCGAACTGGGTCAGAGCCCGTGGCGATCGTTCTACGAGCACCGGGCCGGGCACGACCTGCGGAACCGCCAGGTCGTCGACCTCGCAGCGATGGTGGAGGCCCGCGACGAAGCGCTGCGGGCCACCGAGGCCCTGGTCGTCTCCCGGGACGAGGCCCTGGCCGAGGCCCAGGCGCTGGTCGCCGCCCGCGACGAGGCACTGGCCGCAACCGAGAAGCTCGTCGCCGCCCGCGACGAGGCACTGGCCGCCACGGAGAAGATCGTCATCGGCCGTGATCAGGCCCTGATCGCGGCTCAGAAGATCGTCGAGGGCCGCAACGACCAGCTGCAGCAGGCCCGGCGGCTGCTGGCCGAACGCGACGAGGTCCTGGCCGAGGCGAGGGCGACCCTCGACCGGCGGGACCAGGAGCTCGCCCGGTCCGTCACCCGCCAGGAGCAGCTCTCGGCCGAGCTCTCGCAGGTCATCGGCGAGCGCGACCGGGAGATCGAACGGGCGGTTGCGGCCACCGCAGCCGCCGAGGCGGCGGCGGCGCAGCTCGAGCACCACATCGCAGCGCTGACCATCGAGCGTGATGCGCTGGCCGGGGCGCTCGGGCTCTACCGTCGAGCCCTCCGTCCGGTCCGGTGGGCGGCCCGGCCACCTCGTCGGGTGCTGCGTCGCATCAGGGGTCGTCGGCTCCCGGCACTGGAAGCCGAGAATCCCGCCCCCGAGCCGGTCGACCCGAGCCCGGAGGTCCGGTCGGAGCCGCCGAGGCTGTTCGACGCCCAGTGGTATCTCGCCCGCTATCCGGACATCGGCCGGGCCGGGGTCGACCCGTGGTCGCACTGGACCACCTACGGCTGGAAGGAGGGCCGGGAGCCCTGCCCGCTGTTCAGCGCGGCCAGCTACCTCGAGCACAACCCCGACGTCGTGGAGGCCGGGGTGGACCCGCTGACCCACTGGCTCGAGTCGGGCTGGCGAGAGGGTCGGGACCCGTCGCCGCTGTTCTCGACCGACTTCTACCGCGAGCGCAACGCCGAGCACCTGGCGGGCGACGAGAACCCGCTCGACCACTACCTCGCCACCGGGCTGGGGCTCGGGCTGTTCGTCGCCCCGGACCACGAGCGCCGGGTGCTCCACGACGGGCCCGCTCCGAGGCGCGTCGACGACGTCCTCGTCGATGTCGTCGTCCATCACAGCGACGGGGCCGAGCGCTCCGTCCCCTACTCGATGATCGTCGACCTCGATGCCGATCTCTTCACCTTCGACCTGTGGGACTCGATACTGACCCGGTCCCGGCCGGCCGACGCCGCCAAGCTGGCCACCGCTCGCCGGCTGCGGCTCGCCTTGGGCCTCCGGCCCGGCGACGGCCCGTCGACCTGGGACCTGATGCGGCGACGGGTGGCGATCGAGGCGGCCATCGCCGGGCCGGGCAACGGTGAGTACCTCCTCGGCGACGTCCTGACCCGGCTCCTCGAGGAGGTCGTCGCCGAGGAGGGGCCCGCCCGGCACGACATCCCGGAGCTCGCCAATGCCCTTCGCCGGGCCGAGCTCGAGGACGAGATGACCGGCACGGTGCCGATCGGCGACACCGTTCTCGTCATCGAGAAGCTGCTCGGTCGGGGCGATTCCACGCAGGTGGCCGTGCTGTCCGACTTCTACCTCGGCGGCGACGACCTCCGGGAGCTGCTCTCGTTCCACGGGCTTGGTGGCGAGCGCCTCCTGGTGGTGTCGTCCGCCGACACGGGATGCTCGAAGCACCGCAACGGCGAGCTCTTCGAGTGGGCGCGCCAGCGATTGGGGGTCGACGCCACTCGCCACGTCCACATCGGCGACAACGCCCACTCCGACGTCGCCATGCAGACGGCCACGGGCGGGACAGCCGTCCATCTCGTCCACGGTGATCGGCGCTTCGCCGGACCCGGTCAGCTCACGGAGGAGACCCTGGTCGACGTCAGGGCGGAGCTCGACGCCGAGCTCGAAGCCGCCGGTCGGCTCCGCTGCCGACAGCCGGGGCTGCGCCCCCGACCCCAGAACCGGGTGCTCCTCGCCGCCTGGCGGACGGCCCTCTGCCCGGTGGCGCTGGTGGCCGCAGCGATCGAGGACGCCATGGCGAGAGGGCTCGACCGAGTCCACTACCTCAGCAGGGAAGGGCTGTTCCTGGCCCGGGTCCACGAGGAGGTCGCGGCCATCCTGGCCCCTCGACCGCCGGACGCGGTCCATCTCGCCGTGTCGAGGCGGTCGACATTCGGGCCGTCGCTGGCCGAGGTCTCGCCAGCCACCCTCCTCGATCTGTGGCGGATGTACTCGCGCCAGACCCCCCGGGGGCTCCTCGTGTCGCTCGGTGCCGACGCAGACGACTACGCCGCCGCCGCTCGACGATCCGGACTCGAGCTCGACGAGGTCATCGACGGGATCCATCTCGATCCCCGGGTCCGGGCGTTCATCGAGGATCGCGAGGTGGCCGGGCAACTCGGGGCGCTGAACGCCGAGCGTCGCGCTGCGCTGCTGCGCTACCTCCGCCGGCAGACCGATCTCGATCGCGACGAGATGCTCGTCGTCGACGTCGGGTGGCGCGGCACCGTTCAGGACAACCTGGCCCGACTGCTGCCCGACACCCGGTTCGTCGGCTGGTACCTCGCACTGTTCCCGTTCCTCAACCCGCAACTCGACAACTGCGTGAAGTCCGCAGTCGGCCCGGACGGCAACCAGGGCCAGGAGTTCTCGTTCATGGAGCCGCCCGCCGCCGTCGAGCGACCCTGGACCCCGGCCGTCCCCTCGGTCGTCGACTACCGAGCGAGTGGAGCGGGCGGCAGCGTGCCGGTACTCGACGAGGAGTCGCTGGACGCAGACAGCCGTGCGGCCATAGCGCTGTACCAGGACGCCGTGATCGAGGCCGCCCCCGCCGTCGCCCGGTGGATCGTGGCCAACGGTGCCGCCACCGACGTGCTCCGGCCC
>JAHELU010000033.1:0-9086 GCA_024644005.1 Acidimicrobiales bacterium | reverse complement strand
TCGAGCGGGACCTGGCGGCATACTACGCCACGCCGGAGCCCGGCATCGCCGATCTGTGGTTCGACACCGCCCACGACGACACCTTCGGCGTGCTCAACGTGACGTCGTTCGGCAAGTCCCGCCCGAGCCGAGCATGGTTCCACGACGGCGTCGGCCCGGGCTTCCTCCGCCATCTCGAGGACGCCGCCGCCGGGTCGCTCTGGCCGTCCGGCTACCGCCGGTGGCGACCGGTCGAGGCCGCAGCGGTCGTCGAGCGAGCACTGCGGACCCAGCGGTACGAGCCTCGCATCGACCCATCGCCTGGCTCGGCGAAACCGTAGATCCGGCGGCGGGCCAGGCGAAACCGTGGAGCCGGCGGCCGGCCAGGCGAAACCGTGGAGCCGGCGGCCGGCCAGGCGAGGCCGAGTTTCGCTGATGTTCATGACCGGTGCGACGCCGGCCACCGGTTGGGCGCGTAGCCTTGGAGGCAGCACCGGGGCCGGATCTGGTGTCGAGATGATCGGGGAGCCGATGAGCCGAAGCCAATTCCTCGCCGCTCTGATCGTGGTCGGCGCACTCGGCGCGCTGGTCGTGGCTCGGGTCCAGTCGGGGGCCGAAGCGGGTGCGGGGAGCGACCAGGAGGCGGCCGCCGAAGCGGCGAGCGAGCCCAAGCCGATCACCGGCGGTGAGCAGGCGGCGGTCGGCGCCACCCCACCGGCCCCCCAGACGACCACGCTCGTGGTCGCCGAGCCGCCACCGATCCTGGAGGACAAGCCGGCGCTGACCGATCTGGACGGCTGGCTCCAGACCGAGGCCACCAGCCTCGATGACTTCTCCGGCCAGGTCCGCATCGTCGAGTTCTGGACGTTCGGCTGCTTCAACTGCAAGAACCGGCTGCCCTACACCCAGGAGATCTACCGGCGCTGGCAGCCGGAGGGCCTCGAGATCATCGCCGTCCACGCCCCCGAGTTCGACTACGAGAAGGATCCCGAGGCCGTGGCGGCGGCAGCCGCCGACCTCGGCGTCGTGTGGCCGATCGCCCTCGACACGAACAAGACGAACTTCAGGGCCTGGCAGGGAAGTCGCAGGTTCTGGCCGAGGACCTACGTGCTCGACCAGGAGGGGCGGGTCCGCTACGACCACATCGGTGAGGGCGACTACGACGGCCTGGAGACCACCGTGGCCCAGCTCATCACGAACGGTCCCTGATGGCCACCGGCTGGTCGCACTCGGCTCCGGCCGCCGGCAGGGCGTGCCGCTCGACCCGTACCATCTGATCGATGTCGGTCTTCCCGCTCCTCGCAGAGGGATTCGAGTCGGCGCTGATGGCGTGCTCGCTGATCCTGCTCGTGCCGGGAGCCGCCGTCGGCCTCACCGCTCGGGCGGCCGCCATCCCGGCCATCGCCTCGTTTGCGATCGGCGTGCTCGGCCTGTCGTGGCTCCGCTTCAGCGAGCGGGGCGGTGACTTCTCCCCGCTGGTCATCGCCGTGGCCCTGATGGCGGCCACCATCCTGTTGCTGGTGCCGCTGATCAGCCGACTCGATGTTGCTGCGGTGCCGGCCGGGTTGCTGGCCGGTGGCGCGGCAGCCGAGCTCTGGCGCCCGTGCGTCGGTGCCGAGTTCGGCCAGCTGCTCAACGAGCTGCCGGATCGGGGACTGAGCGGTCTCGGCCTGCTGGCGATCTACCTGGTCGGTACCCTGTCGCCGCTCATCGTGCTGGCTGCCCTCCACCACCTGGTCCCGGACCGGATCCTCGAGAAGCTCGAACCGGCCTGGTCGGTCGTTGGCGGTACGGCGCTCGCCCTGCTCTCACTGGCCACGGCGCTCGGGTTCCACGACGAGCTGGTCGGCAAGCTCTTCGAGTGGAGTGTCGCCGTATGAGCCGCGTGAGCCGTATGAGCGGTATGGGCCGGTCGGCGCTCAGCCCGATATGGCGTCGAGCAGTTCGTACTCGGCCTCGGTGTCGATGTGGTCCTCGAACTGGATCACGTGCATCGTCTCGAACCGCTTGCGCAGCCAGCCGTCGTTGGCGTCGAGGAGGCCGAGCTTCTTGCAGTTCGGCACGATCTTGGCGAACAGCAGCTGCTGGAACGGGTCCTCGTTCGGATCCTGGGCCGAGAAGGTCCTGATCGCCTCCTTGACGTCGATTCCGAACCGCTCCCAGATCTCCTGGCGCTGGAACCGGTCCCGCATCCTGAGGGCGGCGTCGTAGGCGAACTCCTGACGCTCGAGCAGCTCGGCCTCGGTGAGCTCCCCGTAGTACTCCTGGAGGCTCAGCACCCCGAAGGCCACGTGTCGGGCCTCGTCGCTCATGACGTAGCGCAGCAGCTGGCGGAGCAGCGGATCGTGGGTCTGGTTCATCATGTTGCCGAAGGCGGCGAGGGCCAGCCCCTCGACCATCACCTGCATGCCGAGGTAGGTCATGTCCCACCGGTTGTCGGTGATGATGTCGTCGAGCAGGGCCTGGAGGTGGGAGTTGACCGGGTACCAGCCGTCGGTCTTGGTGTCGAGGTACTTCGAGAAGACCTCGACGTGGCGGGCCTCGTCCATGACCTGGGTGGCGGCGTAGTACTTGGCGTCGATCCAGGGCACGGTCTCGACGATCTTGGCCGTGCAGACCAGTGCCCCCTGCTCGCCGTGCATGAACTGGCTCAGGGCCCAGATCGACGACTGGAGCTCGAGCTCGAGCCACTCCTTCTCGCCCCATGACTCGAACGAGGTGCCGGTGATGTCGACGCCGAGCTCGAGCAGCGACTCCCGGTTGGGGATGCCGTTGAGCCGGACCATCTCCTCCTGGTCGACCTCGATCGACCAGTCGAGGTCCCGCTCGCCGTCCCACTGGGCACCCTTGGCCTTCTCGTACAGCTTGTTCAGCCCGGCCCTTGCGCCCTTCTCGTAGTCCCAGGTGAAGATCGTGTCGGCGTTGTTCTCGACGGTGCGGATCGTCGCATCCACGTCGGTGTTGGTGACCGCCAACAGCTCTTCCTGCTCTGCGGTGAACGTCATGGATCCTCCCTGGGGCCGACGCGTGCACTGTCCCGGCGGCTACCCGGTGGTAACCGGCCAGGCTTACAGTGTACACGAGCGCACAGGGGGGTACAGGCGGGTCCAGGCGGTCGACGGACCGGTCTGCGAGCTGCCGGTCAGACGGGCCGGGCCCGGAATCCCCGCCAGCCCCGCCGAGCCAGGGATATCTGGCTCCACAGCAACCAGAGCGAGCCGAGGAACCCGAGGAACGACCCGAACCGGATCCACCGCCGCAGCGACGTCTGGGAGTCGTTCATCTGGCCCTGGACCGCCGACACCTGCGCTTGCATCGCATCCAGTCGAACTGCGACGTCGGTCGCCACCGGCGGGGCGATGGGCTCGCCGCCACCGAGCCCGCGGAGCGCCGTGTCGACCTCTTCGGCGGACTGCTCGAACGAGTCGAGGGCGGTGCCGAGGCTCGACAGGTCGGCCGGGAGCAGGCCGTAGACGGGATCGTCCTCGACGGCCCCGAAGCTCTGGTTGGTGCCGGTGGCGATGTCGACGAGCCCGTCGACCCTGGCCCGCAGCTCGTCGATCCGGTCCGCCTCGATGCCGTCGCGGTCGACGAGATCGTCGGTCTGATCGATCCTGGTCTCCAGGCGGGCGAACGACAGGATCACCGGCTCCATCGCCTGCTCGGCGGTGTCCGAGGCCGAGAAGCCGGCCCGGATCATGATGGCGGCGAGGGCGACGGCAACCACCGACCCGATGATGCCCAGCAGCAGCGCTGCGAAGCCGGCCAGGCGCCGGCCAGGCCCAGGCCCGGCCGGTTCGATGGGCTCGACCGGCTCGACCGACTCCGGGAGCGTGCCGTCGAGGACGGTCGACCCGGTGCCCGGGGTGGGCTCGATCGAGGGTCCGCCACCGCTCGGCTCGTCGGGCCCGTCGAGCAGGTTCTCCTCGGTCTCGTCGCTCATGCCGGCCCCTTCTGCTGTGTGCGGCCTCGTCAGTCTAGGGATCCGGCCCGGTGGCTGCGTCGACCCGTTCGACGGGCCGAGGAGGAAGCTCAGGCGGGCGACGACCCGAGGACCCCGGACCGGGCGGCATTGGTGGTTATCGCATCGACCAGCTCCTGCCACCGGCTCCTCGGCAGGTCGTGGGCCATGTCGGGGAACATCACCAGCCGTGAGCCGGGGACGGCCTTGGCGGTGGCCACGCCACCATCCGGCTTGACGAGGCGATCGAGCAGCCCGTGGACCACGAGGGTGGGGGCCGACACCGTGCCAAGAGCCTCCGTCCGATCCGGGCTGGCGTGGACGGCGGCGAGCTGCCGGGCGGTCCCGTCCGGGCGGTAGCTCCTGGCGATGCTGGCCGCAGCCGCCTCACGGACCTCGGCCTCGTCCCAGGTCGGGCCGGCCACGAGCCGGAACACCGCGAGCGCTTCCTCCACGACCTCCTCTGGCGGCGTGCCGGGGGGAAGCGGCCTACGGCGGGCCAGCTTGAGCATCAGGCCCAGCTTCGTCCGCCCCCGGCGGGGGTGGCCCGTCGTCGACATGATCGACGTCATGCTCCCGACCCGCTCCGGGTGCTCGATGGCCATCGTCTGGGCGATCATCCCACCCATCGACACGCCGACCACCTCGGCCGACTGGATACCGAGCGCGTCGAGCAGCCCGACGGCATCTGCGGCCATGTCGGTGAGCAGGTAGTCCGACTCCGGCTTGCGCCTGATGAGCACCGACCGGAAATACGCGCCGGGGGTCATCATCGGGCCGGTCGTCGCTGAGCTCAGGCCACTGTCGCGATTGTCGAAGGCCACCACCCGGAACCGTGTTGCCAGGAGATCGACGAGGCCGGTCGGCCAGTCGCTCAGCTGACCGCCGAGCCCCATCACGAGCAGGAGGGGTGGGCCGTCGCCGTACTCCTCGTAGGCGATGGTCATCCCGTTTGCAGTCGTGGTCGCCATGACGGTCCAGGCTAGTTTGGGCGACCATGGACTCCTTCTCCCATCGCTCGATCATGTCTTCCGGGCATCGCATCCATCTCGTCGAGAGCGGGCCGGCCGACGGCTCCGGCGGCCCACCGGTCATCATGATCCACGGGTTCCCCGAGAGCTGGTACTCGTGGCGCCACCAGCTCGCCGCCCTCGGCGACGCCGGCCATCGAGCCATCGCCGTCGACGTCAGGGGCTATGGCCGCTCGGCGGCGCCGACCGAGATCGAGGCCTATGCCATGACCGCCCTGGTCGGCGATGTCGTGGCGGTCGTCGACGACCCGGAGGTGGCCGACGCCGTGGTCGTCGGCCACGACTGGGGGGCTCCGATCGCCTGGAACACGGCGCTGCTGCGGCCCGACCGGGTCCGGGCGGTGGCCGGTCTGTCCGTCCCATACGCCGGTCGAGGCGATCTCCGGCCGCTGCAGGCGTTCCGGGCCATGGCCGGCGACGAGCTGTTCTACATCGACTACTTCCAGGAGCCCGGGCTCGTCGAGGCCGAGGTCGAGAAGGATCTCGCCAGCTGGTTGCGTGGCTTCTACTTCACCGCTTCCGCCGAGGCCGATCACACCGCGCCGTCGATGGGCCTGGTGCCGAAGGGTCGGGAGCTACGGGAACGGCTCCAGCAGCCGGGCCCGGGGCAGATGGCCTGGATGACCGACGAGGACTTCGCCTTCTATCTCGGCGAGTTCGAGCGGACCGGTCTGACCGGCGGCTTCAACCGCTACCGCAACATCGAGCGCGACTGGGTCGAGCTGGCCCCGTGGCGCCACGCTCCGATCACCGTGCCGGCGCTGTTCATCGGCGGGGACGCCGACGGTCCGACGCAGCTCGGCCGGTCGGCCATCGAGCGCTTCGACCAGACCCTGCCGAAGCTGACCCGGTCGGAGATCCTGAGCGACTGCGGCCACTGGACCCAGCAGGAGCAACCGGACGCAGTGAACCAGCTGCTGCTGGAATTCCTGGCCGCCGTGCACTAGCACCGACCGTCGAGCCGCTCAGCTGCCTTCGAAGTTCGGGGGTCGCTTCTCCATGTAGGCGGCCATCGCCTCCCGGAAGTCCTTGGTCCCGAACAGCGGGAGCAGGGCCAGGTACTGGCGCTGGACGTGATCCTCCAGCCCCTCTGTCATCGCATGGCGCATCATCCGCTTGGCCGCTCGAACCGCCAGCGGGGCGTTGGCCGCCACCTCTGCGGCCACGGCCATGGCCCTGTCGGCCAGGGCCTCGGCCGGGACGACCTCGCTCACCAGGCCGAGCTCCAGGGCCTGCTCGGCGGTGAGCGTCCTCGCGGTGAACAGCAGCTCGGCCGCCGTCGACCAGCCGACGATGCGGGGCAGCAGCCACGTGCCACCGCTCTCCGGCACGAGACCTCGTGCGGTGTATGCCGCCGAGAGCTTGGCCCGATCCGAGGCGATGCGGATGTCGCAGCCGAGCGCCAGGTCCATGCCGTAGCCGGCAGCGCCACCGTTGAGGGCGGCGATGGTCGGCGTATCGATCTTGTTGAGCACGATCGGCGGGGCCGACCGGAGATCGAACTCACCGGACATCGTTGCCGCCCCGTCTCCCCCTATGCCCTCGCCGGCCGATGCGGCCGCAATGTCGAGACCGGCGCACCAGGCCTTGCCGCTGCCCGTGATCACGATGACCCGGACCTCGGGGTCGGCGTCGGCCTCCAACAGCACCTCGGACAATCGACCCAGCATCGTCGTGGTGATCGTGTTCATCCGGTCCGGACGGTTGAAGGTCAGCGTTGCGATGTGCCCGTCGATGTCGTACAGCAGCTGGTCGGTCGGTGGCCCGGTCGGGTTGGCGGTCATGGCGCCAACGCTAGGTGAGGGTCAGGGCCCCCACCAGCTGGGCTCGGGCCGGCGCGGCTTGTACTGTGCCTGTCGTGCGCAGCGCAAGAGACTTCTTCGAGCCGCTGGCCGTCGGGGCCCCGCAACCGATCAGGGAGATCCCCGTCCGGCCGAGCAGGATGATCCACTTCTTCCCGCCGTCGAGCGAGAAGATGGTGGCCAAGCTCCCGGCCATCGTGCCAACGGTCGACATCCTGCTCGGCAACCTGGAGGACGGCGTGCCGGTGGCCGACAAGGAAGCGGCGAGGGAAGGGCTGATCCAGGTCGGCAAGACGGTGGACATGGGCACCACCCAGTTCTGGACCCGGCTCAACTCCCTCGACTCGCCGTGGTTCCTCGACGACATCTTCCGGGCGGTGACCGAGATCGGCGAGCAGCTCGACGTCGTCATGATCCCCAAGGTCGAGGGGCCGGAGGACATCCACTACGTCGATCGGCTGCTGGCCCAGCTCGAGGCCAGGGCCGGTCTGGCCGAGCCGATCCTGGTCCACGCCCTGCTGGAGACGGCCAGGGGGGTGGCGAACCTGGAGGCGATCTGTGCCGCCTCCCCGAGGATGCAGGGGCTGTCGCTCGGCCCGGCCGACCTCGCGGCCAACCGGCGGATGAAGACGACCAGGGTCGGCGGCGGCCACCCCGGCTACCTGGTGAGGGCCGACCCGGCCGACCCGGACGACATCCATGGCGAGCGGATGACCTACCAGCAGGACCTGTGGCACTACACCACCGCCCGCATGGTCGATGCCTGCGTGGCCAACGGGATCCTGCCGTTCTACGGACCGTTCGGCGACATCGCCGACACCGTCGGTTGCGAGGACCAGTTCCGCAACGCCTACCTGCTCGGCTGCGTCGGCGCCTGGAGCCTCCACCCGGTGCAGATCGACATCGCCAAGCGGGTCTTCAGCCCGGACCCGGCCGAGGTGGCCCATGCGCAACGGGTGATCGACGCGATGGGCGACGGCACCGGGGCGATCATGCTCGACGGCAAGATGGAGGACGACGCCTCGGTCAAGCAGTGCCAGGTCGTCGTGGAGCTGGCCCGCAGCCTGGCCGAGCGGGACCCCGAGCTCGCCGAGCTGTACGGCTTCTGAGCGGATGGCGGTGACGACGATGGGGACGATGGGGAGGCTGGCGACGTGACCACCGACGGGCAGCTCCGGCCGCGGCGAAGCGTGCTGTACATGCCGGCGGCCAACGAGCGGGCGCTGGAGAAGGCCAAGTCGATCCCCGCCGACGCCCTGATCTTCGATCTCGAGGACGCGGTGGCGCCGGATGCCAAGGATGCGGCGCGCGCTCGGGCGGCCGCCGCGGCCGCATCGGGCGACTACGGCAGCCGGGAGCTGACGATCCGCTGCAACGGGCTCGACACCGCCTGGGGGGCAGCTGATCTGACGGCTGCTGCGGAGGCCCGCCCGGCTGCGGTGGTGATTCCCAAGGTCGAGTCGGTCGAATACCTGGACTCGGTGTCGACCCTCCTCGACGCGGCGGGCGCGCCGACGGAGCTGCGGATCTGGGCCATGATCGAGACACCGACCGCCGTCCTCGACGCAAGGCTGCTGGCGGCCCACCCCCGGGTCGAGGTGCTGGTCATGGGGACCAACGACCTGGCCAAGGAGCTGCGGGCCGAGACCGGCGACGATCGCGGCCCGCTGCTGGCCCACCTCGCCACGGCCATCCTGGCGGCGCGGGCGGCCGGCAGGGTGATCCTCGACGGCGTGTACAACGACGTCACCGACACCGACGGGTTCACCGCAGAGTGCCGCCAGGGCAAGGCGCTCGGGTTCGACGGCAAGACCCTGATCCATCCCGGTCAGGTCGAGATCGCCAACGACACCTGGGCCCCTGACGACGCGGAGATCGACTACGCCAGACGGGTCATCGAGGCGTTCGCTGCGGCCGAGGCCGACGGTCGCGGCGTCGTCACCCTCGACGGTCGGATGATCGAGAACCTGCACGTCGACAACGCCAGGAGGACCCTGGCCGTCGCCGAGGCCATCGACGCCCTGGGCAGCTGATCCCGGCTCCACCTGCGAGCGATCCCATCGAAGGCTCGCCCCGGCCTGTATCAGGATGCGGGGTTCGAGGGTCTCTCTTCCTGACGGCCAGTCGGAGTGATTCGGCCACAGGAGGGACGAGCAGTGTCGACAGCGGGGGCAACCACAGCGTCGAACGGGGAGATCCTCGACGAAGCGGCCGACCGGACCCGAGGGAGTCGGAGCGCAAGCGGCCGGCATCGACGCCGGATTGCCATCGTCGCACTGTGCGCGCTTGCGGCGGCGACGACGGCGATCGTCT
>JAHELU010000198.1 GCA_024644005.1 Acidimicrobiales bacterium | reverse complement strand
CGTCGACGACCTCCTCGCGGTGCCCGGCATCGGCCCGGCCAAGCTGGCGGCCATCCGTGATCTCGTCACCACCTGACACCGGGGCCCGACCCGCACCGGGGCCCGAGCGGACGACGGATCTGGCTCCGTGGACCGAGGTCCACGTCCTGCTCCTTGCCGTCGCCACCGTTGCCGGCGCCGCCGCTTCCTGGCCCCCGGCCCGGTCCCCGATCGTCCTGGCCTCGGCCGTCCTGCTGGCGGCGGTCGGCCTGACGGCCCGGCTCAAGCCCCTGGTGGTCGGTGCTGCGTTCCTGGTGGCCACCCATGCCGGATCGTCCGCCGTTGCCGGCTATCGGCCGCTCCCGCCCGGGCCGCTCGAAGGGACGGTCACCGTGGTGGGCGACCCGCGGCCGGTCGGCTCTGGATGGCGGATCGTCGTCCGGCTGTCGACCGGGGACCGGGTGGAGGCCACTGCGTTCGGACGGGCCGGGGCGGTGTTGGAGCGGTCGTCCGTCGGTGACGGTCTCGCAGTGACGGGCCGGCTCACGGCGGTTGGTGACCGGCCGTGGTTGCGAGCCCGCCACATCACCGGTCGCGCCTCGCTCGATCGGGTGACGCCGCGATCAGGGGCGGGTGCGGCGCACGCCGTCCCCGACTTCGTTCGGCGGCGGATCGCCGCTGGCGCCGCCACGATGTCCGACCGACACCGAGCCCTCTACCTCGGGCTCGTGATCGGCGACGATCGCTTCCAACCGCTCGGGCAGCGACTGCGATTCCGGGCATCGGGGCTGTCCCACCTGCTGGCGGTCTCCGGCCAGAACGTGGCGTTCGTCCTGGTCGTGGCCCGCCCGTTCCTGCAGTCCCTCGGCTACCGGAGCCGGTTCGGGGCAACGGCCACGATCCTCGTCGTGTTCGCCGTGGTGACCAGGCTCGAGCCGTCCGTGCTGCGAGCGGTCGGGGCTGCGCTGATCGCAGCCTGGGCCACCGCCACCGGTCGGGAGCGATCGGGCGTCAAGATCCTCGCCCTCGCCGTGACGGCGCTGGTCTGTGTCGACCCGTTCCTCGTGCACTCGATCGGCTTCCGACTGTCGGTGGCGGCCTCGGCCGGCATCCTCGTGCTCGGTCCGGCCATCGAGCGTCGTCTGCCGGGCCCGAGCTGGTTGACGGCACCGCTCGCCACCACCCTCGCCGCCCAGGCCGCGGTCGCTCCACTCCTGGTGATCCACTTCGGTCCGGTGTCGCTGGCGTCGATACCCGCCAACCTGCTGGCCGGCTGGGCTGCGGCGGCGGTGATGACGATCGGGCTGACCGTCGGTGTCGTGGCCGGCTTGTCGCCGCCGCCCGTTGCAGCGTGGCTGCAGTGGCCGGCCGAGGCCCTGCTGTGGTGGATCGAGTCGGTGGCGGCGCTGAGCGCACGAGCGCCCGCCCCCCGGCTCGGCGTCGCGCTGTGGCTGGCGCTCCCGGCCCTCGCCTTCGCCATCCGGCTCGTCGGGTCGCGATCGGTGAGGTCGGCGCTGATCGTCGGGGTGGGGCTGCTGCTGGTCGGCACCGTGCCGCGGGCCCCGATCACCCCAGGTGACTGTGGACCGGGGATGCGGTGGTATCCGGGCGGGCCCGATCGGCTGTCGGTTCTCGTCGTCGGCAGCGGGGCCACGGACTCCTCGATCGGCTCGTGCTTCGATGCCGGCATCCGCTCGGTCGACGTGGTGGTGATGCAGCGAGGGAGCGCCCGCGCCGCCCGCCTCGTGACGGGACTCGGTGAGGTCGTGTCACTGGGATTCGTGGCCGCCCCGCCCCAGCACCGGGTGGTCGGCGGCACCAGACAGCTGGAGGCGGTCGAGATCCCCACCGGCGCCGGCTCGCTTGCGGTCACACCATCGGCCGACGGCACCGAGCTCGAGGTCGTGCTCGTCCGGCCGTGATCGAGCGATGCACGGCTCGGTCGCCGGGTGTGTCCTGGAGCCGGCTCAGTCGCCGGCTGTGCTGTCGGGCCGGCTCAGTCGCCGGCTGTGTTGAGCCGGCGGCGGGCCGCCTCCATGAAACTCACCAGGGCGTCGTTCACGTAGCGGTCGGTGTCGGTGAAGACCCGGTTCGCCGTCTCGCTGAAGGCCCGCCCGGCGGTTGCGGCGTCCTCGCGGAACGGTCTCGGCTCGCCGATGCGGTGGTACTGGCCGGCCAGGATCTCGGTGTAGGCCCCCGAGTCCACCCAGTTCCGGAGCTCTGCGACGCGGATGACGGGGAACGGGTGGGACCGGCCGAGCGTGCCCATCACCCGGTAGTAGGCGCTGAGGCCGGTGGCCTCCCGGTACTCGTTGCTCTGCTCCACGAACGCATCGAGGTCGAGCTCGTCTCGCCGACCCCGGATCCCACCGGCCATGACGAGGAGCAGGCCGTTCATCGCATCGAGATCCTGGGTGGCCAGCAGGCCGGCCCGGTCGCACGACACCTCGGCCTTGCGGCTCCACTCGAGCAGGGCCAGGGTGATCGGGACGACCGCCTGGCCGATGATCGGGGTGAACGACTGGCCGAGGCCCAACAGCAGGTGGAGCAGCGTCCGGTACAGGGCGTGCTCACTCATGATGTGGCCGACCTCGTGGCCCAGTACCGCCTCGATCTCGGCGTCGTTCGCCAGCTCGATCAGCGAGGAGTTCAAGACGATGAACGGGTTGTCCATGCCGACCGCTCCGGCATTGGCCAGGTGGGTCTGGGAGATGTAGAGGGGCGGGACCTCGGTGTCGAGGATCTCGCACACGGCTTCGAGCTGCCGGTGGATCCGGGCGTACTGCGACGGGCCGACCCGCACGGCCTGCGCCTTGTACACCATCGAGATGTTGCGCTCCCCGAAGGTGCCGACCACCTTCCTGAGCAGCGTGTCGAAGCCGGGGATCTGCTGCAGTGCGTTGAGGGCCACCCGATCGGCCGGGTGCTCCCAGCTGTACGAGCTGATCTGGCGTAGGACCTGGCGGCTGCCCAACGAGAGGAGAGCCGAATCGTTGCCGTCGTCAGTGCTCACATCTCAACTTTAACCGAGCCGACCGGCGGCACGGGCCGTCCAGTTCGACGCTCGGCTGGACCGGGCGAAGCACGGTGCAGAGGACGATCGTCTAGAATGGGAGCCATGGGACTCCTCATGCGGCCTGGCTACACGCTCCTCTTGACCGGTGTCGTCGCGTTCCTGGTGAGCCGGGTGATCGGCATCGTGCCACTCATCGGCTCGATGCTCGGCATCATGCTCTTCCTCTTTTCGCTGTTCGCGCTGGTCGGCGGTCTCTGGCTGATCCTGGCCGAGCGGCGGGCGGCCCGAGTCTGACGAGCGATCCGACCGACCGACCGAGCGATCGCCGGGCCGCGCCGGCCTGCGGTTGCGCTACGGTCGATTCGTGATTCTCGACCTGGGGTCCCACCGCTTCGACATAACGTACCGGGCCCTGGTCATGGGCATCTTGAACCGGACCCCGGACAGCTTCTTCGATGCTGGTCAGTACTGGGACTTCGACGACTTCCTGACCAAGGCCGAGGTGCTGGTCGACGACGGGGTCGACTTCCTGGACGTCGGTGGGGTGAAGGCCGGACCGGGCGACGAGGTCGGTCTGGACGAGGAGCTGGAGCGGGTGGTCCCGGCCGTCGAGGCGCTGCGGCGCCGGTTCGACGTGCCGATCTCGGTCGACACCTGGCGAGCCGAGGTGTTACGGCAGTGTCTCGAGCTGGGAGCCGACGTCGGCAACGACATCAGCGGCTTCGCCGACCCGGACTACCTGCCGGTTGCGGCGGCCGGCGGTGCCTCGGTCGTCGCCACCCACATCCGCCTCGCCCCCCGGGTGCCAGATCCGGAACCGGTCTACGACGACCTCGTCGCCGACGTCCGTGACTTCCTCGGCGAGCGGGCCCAATGGGCGCTCGCTGCAGGCATCCCCAGAGAGCGGATCATCGTCGACGCCGGGCTCGATCTCGGCAAGTCCCCACGCATGTCGTGGGAGCTGCTCCACCGGTCGGACGCATTGCTGGAGCTCGGATTCCCGATACTGCTGTCGGCGTCGAACAAGCGCTTCCTCTTCGAGCTGCTCGAGACCGACCGGACCGACATCGCCTCGGGAACCACGGCGGCCCACGCCATCGGCATCGCCAAGGGGTGCCGGGTCATCAGGGCCCACGACGTCCAGGCCGGGCGCCGGGTCGCAGACCTGATGGCCGAGATCCTGTCCGTCAAGGCCCGGGGCTGAAGTATCGATGGCCGTCGTCTTCATCAAGGGTGACGACGAGGTCCTGACCGCCCAGGCCGTGCAAGCGGCGGTGGCCGACCTGGTCGGCGACGGAGATCGGGGCCTGATGGTCGAGGAGGTCACCGAGAGCAACTACGACGACGGATCCGAGCTCACCCTGGCCCCGCTGATCACCGCCGCCCAGACGATGCCATTCCTGACCGAGCGGCGGGTGGTGGTCGGCCGCCAGCTGTCGCTGTTCTCGAAGGCTGCCACGGTGCTGCCGCTGATCGAGCTGCTGGCCGCGCCGCCGGACACGAGCGATCTCGTGCTGGTCTGGGAACGGGGCGCGGGCGCCGGTCGGATGCCGGCGGTGCCGAAGGGGCTGACCGAGGCCCTCAGGTCGGCGGGGGCCGAGCTCATCGACGCCGCCCCCGCCGGGCGCGGCCGCAAGTCGCTGCTCGATGAGCGGCTGGCCACCGCAGCGATCCGCTTCGACGGGCGTGCGAAGCAGGCGATCGTGGATCGGATCGGCGACGACGTCGGTCGCCTGGCCTCGGTGATCGAGACCCTGACTGCCGCGTTCGGTCCGGACGCCAGGCTGGGTACGGAGGATGTGGCGCCGTTCCTGGGCGAGGCCTCGGACGTGCCGCCCTGGGAACTGACCGATGCCATCGACGCCGGCGACATCGGGCTGGCGCTCGAGAAGCTCGAGCGGATGTCGGTCGGCGGGGACCGTCACCCGCTGCAGACCCTGGCGACGCTCCACGGTCACTACCAGCGGATCCTCCGCCTGGACGGCGCCGGGGCGACCGACGAGAAGGCCGCTGCGGCCGTGCTCGGGATGTCGGGCTCGACGTTCCCGGCCCGCAAGGCGCTGAACGTCAGCCGGAGGCTCGGTCGGGCCAGGACCCGTCAGGCCCTCGGGCTGCTGGCGGCCGCCGATCTCGACCTCCGGGGCGCGACGGCACTGCCACCAGCCTCGGTGATGACGGTCCTGGTGGCCCGCCTGGCCCGGCTCAGCCGGTGATGGCAGTCAGTCGAGCCGTCACTCGGTGATGGCAGTCAGTCGGGCCGTCACTCGGTGATGGCTATCAGTCGGGCCGTCACTCGGTGATGGCTATCAGTCGAGCCATCACTCCGTGATGGCTTTGATCCTCGCCGCCAGCCGGCTCTTCTTGCGGGCTGCGGTGTTCTTGTGGATCACGCCCTTGGCCACGGCCTTGTCGATCCGCTTGATCGTCTGGCGCAGGGCCTCGACCTCGCCGTCGCCTCCAGCGGCGGCGATGGCCGCCTTCTCCCGGGTCCGCAGCTCCGAGCGGATGGCTCTGTTGCGAAGCCGACGCTTCTCGTTCTGTCGGTTGCGCTTTATCTGGCTCTTGATGTTGGCCACGGAAAACCTCGTGTAACTGGGACCTCTCGATGATAGCGGTTGGCCCCCGAGGCCCAACCCGGGCGTCTGGGACGTCAGGTTCCGCGCCGGGACGGGAGTCGGTAGGTTCAAGAACGACACCGATACCGAGAAACCATGGCAAGAGCCCAGCAGATAGAGAAAATCCGCAACATCGCGATCATCGCCCACATCGACCACGGCAAGTCGACGCTCGCGGACCGGCTGCTGGAGATGTGCGGTGCGGTCGAGGCTCGGGAGATGCGGGACCAGTACCTCGACTCGATGGATCTCGAGCGGGAGCGGGGCATCACGATCAAGCTGCAGAGCGTGAAGCTCGAGTGGAAGGGGTACGTCCTCAACCTGATCGACACCCCGGGACATGTCGACTTCGGCTACGAGGTCAGCCGCTCGCTGGCTGCTTGCGAGGGCGTCGTCCTGGTGGTCGACGCGGCGCAAGGGATCGAGGCCCAGACGTTGGCCAACACCTACCTCGCCATGGAGAACGACCTCGAGATCGTCCCGGTCCTGAACAAGCTCGACCTGCCGGCGGCCGACCCGGACCGCTACGCCGGTGAGATGGAGCAGGTGCTGGGCACCCCGGCCGAAGAGGTGCTCCGCATCTCCGCCAAGACCGGCATGGGGGTCGAGGGACTGCTGGATGCGATCGTCGAGCGGATCCCGCCGCCAACGGGGCGTCCGGACGAGCCGCTGCAGGCCCTGATCTTCGACAGCCACTTCGACAACTACCGGGGCGTGATCTCCAGCGTTCGTGTGGTCAACGGGCGGCTGACCACGGGTCAGAAGCTGCGGTTCATGCAGGCAGGGGCGGTCCACGACGCAGACGAGGTCGGGGTCCGGACGCCGGAGAGCACCACGGTCGACTCGCTCGGGCCCGGTGAGGTCGGGTACCTGATCGCCGGCGTCAAGGACGTCAGGGAGGCCCGGTCCGGTGAGACGATCACCGATGCGGCCAACCCGGCAGGCCAGCCGCTGGCCGGATACCGGGAGCCGAAGCCGATGGTGTTCTGCGGCCTGTACCCGGTCGACGGCGACGACTACGAGGACTTCCGCGATGCCCTCGACAAGCTCCGGCTCGACGACGGCAGCTTCACGTTCGAGCCCGAGACCTCGACCGCCCTCGGCTTCGGGTTCCGCTGCGGGTTCCTCGGGCTGCTCCACATGGAGATCGTCCGGGAGCGGCTGGAGCGCGAGTTCGACCTGAACCTGATCGCAACGAGTCCCTCCGTCGAGTACCGACTGACCCTCAACAACGGCGAGGAGCAGATCATCGACAACCCCTCGGCGCTGCCGCCCGCCGGCGATCTCCGATCGATCGAGGAGCCGTACCTGACCGCATCGATGATCACGCCGTCCGACTACACCGGCACGCTCATGGAGCTGTGCCAGTCACGCCGGGGCCGGATGGAGAAGATGGAGTACCTGTCACCGGAGCGGATGGAGCTCGTCTACCGCTTGCCGCTGGCCGAGGTGGTCATCGATTTCTTCGATCAGCTGAAGAGCAGGAGCCAGGGCTACGCCAGCCTGGACTACGAGCCGACCGGCTACGAGCCCGGCGACCTGGTCCGGGTCGACATCCTGTTCAACGGTGAGCAGGTCGATGCGTTCTCCACGATCGTGCACCGCGACAAGGCCTACGAGTACGGGCGCCGGACCGCCGAGAAGCTCAAGGAGATCATC
>JAHELU010000197.1:3086-7443 GCA_024644005.1 Acidimicrobiales bacterium | reverse complement strand
GCTTCAGAGAACTGCTGGCGGCGACCAAGGCCGCCATCACCGAGACCGACCCTGCCGGGGCCGAGTCGGCGTTGGCGGCGGGGGCGACGCTGCTCGACGTGCGGGAGCCGGACGAGACGGCCCAGGGCATCATCGCGGACTCGGTCCAGATCGTGCGGGGCAATCTCGAATCCCAGATCGAGAGCCGCATCCCCGACAGGGACACCGAGCTGGTGGTCATGTGCGCCGGCGGCGTCCGGTCGGCCTTCGCGGCCAAGACCCTGGAGGAGCTGGGCTACCGCAAGGTCACCTCGATGGACGGTGGCTTCAACCGCTGGAAGGACGAGGGCCGACCCTGGACGGTGCCCAAGACCCTCGACGCCGACCAGCGCAACCGCTACAGCCGCCACATCCTGCTCCCCGAGGTGGGGGAGGAGGGCCAGCAGAAGCTGCTCGACGCCAAGGTGCTCCTCCTCGGGGCCGGTGGCCTCGGCTCACCGGCTGCGCTCTACCTCGCCGCGGCGGGGGTGGGCACGATCGGCATCATCGACATGGACGTGGTCGACGAGTCCAACCTGCAGCGCCAGGTCCTCCACAACATGGAGCGGATCGGCGAGCGGAAGGTCGACTCGGCCAAGCAGACGCTGACCGCCATGAATCCCGACATCCAGGTCATCACGTTCGACACCCGGCTGGGCGCAGACAACATCCTGGACATCCTGCCCGGCTTCGACGTGGTCATCGACGGGGCCGACAACTTCCCCAGCCGGTACCTGCTGAACGACGCCTCGGTGAAGCTCGGGATCCCGGTGGTCCACGGATCGATCTTCCGCTTCGAGGGCCAGGTCACCGTGTTCGACCCGCTGAACGGCCCCACCTACCGGGACCTCCTGCCGGAGCCACCGCCGCCCGAGCTCGCCCCGAGCTGCGCCGAGGCAGGCGTGCTGGGCGTGCTGCCGGGGATCGTCGGCTCCATCCAGGCCCTCGAGGCCATCAAGCTCATCCTGGATCTCGGCGACTCGTTGCGGGGCCGGCTGCTGGCCTTCGATGCGCTGGAGATGAGCTTCCGGGAATACAAGCTGAACATCGACCCTGGCAACGAGGTGACGTACGACAATCGGGACCTGATCAAGGTGGCGGATCTCGATGGGCTGTGCCAGCCCCAGCTGTCGAGCTCTGCGATCTGAGCCGACAGCCCCAGGTCGGGACGACCACGATCACCAGCGTTGTTGGCGCGCCACCGAACGACATGAAACCGGCTGAAATCAGGCAGTTTTAACCCCTGAATTGCCGCCAAAACCGGGCTCGGGGCGGCTACGTTTCGGCTATCAGTACTTCGATGGGCTCCGCCGCCCCATCTCGCCGCCGATGGTTCGCGCTGCCCCTGCTCGTGGTTGTGGGGGCGGTCGTCGTCGCGCTCTGGCCATGGTTCGACGGCGGGCAGCCCCCGGCGCTCGACAGCCAGCCGGTCGACGGCGGAACCACCGCCACCGCCGTCGAGGCGACCACGGTGGCGGTGCAGCTTGAGCCAGGCTGGTCGGTGCCCACCCTGGCCCGGCCCGGCGAGGTGGGAGACGGTGGCGAGCCGGCCGTCGCCGACCCGCTCGCAGCGGGAGCGGTCAGCGTCGGTGCCGAGGTCGAGGTCCCCGCCGCCCACCGCGAGGACGAGTCGACCGTGTTGCTGGTCCACGGCGTCGGGTCGCAACGGCTGGCCATCCGATCCGGTTCGGACGACGGGTGGCAGGACTGGCAGGAGGTGGTCATCGGTCCCGACGAGGGACCGGACGGGCTGCCGGGTGACGAGGGGGCGGGCGAGCCCCGCCGCTCGGCAGGGCCGCTGACCATCGGTCGGGAGGCAACCACGATCGAGCTCGTGGTCACCGGCGGGGACACCTCGTCGTTCGAGATGACGTTCCTCTCCTCGACCGGCCCGCCGCCCGGCTCCACCGTCGACGTGCCGGCCGGCCCCACCGCCGTTGCGCCGGCTGGTGGGCCGGCCATCATCGCCAGGGACCAGTGGGCATCGAAGGAGTGGGACTACCAGAACGACTCCTGCGACGAGGGCCCGCCGGTCGCCGACCACATCCAGGCCGTGGTGATCCACCACACCGTGACCGGCAACTCGTATCGCGAGGACCAGGTCGACGACCTGCTGCGGGCCATCCGCTACAGCCACGTCGAGATCAACGGCTGGTGCGACATCGGGTACAACTTCGTCGTCGACCGGTTCGGCCGGATCTGGGAGGCCAGGACGGGCAGCATCGAACGAGCGGTCATCGGCGGTCACGCCAGGGGGTTCAACCGCTCGACCGTCGGCATCGCCCTGCTCGGCCAGCACCACGCCGCCGCATCGCCGGCGGCGAGCGTCGCCACCACGGCCGCCGCCCGGGCGGTCGAAGACCTCGCCCACTGGAAGCTCGAGCAACACGGCGTCGATCCGCTCGGCAAGACCTGGCTGCGCAACCGGTCGACCCGGCGGCCGCTCCGCCTGGCCGGCGACACCTGGCACTACCTGCCGACCGTGCTCGGCCACCGTGACATCGGCGTGACCAGTTGTCCCGGCAGCCACGGCATGGGCGTCGTCGGGGCGTTGCCGGATCGCCTGGCCGCCAAGCGGGACCTCAGCCGGCCCTACCGGTTCGTCGGGTGGCAGGCCCACGGTCACGGACCGGGGTTCGCCGTGGTCGACGCCGGTGGCGGCATCAGACCCGCCGGCTCGTCCTCGCCCTGGCCCCAGGGCCCGGCCGATCTGGGTGGTGACGGGCCGGCCATCGCCGTGGGCGGCAACCTGGACGGCGGGTACCTGCTCACCGCTGCCGGTTCCCTCCTGGCCTACGGCGACGCCCCGGCCGTCACCGGGCGCCCGGCGGGGCCCGCCCAACCACTCGACCTCGTCGTCCGCGCCGACGGCCGCAGCGGTTGGGTCCTCGATGCGAGTGGCGCCGTCACCGGCTTCGGTGGGGCCGCCGACCTCGACACGAGCGCCGGCGGCTCGGGATCGACGGCTCCCGTCGCCGTGGCACTGGTGGACGACGGCACGGGCTACGCCGTCGACAGCGACGGCACACTGCGTCCGATCGGCTCTGCGCCGCCGGCCACAGCAGAAGGCCTTCCGTCCGACCGGGTCGGCATCGTCGACATCACGCTGAAGACGGCGACCAGTGGCTGGGTCCTCGACGACCGGGGCGGGCTGCGAGGCTTCGGCGGGGTCCCGTCCCATCAGGTCGACGCCGCGATGCCTGTGGTGGCGGTCGTGGCCAGCCAGGAGGGGCCGGGAGGCTGGGTGCTCGATCGTCAGGGTCAGCTCTGGCCCTTCGGCGACTCGCGCTACGTCTTCCCGGTGTCGACCGATGCCGGGGCCGCCGACATCGTGGACGTCGCCGTGGTCGGTTCGGTGTACAGCCCGGCCTTCCTGTCCGGCGGCGATGCCAGGTTCGTGGCCAGCCTGTACCGGCTGTTCCTCGGCCGATCGCCGACGAGCGTCGAGATCGATCTCGACGTCACTGCGCTCGAGCAGGGCTCCCGCCGCCGGGACCTCGCCGGGCGGATGGCCCGGTCCGACCACTGGGCCGGCGCCACGCTCGATCAGATGTACCTCGACGTCCTCGGCCGCAATCCGGACCCGGACGGCCGGGCCTACTGGCTGGCCGAGATCCGGGGGGGACTGAAGCTCCAGGATCTGGGCACCTACTTCTACGGGTCGCGGGAGTACGCCGATGCCGCCGGGTCGCCCGAGGGCTACGTGACCGGGCTGTACGAGGTCCTGCTCGACCGGCCGCCGGATCCGGAGGGGCTGGCCTACTGGGTCGGACTCCTGGAGTCCGGGGCGTCGACGCCGCCCGACGCCGCCAGCGGATTCTATGCCTCCATCGAGTCGCGCCGTGACCGGGTCGACCGGCTCTACGGGCAGATCCTGGGTCGGTCGCCGTCGTCGGAGACCCGTGAGTACTGGGCCGAGCGGCTGCCGGCCATGGGCGACACCGGCCTCGCCGCCCAGCTCGCCGCGTCGGCGGAGTTCTACCGCCTCGCCGTCGATGGGCCGGACCCGTGAGCCGAGCGAACGCGATCGCTACCCACCGATCGATTCCGATTTCCGATCACGGGATCTGCCCTCAACCTTTTTGCCCGGTTCCGCCGATCACCACCCAATGAGCACCATCCCGTCCCTCCCGTCACCCGCCCGCCGGCCCCCGCCCGCTGCACTCCGCAAGGTGCATCAGGCCCTGCTCGCCGCAGCTCAGCTGGTCGCGCTCCGCAGGGTGCATCAGGCCGTGCTCGCCGCAGTGCAGCTGGTCGCGCTCCGCAGGGCGCGTCTCGCCCTGCTCGCCGCAGCTCAGCTGGTCGCGCTCCGCAGGGCGCGTCTCGCCCTGCTCGCCGC
>JAHELU010000197.1:0-2986 GCA_024644005.1 Acidimicrobiales bacterium | reverse complement strand
CAGCTGGTCGCGCTCCGCAGGGCGCGTCTCGCCCTGCTCGCCGCTTTGCTCATCGCCGGGTTGTCGAGCGTGGTCGCCCCGGTGGCGGCAGGACCGGCCGCAGCGGCCGAGGATGGCCGGTCTGCACTGGTGGTCACCGGACGGGGCTGGGGCCACGGGCGGGGGATGAGCCAGTACGGCGCCCTCGGCTACGCCACCGGACACGGGTGGTCGTCGGCCCAGATCCTCGATCACTACTACGGTGGGACCACCGCCGGGCCGGCCCCGGTCCCGGGGGGCCCCGGGCCCATGGCGGTCGATCCTCGTCACGTCAGGGTCGACCTGGTCTACCTCAGAGGCCGCTCCACCACCGTCGAGCTGGCGGACGGGACCATCCACCTGATGGCCAGCGACGGCTCGACCGTGCGGCGGGTCGTCGGCGCCGTCCGACTGACCGCGGCGGGAGGTCAGATGACGGTGGCCACCGCCCCCAGCTGCGCCGGCCCCTGGAGCGAGCAGCCGCCGATCGACCGGAGCCTGATCAGGATCGAGGCCGAGACCGGGGCCGAAGGCCAGTCCGGTCTGCTCCAGGCCTGCGGCCCGTCCTACCGGACCTGGTACGACGGGGAGCTGTGGGCCACCGCCGTCGGTGGCCGGCAGCACACCATCAACCTGGTGTCGGTCGAGGAGTACCTGCGGGGCGTGGTCCCCAACGAGGTGCCGGCCGGTTGGCCGACCCCGGCACTCGAGGCCCAAGCCGTGGCCGCCCGGTCCTACGTCCTGGCCGGTGATTCCCGGTGGACCGGCTACGCCGACACCTGCGACAGCACGCTCTGCCAGGTCTACGACGGCCGCTTCACCACCCGGGCGGGATGGCGAAGCGCCACCCATCCCAGGACCGACGCCGCCGTGGCCGCCACCGCCGGCCTGGTGCGTCTCCGATCGACCGGCGCCGTGGCCAGGACCGAGTTCTCGTCCAGCTCCGGTGGCCACACCGCAGGAGGTGCCTTCCCGGCCGTCGCCGACGCCGGTGACGCCACGCCGAGCAATCCCAACTCCACCTGGCGGGTCACCGTCGACCTCCAGGCGATCGAGAACAGCTACGGCCTCGGTCGCTTCACCGGTCTGGTCGTCACCGGGCGCAACGGGCTGGGAGCCGACGGTGGCCGAGTCGAGGCGGTCGAGTACCGGTTCACCGACGGCTCGGTGACCGTCAGCGGCGATCGAGCCCGCCGCCAGCTGGGGCTCAAGTCGAACTGGTTCTCGTTCGGGCCGTTGACGAGGGGAGGGGTCGTCGTCAACCCCGGTCCGGAAGCGGTCGCTCGATTCGTCGACGAGGCCTACCAGCGGTTGCACGGTCGGCCACCGACCGGTGAGGAGGCGGAGCGGTGGCGTCGGCAGCTCGAGAACGAGCCGAGGCTGAACCTGACGAGGCAGCTCGTCCACAGCGAGTACTACTCCGGTGTCCTCGTCGATGACCTCTACCTGGCGGCACTGGGTCGCCCATCCGATCCCGAGGGCCGGCGGTACTGGGTCGACACGTTGGCGGGTGGCCTCAAGTACGAGCACCTCGGCACCCTGTTCTATGGCTCGACCGAGTACGTCAGGCGATCGGGCGACAACCACGACGGCTTCGTCACCTCGCTCTACACCAACATCCTCGGCCGGGCCCCCGAC
Organism: Acidimicrobiales bacterium; assembly: GCA_024644005.1. Classification (GTDB taxonomy): domain Bacteria; phylum Actinomycetota; class Acidimicrobiia; order Acidimicrobiales; family SZUA-35; genus JAHELU01. Next base: position 1,330 of record JAHELU010000197.1, on the reverse strand, counting down.
GACGAGGGCCGCCAGTACTGGCTCGGGCTGCTCCGCAGCGGCCAGGCTCGGCCGGCCGATGTCGCCAATGCCTTCTACCGGTCCGTCGAGTCGCGACGGGACCGATCGGCTGCGGTCCACAGGCGGGTGATGGCGAGCGAGCCCTCCGGGTCCGAACTGGCGCAGTCAGCAGAGCGGCTACTGGTCGTCGACGACCTGACCCTGGCCGCAGAGCTGGCGACCGCCCTCGGTGGGGGGACGGGATGACACAACCATCGACCCGGGGATCATCGGCGGACCACCGGCGGGACGACCGACGAGCACCAGGAGAGCACGCCGATGACCATTGACCTCAACGACTCCATCTTCGTGGCCGGCCACCGGGGGCTGGTCGGCTCGGCCATTTGCCGCCGGCTGGGGGCGGAGGGCTTCCACAACATCCTGACCGCCACGCGAGCCGAGCTGGACCTCCGGAATCAGGCCGCCGTCGACCGCTGGTTCGACGATCATCGACCGGCCTACGTGTACCTGGTGGCCGGCACGGTCGGCGGCATCATGGCCAACTCCACCCGCCAGGCCGAGTTCCTCTACGACAACATGATGATCCACGCCAACGTCATCGAGGCGGCCAGGAGGACCGACGTCACCAAGCTGCTGTACCTGGGCAGCGCCTGTGTCTATCCCCGGCTCAGCCAACAGCCGATCCCGGAATCTGCGCTGATGACGGGCCCGCTCGAGCCGACCAACGAAGGCTACGCCCTGGCCAAGATCGCCGGGATCCGGCTGTGCGAGTTCTACCGGCAGCAGTACGGCTGCAACTTCATCACCGCCATGCCGACCAACCTCTACGGGCCGAACGACAACTTCGACCTCCGCCACAGCCACGTCCTGCCGGCCCTGATGCGCAAGTTCCACGAGGCCAAGCTGCGAGGGGAGGGAGGAGTCGAGATCTGGGGCAGCGGCAAGGCCAGACGGGAGTTCCTCCACGTCGACGACCTCGCAGACGCATGCCTGTTCCTCATGGACGAGTACGAGGGGAACGGTCACCTCAACGTCGGGACCGGCGTCGATCACTCGATCGCGGAGCTGGCGGCCCTGATCCGCGACATCGTCCATCCCGACGCCGACATGATCTTCGACACCACCAAGCCGGACGGCATGCCACAGCGCCTCCTGGACGTCACCGCCCTGACCCGGCTCGGCTGGCGGGCCAGGACCGAGCTGGCCGACGGTCTGCGATCGACCTACGAGTGGTTCCAGGCGGCAACCGCAGTCCCCGAGCGCGCCCGCCAGCTGAGCGACGTCGGATAGCCGGACATGACCGGTACCGGCAGATCGGACGAGCGGGCCA
>JAHELU010000032.1 GCA_024644005.1 Acidimicrobiales bacterium | reverse complement strand
GATCGATACGCGAGGCGATCGCGTTGATACCCACCGGTACAGCTCGTCCCCGGGCGGTCGGTCCCCCGACCGACCGGTCCGGTCCGCCGACCTCGCTCCCGGTCGCGCTGCACCGGCCAGGGAACGTGGTGGCGATGCTGGCGTCGGCGCTGCTGCTGTCGGCGATCTGGCTCGTCGCCGGGTCGACCCCGGCCGGTGGCCAGGTGCCGTCAAGCCAGACAACGGAGGCGGCGACCGGCTCCGACGTCAGCAACGAGCCGGCGACCGGCTCCGACGTCAGCAACGAGCCGGCGACCGGCTCCGACCCGAGCAACGAGCCGGCGACGCAGCCGACCGCCGAGCCCGATCGGGCAGCGATCGGCGGGACGATCAGCCACGCCGACGGTCGGCCGGCCGTCGGGGCCAGGGCCGCCCTGTACACCGCAACCCCGGAGGCAGCGAGGGATGGATTCCTGCGGCCGGCATTCACCGGACCGGACGGCAGCTTCCTGTTCACCGATCTGGCAGCCGACTGCTACATCGTCGTGCTGACCGGCCCCGACGGGACGACCTTCGACGACGGGACAGATGAGCGCCAGCACCACACCTGCGTCGACCCGGGGCAGACCGACGACTCGGTGAGCGGTGTGCTGTCCGAAGACACCGATGACACCGACGGGACCGGCGCCACGCCGGAGGACGCCGACAGCGCATTCGACCTCCACATCCTGCACATGGGCGATCACTACAGCCATCTGGAAGCGACTTCGATGGAGCTCCTGCTTGGGGGGCGGACGATCGAGATCGAGGTCGGTGGCCTGCCGCGGGTGGTGGCCAAGATCGAGGAACGGACCGAGGCGCTGGGTGACGACCGGGTGGTGAAGATCCATGCGGGAGGGGCCCTCACGGGCACCATCTACTACGCCGTCTTCGGCGGGGCGGCAGACGCGGCGCTGCTGAACGCCACCTGCTTCGACGTGCTGACCCTCGACCGCCACGATGTCGAGCGCGGCGACAGCCTGGACGCGTTCCTCGGTTTCCTCGGCGACGGCGGGTGCGGAACAGAGCTGCTGGGCCCAGACGGCCGGCCCGATGCGCCGTGGGCCGACTCCTGGACCACCGTCGTCGATGGCCGGACACTCGGTTTCGTGGCCGTCTCACCCGACCTCGATCCGGCCACCCCCGCCGAGGCCCGGATCCCGGCCATCCAGGCCAGGGTCGATGCGTTGAGCCAGCAGGACGTGCGCCACGTCGTACTGCTCAGCCGTCTCGGGCTGACCGCAGACCGTGCGCTCACCGCCGGACTCACCGGCGTCGACGTGGTGATCGGCGGCGGCTCGAAGTCGCTGCTCGGCGACTTCGACTCGCTCGGCCTCGAACCGGCCGGCCCGTACCCGATCCAAGCCATCGACGCCGACGGCGAAACGGTCTGTCTGGCCCACGCCTGGCACCACGCCGCCGTCGTGGGAGAGCTCGACGTCGGGTTCGACGATCTCGGCCGGGTGGTGCGCTGTGGCGGGGTGCCCCACCTGCTGCTCGGCGCGCCGCGCCGCGAGCTCGCCGGTCGGGACGATGCCGGGACCGATGGGCGAGACGCCGAGCGCTCCGGGCGATGGCAGCCGGTATCGGACGAAACGATGGCCGCCGTCGAGACCCTTGTCGCAGCACGACCCGAGCTCTCGATCGTCGCGGTCGACCCGGAGGCCGAAACCACCCTCGACGGCTACCGGCGGGCCCTCGAGGAGCTCGGCGGCGAGGTCATCGGCACCGTGACCGACGATCTGTGCCTGACCGGCATCCCCGGCAGGACCGTGGGCATCCTCTGCGGATTCGATGTGCTGATCGACACGACCGATCCCAGGAGCGACGTCCAGCGGCTGGTGGCCGACTCCCTCCGGAGCCGGGCCGGTGGGTCGGCCGTGGCCATCATCGACTCCGGCAGCATCCGCAGCGAGATCGCAGCGGGCCCGTTCGCCATCCGCGACGTGTACCGGCTCCTGCCCGACGGCCATACCCTCACCTACCTGGAGATGACCGGCTCGGAGATCGCAGCGGTGCTCGAGCAGGCCATCGAGGCGACCCTCTCAACCGGCTGGTCCAGCGACCCGTACCCCCACACCTCGGGCCTGCGATGGAAGCCCGATCTGGAGCGGTCGCAGGGCCGCCGGGTCGGACCGATCGAGGTGCTCGACGGGGTCGGCGGCTGGCAACCGCTCGACCCGGATGCGGTCTATCGAGTCGTCTCCACCGACTTCCTGGCCGGCGGAGGCCGGGGCTACGAGGCGATGGCGGCGGTCCGCGCCGACGGTCGAGCCGTCGACACCCCGATCGAGTACGCCCAGACCTTCGTCGACTACGTGGTCGGGCGGCTGGAGCGCATCATCCCACCACCCGCCATCGAGCCCACGAGCCCGCCATCGAGCCGATCACAGATCGACAGTGACTCGAGCCGATCACAGAACGGCTAGCGCCGCTTCGAGCTCCTCCTGGCCGATGATCCCCTCGAAGGTGGCGCTGACCAGGCCGTCGGCGTCGACCACGAACACCCACGGCTCGGTGACGAGGCCCCAGTCGGCCATCGGCCCGATCGGCTGCAACGTGCCCTGGGGAGCCAGCTCCAGATCGAACGGCTCGACATGGACCAGGTCGATGTCGTCCCGACCGGCGCCGGCCGCCTTCACCGTCTCCAGCGTCGGGCCGCACAGGGCGGTCTGGCAGAACGCCGGCGTTGCGAACACGATGACGGTGGGCCGACCGTTGGTCACCGCATCGGCGATCGTGAGGTCGTAGAGGGACGGGTCGGGTTCCGGGTCGGTGCTGATGGCCGCCAGCTCGGCCACGGTGGTCCCCGTCGGGGTGACCGACTTCGGCGCGGGGTCACCGATGTTCGGCACGGCCGACTCCTCGGTGACCTCGATCAGTGCCGCCCCCAGGTCCTCACCGTCGGCAGACACGATCACCTCCCACAGCCCGGCGGCAGGGAACTCGTAGTAGGTCACGTACAGGCCGAGGGCGGCGGCGTTGGTGGTCAGCCATGCGCCCTCGACCTCACCGACGGTGTCACCGTCCACGTGCTCGAACCGGACCACGACCGGCTGGTCCGGACCGCCGAGGAAGGCGTTCGGCCCGTCGCCGATCAGAGCGGTCATGACCCGCTGCCGCCCGCCGGTGGTCAAGGTGCCCGGAGAGTTCGGGACCGCCACGGTGATCGGTCCGTCGAACGTCGGGTCGGTATCCAGTCCGTCGAGATCCGTTTCGAGACCGTCCCCGACCCCGTTCCCCTCGTCGGTGCCGTTCCCGGCCGCTGCGGTGGTCGTGTCCGAAGGGTCTGCGCCTTCGAGATCGCCGTCTCCCCCACAGGCCGACGCCGCCATGGCGAGGGTCAGAGCCGCCGCGACGAGTTGAACCGGTGGTCGTTGCATCGCCCCGGTTTACCAGATCCCGATCTGGTAAACCGGGAGCCCGGCCGGCCCCTGGGGCCCAACCGAGAGGTGCGGCCTCGACGAACCGGGTAGTGTCTAGCCGAGAAAATCCGGCCGATACCCGGCTTGCAGGGACAGAGGTGAGAGCTCATGCCACAGGAAGTTCGAGGAGTCATCGCCAGGGCGAAAGGCGAGCCGGTCACGGTCGAGACCATCGTCGTCCCCGATCCCGGCCCCGGCGAGGCGGTGGTGGAGGTCCAGGCCTGCGGTGTCTGCCACACCGACCTCCACTACCGAGAAGGTGGCATCAACGACGAGTTCCCCTTCCTGCTCGGCCACGAAGCGGCCGGCGTGGTGGAGAGCGTCGGCCCCGGCGTGACCGACGTCGCTCCCGGCGACTTCGTGATCCTGAACTGGCGGGCGGTGTGCGGGTCGTGCCGGTCCTGCCTCAAGGGCAAGCCCCAGTACTGCTTCGCCACCCACAATGCCACCCAGAAGATGACCCTGAAGGACGGGACCGAGCTGTCCCCCGCTCTCGGCATCGGGGCCTTCTGCGACAAGACGCTCGTTGCGGCCGGCCAGTGCACCAAGGTCGACCCGGCAGCCCAGCCGGAGGTGGCCGGCCTGCTCGGCTGCGGTGTCATGGCCGGGCTCGGTGCGGCGATGAACACGGGCGGGGTGAGCCGGGGGGACACGGTGGCGGTCTTCGGCTGCGGCGGCGTCGGCGACGCCGCCATCGAAGGGTCGAGGTTGGCCGGGGCCAAGACGATCGTCGCGGTCGACATCGACGACACCAAGCTCGAGTGGGCCAAGGACTTCGGCGCCACCCACACGATCAACGCCACCAAGGAGGACCCTGTGGAGCGGATCCGGGAGCTCACCGACGGCAACGGCGCGGACGTCACGATCGAGGCCATCGGCCTCCCGAAGACCTACGAGCAGGCCTTCTACGCCAGGGACCTGGCCGGCACGGTGGTCCTGGTCGGCGTGCCGAACCCGGACATGACCATCGAGCTCCCCTTCATCGAGCTGTTCGGCCGGGGCGGTGCCCTCAAGTCGAGCTGGTACGGCGACTGCCTGCCGTCCCGGGACTTCCCCATGTTGATCGACCTGTACCTCCAGGGCCGGCTCAACCTGGATGGCTTCGTCTCCGAGACCATCGGCATCGATGACGTCGAGGAGGCGTTCCACAAGATGGAGCAGGGCGGGGTGCTCCGCTCGGTCGTGGTGCTGTGAGCGCGGTGCGACGATGACCGCCCGGCTGGATCACATCGTCACCTCGGGCATCTTCAGCCTCGACGGGGAGGACTTCGACGTCGACAACAACGTCTGGCTCCTCGGCGACGACCGCGAGGTGGTGGTCATCGACGCCGCCCACGATGCAGCCCGGATCCAGGAGGCCATCGGCGACCGGCACCTCAGGGGCATCCTCTGCACCCACGGGCACAACGACCACATCAACGCCGCAGTGGAGCTCTCGGACGAGACCGACGCCCCGATCTTCCTCCACGAAGCCGACGCCATGCTGTGGGACGCCGTGTATCCCGACCACCGGTTCGACAACGAGCTGCGGCACAAGGACAAGATCAAGGTCGGGGCCAGCACGCTCACCGTGCTCCACACCCCGGGTCACTCACCGGGTGGGTGCTGCTTCCACCTCCCCGCCGATGGCCTGCTGTTCAGCGGCGACACCCTGTTCAAGGGCGGGCCGGGGGCCACCGGTCGGTCGTTCAGCAGCTATCCGACGATCGTCGAGTCGATCCAGAAGCGATTGCTGAGCCTGCCGGCGAGGACGGTGGTCCACACCGGCCACGGCGAGTCGACCACCATCGGGGACGAGTCGCCCAGCCTGCCGGACTGGTTGGCCGAGCTCGACCGGGACGGCTGAGCCCGGAGCGTGGCCACCTTCATCGCGCTGCTGCGGGGGGTCAACGTCGGCGGCCACAACCGGCTGCCGATGGCCGACCTGCGGGCATCGCTCGAACGAGCCGGGTTCGACCGGGTGGCCACCTACATCCAGAGCGGCAACGTGGTGCTGACGGCTCCCTCGTGCGATCCGGGCCGGATCGGGGCGATCATCGCCGACGACTTCGGGCTCGACATACCGGTCGTCGTCAGGAGCGCAGACGAGCTGCGGGCGACGGTCGAGGCCAACCCCTTCCCGGAGATGGCGTCCGAGCCGAAGCAGCTCCACGTCTTCTTCTGCCCGGGTCCGGTCCCGTCCGAGGCCCTGGACGCCTTCGACCACGCGGCCCACCATCCCGACCGGCTGGCCCCGGGCGACAACGAGATCTACGTGGCCTACCACGAGGGCATGGGCACGTCGAAGCTCACCAACGCGGTGGTCGACCGGCTGGTCGGGGCGCCGACGACGGCCCGCAACTGGACCACGGTGCGCAAGCTCGTCGACCTGGCCGGCGCCGCGGACGCAGCCGACGCCCCCAGCTAGCCGACGTGAGCGCAGAGCTGGCCTGGACCACGCTGGCCGCAGCGGTGATGGTGATCGGTCTGTGCGGCGTCGTGATCCCGCTCCTGCCCGGGCTGGCCCTGATCTGGGCCACGGCCCTGGTCTACGGGCTCGTCGTCGGGTTCGGTGCCGTCGGGGTGGCGGTGATGCTCGTGCTCAGCGGACTCGTGGCCCTCAGCGTGGTCAAGAGCGTCGTCGTGCCGCGACGGGCGGCCGCGAGCTCCGGGGCATCGGGTTGGTCCCAGCTCGGCGGTGTGGCCGGGGCGGTGATCGGGTTCTTCGTGATCCCGGTGATCGGCCTCGTCATCGGCGCCCTGGTCGGCCTGCTCGTGGCGGAGGCGATCAACAAGGGCAACTGGTCGGACGCCTGGACCGCCACGAAGGCGACGGCCAGGGGCTTCGGGCTGAGTGTGGCGATCGACCTGACCCTCGGCCTGGCGATGATAGTCGTGTGGACGATCTGGGCCGCCACCGTCGTGCTCTGATCCGGGCACCAGCACGTCGGCGATCGCTGCTCGACATTGGGACGGTCTCGCGCTGGTACCAGGGCCGGAGGGATCACTCCGGGGCCCCGGACTGCTACGGGCCGTCCGGGGGCCACCTATGCTGAGCCCATGGTTGAACCAGACTTCCTCCGCTTCGACACGCTGAGCCTGCACGCCGGCCAGCGGCCGGACCCCACCACCGGGGCCAGGGCGGTCCCGATCTACTTCACCACCTCGTACTCGTTCCCCGATACCGACGAGGCGGCGGCCCTGTTCAACCTCGAGGTGCCGGGCCACATCTACAGTCGGATCTCGAACCCGACGGTGGCCGTGCTCGAGGAGCGACTGGCCGCCCTCGAAGGGGGCGTCGGAGCGGTCTGCACCGCCAGCGGCCAGGCCGCCCTCCACCTGGCGGTGGCCACGCTCCTCAGCGCCGGCGACCACATCGTGGCCTCGAAGAACATCTACGGCGGGTCCCACAACGTGATGAACCTGACCCTCCCCCGGTTCGGCATCACCACCACGTTCGTCGACCCCCGGGAGCCGGCGGCCTTCGAGGCCGCCATCCGGGACGACACCAAGATCGTGTTCGCCGAGACGCTCGGCAACCCCGGTATCGAGGTGCTGGACATCGCAGCCGTGGCCGAGGTGGCCCACGGTCACGGGCTCCCGCTGATGGTCGACTCGACGTTCTCCACGCCGTACCTGATGCAACCGATCGAGCACGGGGCCGACATCGTGATGCACTCGGCGACCAAGTTCCTCGGCGGTCACGGCGTGGCCATCGGTGGGGTGCTGGTCGATGGCGGCCGCTTCGACTGGGAGGCCTCCGGCAAGCACCCGACGCTGATCGAGCCCTATGCGGGCTACCACGGCCTGACCTTCAGCGAGGAGTACGGCCCGGCCGCGCTCGGCATGCGGGCCAGGGCCGAGGGGCTGCGGGACTTCGGGGCCTGCATGAGCCCGGTCAACGCCTTCCAGATCCTGCAGGGGGTGGAGACGCTGCCGCTCCGCATGGCCCGTCACGTCGACAACACCGACGCGGTGCTGGCCATGCTCCAGGCCAATGACGCAGTCGGTTGGGTCCGTCATCCCCATGTCCCCGACCATCCGGACCACGAGCTGGCGAAGCGGCTCTATCCGAAGGGCTGCGGGGCCATCCTCAGCTTCGGGGTGAAGGGCGGGCGTGACGCCGGCCGGAAGTTCATCGAGGCGGTCCAGCTCTCGTCGCACCTGGCCAACGTCGGCGATGCCAAGACCCTCGTCATCCATCCCGGCAGCACCACCCACCAGCAGATGAGCGCCGAGGATCTCGAGGCGGCGGGCATCGGCGAGGACCTCATCCGGCTCTCGGTCGGGCTCGAGGATCCCCAGGACATCATCGAGGACCTGGAGCGGGCGTTGAAGGCGAGCCAGCGGTGATCGTCGAGGTCGACGGGAAGCGGGCCCACGGCGCCACCGGCGGGGTCGAGCTGACGGGCGACGACCCGGTCATGATCCTGATCCACGGGGCCGGCATGGACGGCACCGTCTGGAACCAGCAGACCCGGTTCCTGGCCCACCACGGTGTCCGCCCCGTCGCCGTCGACCTGCCGGGCCACGGTCGCTCTCAGGGCGAGCCGCTGACCACGATCGCCGACATGGCCCACTGGGTGGCGCGGTTCATGGAGGCCGGCGACCTCACGCCGGCCCACGTCGCCGGGCACTCGATGGGGTCGTTCGTGGCGCTCGAGCTCGGTCGCCACCACCCGGACCTGGTCACCTCGCTCGTCCTGCTCGGCACCGCCATCGGCATGCCCGTCCACCCCGAGCTGCTCGACGCCTCGGTCGACGAGCTCGACAGGGCCGCAGCCCTCATGGCCTCGTGGGGCCACGCCAAGCCGGCCCACATCGGGCGCAACCCGACGCCGGGGCTGTGGATGCTGGGTGGCGCCAGGGCGCTGGTCGAGACCAGCGAGCCCGGGGCGCTGACCGCCGACTTCACCGCTTGCGCCGACTACCGGAATGCAGCCGAGGCGGCGGCCAGCGTGCGGTGCCCGGTCAGGATGGTGGTCGGGCTCGGCGACAAGATGACCCCGCCGAAGGCGGCAGCGAAGCTGGCCGCGGCACTGACCGGCGACCGGTTGGCGGTCACCGAGCTGGCCGACACCGGGCACATGATGATGCTGGAGAACCCGCGGGCGACCCGCCAGGTCCTCGTCGACGCCGTCAGAGCCGATGGCACTGTCGGAGCCGGTGGCACCGTCGCCGCCGGGTCCGCTGGTTGAGCCGGTTGACCCGATAGGAGGCGCGGCTTGCCGAGGCTGCTGGTCGTCCACCACACCCCATCGCCGGCCCTCCACTCGATGTACGACCGGGTGATCGACGGGGCCGGCCAGCCCGAGCTGGCCGAGGTGGAGGTGGTGTCCCGAGCTGCGCTCGTGGCCTCCCCGGTCGACGTGCTGGAGGCGGACGGCTACGTGCTCGGCTCGCCGGCCAACCTCGGCTACCTCAGCGGGGCGCTGAAGCACTTCTTCGACACGATCTACTACCCCTGCCTGACCGAGACCGTCGGCCGACCGTTCGGGCTCTACCTCCACGGGAACGACGACTGCACCGGTGCGGTGGCGGCGGCCACGACCATCACCACGGGCCTTCGGTGGCGACCGGTCCAGGATCCCGTGGTTGTCACCGGCCGACCGGACCGTGACGACCTCGACCGCTGCTGGGAGCTCGGGGCGGTGGCGGCGGCCACGATCCTGGACGGCTGAGCGACGATCGTCGATCGGCGTGGGACCAGGCCGACCCGCACCGACCCGATACCCGAACTGATACGCGGCCTCTCGGGGTCGGCTCAGGGTTGATCCCGATGTCGTTTAGGTCGATGGGCAGGGCATGATGGCACGAGTGACTACCACCGGTACCGCGCTGAGAGCGTCGGACGCACCGCAGGGGCCGACCACGGGCCCGACGCTGGTCGACGCCGATGGGCTGATCAAGCGCTACGGCTCGTTGACCGTGCTGTCCGGCGCCTCGTTCCGGATCGAGCCCGGCATCACCGGACTGCTGGGGGCCAACGGAGCGGGCAAGACGACGCTCCTCGGGATGATGCTCGGGCTCCACGCCACCGACGGCGGCTCGCTGCGGGTGCTGGGCATCGACCCGTACTCGGCCGGCGCCGAGGTCCGGGCCCGGCTGGGCTACGCCCCGGAGCACCACACCCTGCCGCCCGACATCAAGGCATCGGAGTTCGTCCGCCACGTCGCCGAGCTGCACGGACTGCCGAAGACCGAAGCGACGACGCGGGCCAGCGATGCGCTGTGGCTCGTGGGGCTCGGCGAGGAGCGCTTCCGCCCGCTCGGCACGATGAGCACCGGCCAGCGCCAACGGGTCAAGCTGGCCCAGGCGATCGCCCACGATCCCAGCCTGGTGCTCCTCGACGAGCCGACCGACGGTCTCGACCCGATGCAGCGGGACGACATGCTGGCCCTGATCCGCCGGATCGCCACCGAGTACGACATCGACGTGGTGCTCAGCAGCCACCTGCTCGACGAAGTGCAGCAGATCTGCGACGGGGCCGTCATCATCGGCGAAGGACGGGTCCTGGCATCGGGATCGCTCGAGCAGCTGCGGGGTAGCGGATCCGACATCGTGATCGAGCTCGACGACCCGCTCACCGTGTCGAAGGTGGTGGAGGGACTGCAGGCGGCCGGTGTCACCGTCCGGGTCGACGGGAGGATCCTCGTCGCCTCGGGCGACAGCGACTCGGTGTTCGACGTCGCCAGGGACGTCTGTGCCGAGACCGGAGCCGGCATCACCAGGCTCAACCGGAGACGGCTGTCGCTCGAGGACGTCTTCCTGGAGACCACGGCATGACCGGCCGCCGTACCGCCACCGGGGACCGGCGATGACCGACACCGGTGCCGCACACGAGGCCCGCATCTACGAGCAGGGCTATCGTCGCTACGACGGGGCGCGGACCGGCGTGCCCGGTGCGATCAAGACCCTCGTCGGTCACAGCGTCCGGGCCGTGCTCGGTCTCGGCCGAGCGGCCAGGCACAAGGTGATGCCGCTGGCGGTCATCGCCTTCGCCTTCACCCCTGCCGTCGTGTTCGTCGGCGTCGCCGCCCTCCTGCCGGGCGACCTCGAGGAGGGCTTCCTCCCCAGCTACGCCGAGTACTACGGCTTCGTCAGCGCCGCCCTGTTCCTGTTCACCGCCTTCGTTGCCCCGGAACTGCTCTGCACCGACCGGCGGACCGGCATGCTCGGCGTGTACCTGGCCTCGCCACTCGACCGCCGGACCTATCTCCTGGGCAAGACGATCGCCATCTCCTCGATCCTGGCCATCGTCACCATCGGTCCGCCCCTGCTCCTGCTGATCGCCCTGTCCCTGGAGGATGCCGGACCGCCGACGTGGTCGGAGGGCATCCGGCTCGGGCTGCGGATCATCGCGTCCGGAGCGATGATGAGCGCCTTCTACGCCGCCATCTCGATGGCGGTCAGCGCAACCACCGACCGCAAGGGTGCGGCCACCGCCACCACCCTGGGGTTGCTGGTCGGGTCGGCCATCGTGACCAACGGCCTGGTCGAGGGCGGCGGCCTCTCGACCCGGATCCTGCTCGGCGACCTGCTGAACCTGCCGCTGCAGCTCGCCTTCCGCATCCACGGCGAGCAGGGCGAGTGGACCGGCAGGGAGGTCTCGACCGAGCTCATGTGGCTCGCCACCATCGGCATCATCGCCCTCTGCGCCGGCTGGGTCTGGGACCGGTACCGCAGGATGCTGGTGAGCCGATGACCGTCGACCGCCCGACCCCGCCGAGCGGTCCACCCACGATGCCGCCCGTGATGCCACCCATGGCGGCCGGACCGAGCGACGTCGGCGCTCCCGCCCGATCCGCTGGCCCGGCCGGGGCGACGCCTCCTCCCCCGACCCCTCCCCCGCCACGGCCGCCGATCTCCCCCGACGCCACGGTGATCGTCGACAACGTGTCGAAGTCGTTCGGCTCGCTCGTCGCAGTGTCCGACGTCAGCTTCAGCATCGAACCGGGGGTGACGGCGCTGCTCGGACCGAACGGTGCTGGCAAGTCGACCCTGCTCCGGGTCATGTGCGGGCTCACGCCACCATCGAGCGGCTCGGTCACCGTGGCCGGTGGCAACCCCCGGACCGACGCAGCGGCCAGGGCCCGCATCGGACTCGTCCCGCAGCAGGACGGCGTCTTCGAGCGGGACCGGCTCCACGACTTCGTGCATCTCGCTGCGGTGCTGAGCGGCGTGACCGATCCCGACGCCGCAGTGGCCGGGGCGCTCGACGCGGTGGAGCTCGATCCCGCCCTCGAGCGCCCGCTCGGTGCGTTCTCCAAGGGCATGCGTCAGCGGGCCAAGGTCGCCGCCGCCCTCGTCCACGACCCGGCGGTCATCCTGCTGGACGAGCCCCTCAACGGCCTCGACCCGAAGCAGCGGCGGCAGATGATCACGCTGTTCCACCGGCTGGGCGAGGAAGGCCGCACGGTCGTGGTCAGCAGCCACGTGCTGGAGGAGGTGGAGCGGTTCGGGACCCGGGTCCTGGTCATCGCCAAGGGTCGCCTCGCCGCCCAGGGGGACTTCCGGGCCATCCGGGCGCTGATGAACGACCAGCCGCTGACCTATCGGATCGGTTGCTCCGATCCCCGGGCCGCGGCCGCCACGCTGCTCACCGAGGGCGTGATCGTGAGCTGTGAGATCAAGGGGGCGGACTCGGTGGAGATCACCACCACCGACGCGGCGGCCTTCCGCCGCCGGCTGCCGGCCATCTGCAGTGCGGCCTCGATACGGCTCGAGGAGCTCAGTCCGCTGGACGCCGACCTCGAGAGCGTCTTCCGCTACCTGGTGGGTCCCTGACATGCCCGGTCGAGAATCGGAGATCTCGCCCGGCGGCCCGGCGGCGCTGATCGGCCACGGTCGACGAGCGGCGACCGGTCCGGGCCGGGCGGTGCAGACCCCCGGGGCGTTCCTGGCCCTCTACCGGTTGGTCCTGCGGCACCAGATCACCCGAGGACGGCTGGCCCTGTTCGCCGCCGTCGCCGCCCTCAGCGTCGTCCTGGGCTGGCTGGTCGGACGGTCCGACGGCGATCCGGTCCAGGACGCGACCGACCTGGTGAGCGCCTTCGGCCTCGGGCTCGTGGTGCCGGTCATCGCGCTGGTGCTCGGCAGCGCCGCACTCGGCAACTGGGTCGACGACGAGACGCTGGTCTACGTGTGGCTCCGCCCGGTACGGCGGTGGCTGATCGCGGCAGCCGCCACCCTCGCTGCCGCCACCGTGGCCGTCCCGGTCACGGTCGCCTCGCTGAGCGCCATGGCTGCGCTCGGTAGCGGCGGCGACTCCGGGGTCATCGTCGGCACGGTGGTCAGCACCGCCCTCGGCGGGTTGGCCTACGCCGCGGTGTTCGTGGCCATCGGCCTACTGGTCCGCCGGGCCCTGCTGTGGGGTCTGGTGTACGTGTTCATCTGGGAGTTCTTCGTGGCCCGAGCCGGAGCGGGTGCGGCCAGGTTGTCGATCAACAGCTATGCGGCATCGATCCTGGCCGACTTCAGCGGGGTCGAGATACGCCTCGCCGACAGGGCCATCGGCACGAGCTACCTCGTCCTGGCCGGCGTGACCGCGCTGGCCGTCGCCTTCACCACGTGGCGCCTCAGCCGAGCCAACGTCGCGTAGCGTCACCCCGGCCCGCAGCCGAACGGGCGAACGCGGCGACGCCCACCCGCCGAGGCAGGTGGGCGTCCCACGACGAGAGACCGTCGATCAGGGGCTGAGAGCCCGGTTGTCGACGTCGACCAGGGTCAAGCCGAGCAGGCCGGACGCGTCGGAGTGGGAGACCGCCCCGATGTGCCACTGCCCTGCGGTGGGCCCGGCCCACGACACTGCGATGGTGCCCTGCTGACCGGTGACCGCCGAGGCCGGCGCGCTGTCGACGCTGAGGTTGCCCCCCGGCGTGGCCGAGATCAGCCACGTGTAGAGGTCGTAGTCGGAGTCGCCGCCCGGTGTCGACCACCCGTGGACGTACAGCTGGTAGGTGCCGTCGTCGAGCAGCGGCACGATGATCGACTCGTCGGTGCCACCTGAGGTGCTACTGGCGACGAGCTCGCCGGCCGGGCCGAAGAGGAACAGGTCCAGGTCGGCGTCCGGCTCCGTGGCGTCCGGGGGCATCTCGATCAGCAGCGCTGCGTCACCCGAGGCGGTGATCTCGTGGAGATTGGCACCACCGGCGGCCACATCGGCCGGATCGAAGCTCTGATCTGGATCCTGCAGCACGTCGTCCGAGAACACCGTCGCCGGCTCCAACCCGTGGTTGGACGCCGTGTAGGCGCCGGTGTAGCCGAAGCTGATCGGGAACGAGGCGTTGCCGTCGACCCCGGCACCACCGGTGATGGCACCGGAAGCGGCGAACTTGGCGCCCTTGACCGAGATCGGGCTCCGCACCTCGTAGGCCCGCGACTTCCAGGTCAACGAGCCGTGCCGCCACTCCCCGATCGGGGCGCTCACGTTGGTGATCGTCACCTGGTAGGTGACCTGCTGGCCCGGCTCGACGTGGAACTCGTCCGGGGTCACCGTGACCTCGTAGCCCTCCGGGCGGTCGACCGAGACCTTGTAGGTATCGGGGCCACTCCCGTTGGCCACGCTGGTCACCGTCCTGGTGATCGTCTGCGACCCGGCCAGCTCGGCCACCCCGATCGACGGGTAGTTGAGGTCGTAGGCCTTGGTCGGCACGCCGAGGCCGTCCAGCGAGGCGCACGTTGCCGCCGGATTGGTGAACACCTCCGGGAAGGCGTCGCAGAGATACCCGAGGTAGTCGAGGAACCCTGCCTCGTAGACCAGGCCGGGCTGGAACGACGAGCCCCGCTTCCGGGGCTGACCCGGATCGATGTGGCCCGCCCCCATCTCGAACGGCGTCGCCGGGGATCGTCGGTCGTTGTCCCGCACCTTCTGGTAGGCGGTGGTCATGATGGCCGACTTGACCGCGGCGGCGCTCCAGTCCGGGTGGACCTGGTCGATCAAAGCCATGTGGCCTGCGACGTGGGGACTCGACATCGAGGTGCCCTGGATCGCGGCGAACAGCTCGCCGGGCGGCGTCGAGTCGGGGTCGGGGAACGGCGACCAGCCGGCCATGATCTGCACCCCGGGTGCGGTGACGTCCGGCTTGATGATGTCGGCCGCCGACGCGACCGGCACCGGACCCCGGGACGAGAACACGGCCATCGTCGGCGCGTTCTTCCACTTCTTCAGCTCGCCCGTGGTGATCCTGGCCGTCGGGTTCGAGCTGGTGGCGATGTAGCGCTTGATCGCCAGCCCCGGGGTGTTGTCGACGTGCACGCTCGGCACCCAGTGCGTGTCGGTGAGGAGGTTGTCGACGTCGTCGTTGTTGTAGAGGATCATGCCGGCCCCGCCAGCCTGGAAGACCGCCAGGCTCTTGGCCGCCCGGGCGATGGCCCCTCGGCGGCACAGCACGATGTTGCCGGCCACCACCGCAGGGTCGAGGGTGCCGGGGACGCAGAGGTCACCGCCGGCGAGCTCGGCGTCGACCAGGGCCTCGCGGCGGGTCCCGCCGGTGATGGAAGCACCGACGTAGCTCCGACCGCTGCCGGCCCTGATCCGGCCCTGGAAGAACCGCGACTGGGTGCTGGCCCCCACCGTGGTCAGCCAGGGCATGTGGGCCGGCCCGCCGATCGTGGCCGGGCCGGGGCCGGAGTTGCCGGCCGAGGTGGCGACGTGGACGCCGGCGTCGGCGGCGAACAGGAAGGCGATGTCGTCCGCACCTGGTGAGCCGGCGCCACCGCCGACCGAGTAGTTGATCACGTCGACCCCGTCGGCCACCGCCTGGTCGATGGCCGCCGCCAGGTCGGATGTGAAGCCACCGAGGTTGCCGAGGCCCTTGTAGGCGATGATGTGGGCCCGGGGGGCGATGCCGCTGATCCGCTTGTACTTGGTGCCGAGCACGGTGGGCCGCACCTTGGCGTTGCCGCCGGCGGTGGTGGCGGTGTGGGTGCCGTGACCGTTGTCGTCCCGGGCCGAGTCGAACTCGTCCGGGGCGGCCCCGATGATGCTGCGGTAGGTCGACAGCATCTGCCTGGCCCCGATCAGCTTGTTGTTGCAGGTGAACGGCGCATCGTCCGGGTTGTGGGCGGTGTTGCCGAAGTCGCACGCCGGGAGCTCGGGCGTGTCGACGAGCGTGATGCCCGGATCGGGGTAGCTGCCGTCGTCGGCCACGCTGGGGTGCTCCGGCCAGATCCCGTCGTCGATGACCCCGATGACGACCCCCTCGCCCCGAACGCCGGAGGGGTGGGCCTCCCTGCCCTTGTCCAGGCCGAGGAAGCCGGGGCTGGAGTCGGTCTGGGTGAACCGCATCTTGTCCTCGAGCACCATCAGCACGCCGTCGGTGGCCTTGATCGCGTCGCGCTGGCTGTCGGTCAGCGTCACCGAGAACCCGTTGAGGGCCACCGTGTAGCTGTAGCCGATGGCGTCTGCGCCGATCCCGACCGAGGCCGCCGCGTCCTCGTGGGACTCGGTGAGCTCCTCGGCCTTGGCCTCGGCGGCGGCCGAGTCGACGTCGTCCTGGCCGAAAGCGGTGACGAGCGGCTCCTCTTCCATGACGACGACGTACCGTCCGGTGTCCGCGTCGGACGGCGGTGGCCCGTCGTCGCTCTCGGCAGCAACCGGTGTGACGAGCACGGCGGCCAGGATGAAGGAGAAGAGGACTGCCGACCACGCCCCCATGGTCTTCGTAGTCACTGGCCGTCAGCCTTTCGTGGTGGATCGCCCACGCCACCAGGGGACGGTAGTCGCGATGTGACTCACGATCGACAACCTTGTGGCGATGGGGTGAATGTCCCCATGGTGGAGCGACGCATCCCAATCCGACGCCGGCGAATGCGCAGCTCAGAAGTGACCCATGATGTCGTCGGCGAAAGCGGAGATCCGGCGCTTGGCCTCGTCCAGATCGGCGATCAGCACCGGCAGCATCAGGGGGCACATCAGCCGATCGGCTCCGAGCGCCTCGAACCGTCTGGCCGTTTCGAGGTCGGCGACGTTGCCGGCCGTGATCTCTATGTCGTCGGGATGCCGACCGTGCTCGATCGCGCTGGCCCGGACGACGTCGAGCAGCGGGCCGAGGTCGTCGGGCGTGGCCCTGGCGGGGAAGAAGCCGTCACCCAGCCGGCCGGCCCGCCGGGCCGCGGCCGGGCTGTGCCCGCCGACGATGATCGGCACCCCGGGCCGGCCGTCCACGGTCTGGCTCGGCTTCGGGAACATCAGGGCCCGGTCGAACGAGTGGAACCGTCCGTCGAAGCTGGCCTCGTCGTCTCGCCACAACCGGCGGAGGACCTCGATCGCCTCGTCCGTCCTCGGGGCCCGCTCGTCGAACGGCACCCCGATGGAGTCGAACTCCTCGGCCAGCCAGCCCACGCCGATCCCGAACAGCAATCGGCCGCCCGACATCGTGTCGACGGTGGCGAGCTCCTTGGCCAGCACCACGGGATTGCGCTGGGGCAGGATCACGATTGCGGTCCCGAGCTTGATCGACTCGGTGGCGCCGGCGATCGTGGCCAGCCACATCAGCGGATCCGGGTAGTCGAGGTCCTCCGGCCAACCGAACCGACCGTCGTCGGAGTACGGATAGGCCGACCGGTACCCGGCCGGGATCACCACGTGCTCGATCGTCCACAGCGACTCGAAGCCGGCCTGCTCGGCGAAGCCCGCCAGCTCCAGGGCCGGTTCGCGGCGGGACAGTGGACCGATGTTGCAGTACCGCAGACCGAATTTCACCGCACCCACCCCTTCGACCGGTTCGAGCCGTTCGAGCCGTTCGGGGCCACAGGCTACTGTCCCTTGCGTGATCCCGGGAAGCGCACCGCCCCCTGAGGCCCCCCACTACTCCGTGTACGCCGTGAAGTACGCCCAGCGCCAGGCCCGGCGACCGGACCACTTCATCGGCGGTGACCCCCATGACGAGCCGATGGACATGGATTACTTCGTGTGGGCCGTCATCGGCGACGACCGGACCTGGGTGGTCGACACGGGCTTCGACCGCCTCGACGCCGAGCGCCGCAACCGGGACCTGGTCAGGTCGGTGACCGACGGCCTGGCCGCGATCGGGGTCGACGCCGCCAGCGTCGACGACGTGATCCTGACCCATCTCCACTACGACCACGTCGGCGGGTTCGCCCAGTTCCCGGCGGCCCGGTTCCACCTCCAGGACCGGGAGATGGCGTTCGCCACCGGCCGGTACATGACCGAGGGGGCGCTCAACCACGCCTTCACCGCCGACCACGTCGCCGACATGGTCCACCTGGTGCACCGGAACCGGGTGGTGTTCCACGACGGCGACGCCGAGCTCGCCCCCGGGCTCTCGGTCCACCTGGTCGGTGGCCACACGATGGGGCTCCAGGTGGTCAGGGTCGCCACCTCGATCGGCTGGGTGGTCCTCGCCTCGGACGCCAGCCACTACTACGAGAACATGACCGCCGGCCGGCCGTTCCCGATCGTGTACGACCTCGGCGACATGCTCGACGGCTACCGGCGGTGCCGGGAGCTGGCAACCGACCCGGCCTACGTCGTGCCCGGTCACGATCCGCTGGTGCTCGAGCGCTACCCGCCGGCTGCACCCGACCTCGCCGGGGTGGCGGCCCGCCTCGACGTCGAGCCGTCCACCTGAGTCACAGCATCCGGCGCAGCACCGGCCAGTACTCGTCGCCGTAGCCGGCGTCGCGAGCGGCCTCCATGAGGGCCCGGGTGGTCCTGGCCCCGACCGCGTCGACCCCGGTCTGCGCTGCCAGATCCAGGGCGTAGCCGAGATCCTTCAGCGCGTAGGTGGTCGAGAACGCCTCGAGCGGGTACTCGTCCGGGAGCATCGCCCCGGTGCCGTGGCTGGTGAGGGCGAAGCTGCTGCCCGACGCTCCGGCGATCACCTCGAACATCGTGGCGAGGTCGAGATCGAGGGCCAGGTCCGGTTCGTCCCGGTAGCGGTCGATCAGCCCGGAGGCGATGGCGTGGGCTTCGGCGATGGCCCGGACGTTCTGGAACAGCATCATGTTGTTCAACAGCTTCGTGATCTGACCGGCACCGACCCCTCCGCAGTGGGTGATGTCGGTGGCCATCCACGACAGGATCGGCTCGATCCGCTCGAAGGTGGCCCGCTCGCCCCCGACCATGATGCTCAAGGTGCCGTCGATGGCGGCCTGGCGGGTGCGGGCGATCGGGGCGTCGCAGTAGTCGGCGCCGACGGCCCGACACCGCCGGGCCAGGTCCCTGGTCAGCCCGAGCGGAGCGGTGGTGTGGTCGACCAGGACCGTTCCCGGCTGCAGCGCCGACAGGGCGCCGTCGGACCCGGCCACCACCTCCTCCAGCTGATCGCCGCCCGGCAGGCTGAGCAGGACGACGTCGCACTGCGCCACCACCGCAGCGACCGAGTCGGCCGATTCCGCCCCTTCGGCCACCAGCCGCTCGACGGGCTCCGGCCGCACGTCGTGGGCCACCACCGCTCGCCCCGACCGGCGAACCAGGTTCCGGCACATCGGCCCGCCCATCACGCCCAACCCGATGAATCCGATCGTCATGGCACCACCTTGGCGCAACCGACCGGCCGACGGAAGCCGGTCGCCACTCAGGAGGTGCGCCGGTAGGCGCACCGACCCGATATACAGCGTCGAAATCTCGGCTCGCAGAGCCGAGATCCGAACGTGGCGAAGTGCGGACTCGCACCTACCAGCTGAAGCCCTCAGTCGAGCAACGGGTCGCTGCGGACGCGCTCCCGCTCGGCCTCGAGGTGGGCCGGGAGCACCCGGCCGAAGAGCTGCCGGGTCCGCTCCACCCGCCCGATCACCCCCGGATGCTCGGTGTAGGCCAGGATGGCGGCGTGGCGGGGCCGGGACCGGTCCGACACACGGGACACCCGGTGCAGGGAGTATCGGCCGCGGAAGATCTGCAGGTCGCCGGGCCGCAACGCCAAGGTCCGGACCCCGGTTCGGTCCCCCTCCAGCACCCGCTGGATGGCCGCGAAGCCCTCGTCCTGGCCGGACCGGATGTTCGGCACGTACTCGAACAGGCCGCCGTCGTCGGCTTCGTCGACCAACACGGTCACTGCGAACTCGTTGGTGTCGAAGTGCCACGTGAACACCTGGCCGGGGTCCAGGATGTTCGCGGTCAGCCCGGCCAGCGGGTCGGCGTACGGGTGCAGCTCCGGGAGCCCGAGGCAGTCGGCCAGGAATCGGCAGAGCGCAGGGTGCTCGAACAACTGCCGCAGCGCGGTGGCGGGCTCCCATGCGTCGCCGGGGACAAAGCCGCTCGACCGCTCGAGAAAGGTGTTCACGGGATGGCGGTCCGGCCGGTCGGGGTCGGGCGTGGTGTGGAAGTAGGGGTTGATGACCTCGGTCGAGTAGTGGGTGCGGTGCTTGCGCTCGGTGATCTCCCGGCCGATCACGGTCAGGCCACGCTCGCCGATCAGCCCGTCGATCACCGCACACCCGTCGACGGCCAGCCCCTGTCGGGCCGCATCGACGGTCGCCCGGTAGGCGGCGTGGTCCGGCCGGTCGAGCGGATACCTGTCGAGATCGACGACGTCGTCGAGCGGTCCCATCACGCCTCCCACGGTGGCGTCCACGTGCCGTCGAGCCGGAACGACAGCCCGCTGTCGTCCTCCAGCCGTTTCGCCACGTGCAGCTCCCCGGCCACGGCCCCGTACCGCTCGGCCGCCCTGGCGAAGGTCTCGTGGGCCCGCTCGGTCATCGGCAGATCGGTGCCGACCCGATCCGCCAGCTCCCGGGTCAGGCCGAGGTCCTTCAGGCACAGGTCGAGCGTGAACGACGGGTCGTAGTGGCCGGCGAAGATCGAGGGGGCGTCGTGGCGAGCCACGAAGCTGTCCCCGACCGAGTCCGTGATGGCCGCCCACAGGACGTCGAGGGCGACGCCGTTGGCCATGCCGAGCGCGAAGGCCTCGCCGATCGCCGCCGCATGGACGAACCAGAGCTGGTTGGTCACGAGCTTGGTCACGTTGCCGGTGCCGAGCGGACCGCAGCGGATCACCCGGCCGAGGTGCTCCAGCACCGGCGCCACCCGATCGAGATCGGCGTCGGCCCCGCCGGCAAAGATCGTGAGGCGGCCATTGCGGGCGCCGTCGACGGCCCCGGTGACCGGCGCATCGACCACCGTCACCCCCTCGGGAGCCCGGGCCGCCAGCTCGGCGACGAGGGCCGGCCGGTTGGTCGTCAGGTCGACCCAGACGTTCCCGGCGGACAGCCGGTCCAGCACCCCGTCGCCGAGCATGACGGCTTCGACATCGTCCGGTCTGGGCAGGGAGGTCAACAGCACCTCCGCCGACGCGGCGCAATCGAGCGGGTCGGCGGCAACCGCCACCCCCGCCTCGGCGGCCCGGGCGACGGCGCGTGGGGACACGTCGAATCCGTTGAGGTCGTAGCCGGCACCGGCCAGCCGGGCAGCCATCGGCCCACCCATCGTGCCGAGGCCGATGAAGCCGATCGTCGCGGTCACCGGCGGCATCCCTCTCGCTCGTGCGGGGCCATGCGGCGCAGCCTACGGAGTCGGCACGGAAGGGGTCAATGACCCGACCTCGGATGCCGGGCCCATCGAGCGCCATTCGAGAAGGCGCCGGAGTTCCGGTACGTTCTCGACATGACCGAGGGGGCCGACGAACAGCTTCGTTTCGATGGACTTCGCTTCGATGGCGAGGTGGCGCTGATCACCGGCGCGGGCCACGGGCTCGGCCGGGCCCATGCGATCCTGTTGGCCGAACGGGGTGCGGCCGTCGTCGTGAACGACCTCGGCTCGCCGACCATGGGCGGTCAGGATCGAGATCGGGAGCCGGCGCAGCGGGTGGTCGAGGAGATCCGCCGAGCCGGTGGGACAGCCGTGGCCAACGATGACACCGTTGCCACCAGGGCGGGAGCAGAAGCCATGGTGGCCAAGGCGATCGCCGAGTACGGCCGGCTCGACATCGTGGTCAACAACGCCGGCATCATCCGCAATCGGACGTTTCTCAACATCGGCGAGGACGAGCTCGAGCCCGTGCTCGACGTGCACGTCAAGGGGGCGTTCTTCGTGACGAGGCCGGCGTACGAGCACATGAAGGCCCGGCGCTACGGCCGGATCGTGAACACGTCGTCGGGCTCCGGGCTGTTCGGCTCGTTCGGCCAATCGGCATACGCCGCCGCCAAGGCGGCGATCGTCGGGTTCACCAAGACGCTCGCCATCGAAGGCGCCCGCTACGGGATAGCGGTCAACGCCGTCGCCCCCGGGGCCCTGACGAGGATGACCGGCGACGTGCTCGGCGACGGCAGCCCGACCGCCGAGGCGCTCGGCTGGGCGGGCGACGAGCTGGCGGCCAGGATCGGGCCCCACCAGGTCTCGCCCGTCGTCGCCTACCTGGCCCATCGCTCCTGCCGGTTGACTGGCGAGACCCTGTCGGCCTCGGGTGGCCGGGTCGGTCGGGCCTTCGTCGCACTCACCCCCGGGATCTACGACGAGGCCCTGACCCCGGAGGCGGTGGCGGGCGGCATCGAGCGGATCATGGACGAGACCGGCTACATCGTGCCGGCCGACGTCGGCGAGGAGACCGGACTGCTGATCGAGCACCTCCGGCGCATCTCCTGAGGGCCGGCGCTCGACGCCGATCGCCGGCTGACCAAGGTCCCTGTGCGGCCGGAGGGCCGTGGCCTACGATTGTCGGCGATCGCACCGCAGGCGTACGCTTGTCGGTGAGCACCGAACCAGCGGGGGAGCCGTCAATGCGTATTCGGATCGACGAGGAGAAGTGCCAGGGTCACAACCGATGTTATGCCCTGGCTCCCGAGTTGGTCGACGTCGATGACATGGGTACGGCCCATGTGCTGAACGGCGGGGTGGTCCCGGAGGAGCTGGCCGAGAAGGCACAGCTCATCGTCGACAACTGTCCGGAGTACGCCATCGAGATCGTGGACGGCTGAGTCCACCCTGGCGCCGGCGGCGCGGCATGGGTCGAGAAACCAAAGGCAGGACAACATGAGCACCGAACCAGCGGCCGGCAATCAGGCAGCGTCGAGCGGATCGAGTGGCGACGAGAGTCTGGAGGCTCCGATCCGCAACACCCCGCCGGTCTCGGACTGGACCACCGACTACGACATCTTCGACGAGGAGTACGTCACCGATCCGGTGCCGATCTGGAACGACCTGCGAGAGCAGTGCCCGATCGCCCACACCGAGCGGTGGGGCGGGTCGTGGCTGCCGACCAGGCACGCAGACCTGCAGGCGCTGGCCAAGATCGTGCCTGCGCTGTCCTCGACCGATCCGCTGGTGGTCAGCCTCCCGGAGGACATGGTCGAGCAGGAGGAAGAGGAGATCCCGGTCGGGTTCGGTGCGCCGCCGATCACCGCCGATCCGCCGCTGCACGGCTGGACCAGGAAGATGATCCTCCCCACCTTCGCCCCGAAGGCCGTCGAGGCCTACCGGCCCTACACCGAGGAGCTCTGCCACTCGCTGATCGACGGCTTCGTCGCCGAGGGCCGCTGCGATGCGGCCGAGCAGTACGCCCAACAGATCCCGCCGCGGGTCATCGCCCACCTGCTCGGCATCGACCCCGACAAGGCCGACGACTTCACGATGTGGGTCAGGGGGGTGCTCGAATTCGGGCTGTACGACCCCAAGTTGCGGGTCAAGTATCGCGACATCATCCGGGACTTCCTGTTCGCCGAGGTCCTGGCCCGGGCGGCCGAGCCGCGGGACGACAAGCTGTCCGAGTACCTGGCGATGGACATCCCGGACGGCCTCGAGGTCGATCGGGTGGGATTGGTGGTCGGGCTGGCCAACCTGTTGCTGGTGGCCGGCATCGACACCACCTGGAGCTCCATCGGCTCCGCCCTGTTCCACTTCGGCTCCCACCCCGAGGATCGCCATCGCCTGGCCGCCGATCACTCGCTGTTCCCCACCGCCATCGAGGAGATGCTGCGCTACTACTCACCGGTCACGATGGCCCGGGTCGCACTGGAGGACGTCCCCTACGACGGGGTGACGTTCCACGAGGGGGACAAGGTGCTGATGAACTTCCCGGCCGCCAACCACGACCCCGAGGTCTTCGATGACGCCGACAAGATCCTGATCGATCGGCAGCGGAACCGGCACATCGCCTTCGGTTCGGGCATTCACCGCTGCGCCGGATCGAACCTGGCCAGGCTGGAGATGGACATCGCACTACGGGTGTGGTTCGATCGGATTCCCGAGTTCGAGCTGGCCGACCCGGACGGCGTGGCCTGGGCCGGCGGCCAGGTCCGGGGACCCCGCGTGCTGCCGATGGCGTTCCCGCCGGGCCAGCCTCGCTGACGCTCAGCGGACACATCAGGTCAGTGTCAAGAACGGGCCATCTTCTCGTTCGAAGAGAAAGCGACCTTTGACTCGGGGCCAAGTTTTTCATATCTTCGAACCTATGCCGCAACCGGTTCTCGGGAAACGTGTCCGCTACCACCGTCGCCAGGCCGGGCTGACCCTCGACGGGCTGAGCGCATCGGTCGGCCGGCCCGCCTCGTACCTGTCACAGCTGGAGAACGGCTTGAACGACCCGAGGTCCTCGCTCATCGAGAGCTTGGCATCGGCCCTCGGCTGCTCCCAGGAGGACCTGACCGACCCCACCGCCCCGACGAGACGTGACGAGCTCGAGATCGCCGTCGAGCGTCACCAGAAGGACGGGCGCTACGGGGAGCTGAACCTGCCCTACCTGAAGCCGACGGCGAGGATGCCGGACGAGGTGCTCGAGCACCTGGTGGCGCTCTACCAGGCGCTGGTGGCCGCGGAGGAGGCCGCAGCGATCCGCCCCGGTGACGACCAGCGCCAGGCCAACAACCAGCTCCGCCAGCAGATGCGGGATCGCAACAACTACTTCGGCGACATCGAGGTCGAGGCCCAGCGGGTCCTCGAGGCGGTCGGGTACGACGGGGGGCCGATCTCGGAGCGGATCCTCACCGACGTGGTGGCCCACTACGGGTTCACGGTCGAGCGAATCCAGGACCTGCCGGAGTCGACCCGGTCGATCACCGACCAGCGGGCTCGCAAGATCTACATTCCACAGCGGAACAAGCTGACCACCAGGGCCGCACGTTCGGTCGTGCTGCAGACGCTGGGCCACTTCGTCCTCGGCCATCGTGACAGCGACGACTTCGCGGACTACGTCCGGCAACGGGTCGAGTCGAACTACTTCGCCGGTGCGCTGCTCGCCCCGGAAGCGGCAGCGGTGAAGTTCCTGACTGCCGCCTACGACCGCAAGGACATCAGCGTCGAAGATCTGCGGGAGGTGTTCTACATCTCCTACGAGATGGCAGCCCATCGGTTGACCAACCTGGCCACCCAGCACCTCGGCCTGACACTCCACTTCCTGCGCTCGGACGACGAGGGGGTGATCTGGAAGGCGTACGAGAACGACAACGTCCCGATGCCGACCGACGTCGACGGAACCGTCGAGGGGCAGCTCCTGTGCCGGATGTGGGGCACTCGGCAGGCCTTCGTGTCCGACGATGCCTTCGACATGCACTACCAGTGGACCGAGACCAACAGTGGCGACTACTGGTGCGTGACCTACATCGAGCCCGACCGGACGCCCGCCCATGCGGTCACGGTCGGAACCGACGCCCGCCAGGCCCAGTTCTTCCGGGGCAGCGACACCGACCAGCGGCTGGTGTCCCGCTGCCCCAATCCGTCCTGCTGCCGTGAGCCGGGCAAGAGCCAGAGCCAGCGATGGCGGGGAGCGGCCTGGCCATCGGCCCGAGACCGCAGTCACGTCCTCTCAGGCCTGCCCGCGGAGCGACCGTCGTTCTCGAAGTTCCCCGGGGTCGACATGGTGGAGGTGTTCGAGTTCCTCGACCGTCACTCCCGCTGAGCCAAGACGCAATCTCGAAGCCCACTCGAGCCACTGAGCCGCGGCGCTCGGTCAGGCGCCGGCCGGGGGCACCGGATACCACTGACCGTCGACGCCCAGGAACTCCGAGCCGTCGTTGCGGTAGAAGCCGTCGACCTCCGCATCGGCGAGCACCTGCAGCATGATCGGCAAGGCCGATCCCTCGGCCCGGATCTTGTCGATCACGCGAGCCGGCCCGATCGTGTCGAGCAGCTCGAACGGGCCCTGGGCCCAGTTGAAGCCCCACCGCATGGCCCGGTCGATGTTGACGATGTCGTCGCTGATCTCCGGCACCAGGTCTGCGGCGTAGCGCAGGCCGCCGCCGAACACGTCCCACGCCAGCCGTCCCTGCTGGGTATCGGTGAACAGCACCTCGCCGAGATCGCCGGGCACCCCTTCGAGGTCGGGCTCGACCGCCGGCCGCCACTGCTCGGTGGTGAGGTCGAACGTCTCGGTCTTCCTGGTGCCGTCGTCGAGCTTGGTGACCCGGCCGAATCCGCCGCCGGACTTGCGTCCCAGCTGGCCTCGCTCCAGCATCCGCTGCTCGACCTCCGGGAAGGCGGCGCAGGCGAGGCCGGGATCGCCCTCGGCCAGGTTGGCGGCCAGGTTCTTGCCGACGAGGTCCATCACGTCGAGGCCGATGAGGTCGATCAGCCCGTACAGCCCGGTCGGCGGCAGACCCACCGGATGACTCAGGACGGCGTCGACGGTCTCCTGGGTCATGCCGTCGGCAAGGTACGGCTTCGCCTTGTGGAGACCCGAAAGCAGGAAGTAGCAGCCGATCCGGTTGCCGATGAAGTTGGGGGTGTCCTTGGCGTAGACGACCCCCTTACCGATCCGTTCCGAGGCGAATCGGGCCAGGGCGTCGATGACCTCGCTGTCGGTGTGGGTCCCCGGTACCAGCTCGAACAACTTCATGACCTGGACCGGGTTGAAGAAGTGGGTGATGGCCAGATCTGCCTCGAACCGCTCCCCCATCCCCTCGGCGATGTCACGCAACGGGATGCCGGAGGTGTTGGAGGTGACGATCGACCCGTCGGCCCGGGCGGCCTCGACCTCGTCGAACAGCTGCCGCTTCGTCTGGAGGTCCTCGACGATGGCCTCCACGATCCAGTCGTAGTCGGCCAGCGCGTCCATGTGGTCGTCGAAGGTGCCGACCGAGACGTTCTGGCGGTGGGCGTCGTCGACGCGTTCGGCTCCGGCCTCGGCCGCCTCGATGGTCATGTCCAGCATCAGGACCTGGCAGCCGGCCGCCGCGGTGACCGCAGCGATCCCGGAGCCCATCGTTCCACAGCCGAGCACGGCCACCGATTCAATCTGACGAGTCATGGCGACAGTGTGCCAGGAACCCAGGCCCGCCCCTCGGGCCGGCTCACCGGCCCCTCATGCGCCGTCCGTCACGCAGCCGTGAGAGGCGTCCTCGACGTTCTTGATGTACTTCCACAGCGTGCCGCTGGTGGCCTTGAAAGGCGGGGCGGACCAGGCCTCGAGCCGGGCCGCCAGCTCGGCGTCGTCGACGTCGACCATGATCGTGTGGGCCTCGTCGTCGATCGTCACCTGGTCACCGTCGCGGATGACTGCGATCGGACCGCCCTCCTGGGCCTCGGGCACCACGTGACCGATGATGAAGCCGTGGCTGCCACCGGAGAACCGGCCGTCGGTGATGAGGGCGACGTCGTCGAGGAACCCCGCACCGGCGAGCGCGCTCGTGGGGGTCAGCATCTCGGGCATGCCCGGACCTCCCTTCGGCCCCTCGTAGCGGATGATGATCACGTCACCGGAGGAGATCCGACCCTGCTCGAGGCCCTCGAGCATGTCCTCCTCGGAATCGAACACCCGAGCCGGTCCGCTGAAGAGCAATCCCTCCTTTCCGGTGATCTTGCCAACCGCCCCGCCCGGCGCCAGGTTCCCCCGGAGGATGCTGATGTGGCCCCGCGACTTCACCGACTGCTCGAGCGGTGCCACGATGTCCTGGTCCTCGGCCAGCTCGGCTGCATCCGCCAGGTTCTCCTCGATGGTCCTGCCGGTGACGGTCATCTGGGTGCCGTCGAGCAGGCCCTCGGCCAGGAGGTATTTCATGACCCCCGGTACGCCGCCGACCTCGTGGAGCTCCTGCATAACGTACTGACCCGACGGCTTCAGATCGGCCAGCAGGGGGACCCGGCTGGCGGTCTCGAGCCAATCGTCGATCGTCAGCTCGAGCTCGAACGCCCTGGCGATGGCGATCAGGTGCAACACGGCATTGGTCGAGCCGCCGAGGGCCATGGTGATCACCATGGCGTTCTCCAGCGACGCCCTGGTCACGATCTTGCGAGGCGTGAGGTCCTGCTCCAGCAGCGGTCGGATGGCCCGACCGGCGGCGACGCACTCGTCGCCCTTGGCCGGGTCGAGCGCCGGTGTGCACGACGAGTACGGCAGCGACAGGCCCATCACCTCGATGGCGGTGGCCATCGTGTTGGCGGTGTACATGCCGCCACAGGCCCCGGCCCCAGGGCAGGCCTCGGCCACGATCGCCTGCCGGTCCTCCTCGGTGATGGTGCCGGCGAGGGCCTGGCCGTAGCTCTGGAAGGCCGAGACGATGTCGACCTTCTGCTCCACGCCCCCGACGACGGCACAGCCGGGCTGGATCGTCCCGCCGTAGACCATGATGGCCGGCCGATCGAGGCGGCCCATGGCCATCACGACACCGGGCATGTTCTTGTCGCAACCGGGGAGGGTGATGAGGGCGTCGTACCACTGCGCTCCCATCACGGTCTCGATCGAGTCCGCTATCAGATCGCGGCTCTGGAGCGAGTACGACATCCCGTCGGTGCCCATGGAGATGCCGTCCGACACACCGATGGTGTTGAAGCGCATGCCCACCAGGTCGGCCTCGGTGACCCCTGTCTTCACCCGCTCGGCCAGATCGGCGAGGTGCATGTTGCACGGGTTGCCCTCGTACCAGCAGGAGGCGATGCCGACCTGGGCCTTCTCGAGGTCCTCCGGCGTGAGGCCCGTGGCGTAGAGCATCGCCTGCGAGGCGCCCTGGCTCGCCGGTCGGGTGATCCGGGATGAGATTCGATTCAATTCACCGCTTGCGCCGGTCATGGTCTGCTCCCTCGTCATGGTCGTGGGCGATCGCATGGGCCTGGCCTGCGGTCCACAGACCGGCACCGGACCGGGCTCCGCTCACCGGCTATGATGAGGCGGGGACCGGCCGCCAGGGAAATCTACCGGCTGGCGATCGGTTCCGCAGCGGGAAGCACGAGCGACGGCGATCGGCACAAGCCACGGCGGCGCTAGGACGCTACCCTGTTGTGCATTCTTGTCCACAGTTGCCGTCGCAAACCAGATCAGGGTGGCCTCTTGCATGGATCTCGACCCCACATCCTCCAGCCCGCTGGCC
>JAHELU010000196.1 GCA_024644005.1 Acidimicrobiales bacterium | reverse complement strand
AGGATGGGATCCTCCGGTCACGTTGCGGACGCCGTTGATCCCTCGCAGCGAGGCGAGCCGGTCGGCGTGGCCCATCCACACCGCAGTGGCATAGTCGGGCGTGTAGCCGACGAACCAGGCCGCCCGGTAGGCCTGCGCCGTGCCGGTCTTGCCCGCCGCCGGACGGCCGATGGCGGCCCGCTTCCCGGTTCCGCTCTCGATGACCCCGACGAGGACGTCCGTGACGTTGTCGGCGACCACCTCGTCGAGGACCCGCTGACCCGGCCTGGCCCGGTTGTCGATCAGCACGTTGCCGTCACCGTCGGTGACCCGCAGGATCCCGGTGGGGGCCACCCGGATCCCCCGGTTCGCGAACGTGCCGTAGGCCGACGCCATCTCCACCGGCGACGACTCGGCCGCGCCGAGCGCCAGGGACGCACCGTAGGCTCGCTCGGGGTCGAGCCGCTCCAGCCCGAGGGCCCGGGCCAGCTCGACGGTGTCGCGGAGGCCGACATCGAGCACCAGCTGGGCGAACACCGTGTTCACCGAGGCGTGCGTCGCCGAGCGGAGCGAGATGTCACCCCGATCACGGTGGTCGTAGTTGGCCACCGTGCACTGGCTGCCGCTGCAGCCCGGCACGTGCCACGAGGCGGGCGCGGGGTAGTCGGTCTCCGGCCCCAGACCGAGGGTGAAGGCCGCCGCCAGGACGATCGGCTTGAACGAGCTGCCGGGCTGGAAGCCGGTACTGCCGCCGGTGGCCAGGTTGACCTGGCTGGCCTCGTAGTCCCGGCCGCCGACCATGGCCACGATGTGGCCGGTGGTGGGGTCGATCGTGGCGGCCGCCATCTCGACCGGGTACTCGGTGCTCCCCAACCGCTCGGCCACCGCCGCTTCCGCCACCTGCTGGAGGTCGGGGTCGATGGTCGTCTCGATGGTGAGACCGCCGTTGTACACGAGGTCAGGGCCGAGGCGATCGAGCAGCTCGGCCTCGACATGGTCGACGAAGTAGGGCACGTGCAGCGCCCCCTTCTCCTGGCGGGGGACGAGGGTGGTCACCGGTCCCCCGGGCAGCTCGGGATCCTCGATCGACCAGAGACGGCGTCGCAGCTCCCGCTCGTGCTGGGCCTCGTCGATCATGCCCTGATCGAGCATCGCCTGCAGCACCAGGCGGCGGCGCTCCTCGGCCGCGTCCCGGTCGACGAACGGCGACAGGCGGGACGGTGCCTTGACCACGCCGGCCAGGGTGGCGGCCTCGGAGATGTCGAGCTCGGCGACCGGCTTGTCGAAGTAGATCTCGGCCGCCGCCCCGATGCCGTATGCCCCCGACCCGTAGTAGGAGGAGGTCAGGTAGCCGAACAGGATCTCCTCCTTGCTCAGTTGCTTCTCCACCTCGGTGGCGAGCAGCGCCTCCTCGACCTTGCGCTCGATGGTCTGCTCCCCCGACAGGTAGACGTTCTTGACGTACTGCTGGGTGATCGTCGATCCGCCCTGGACTACGCCGCCGACCTCGAGATTCGTGCGCGCCGCCCTGGCGATCCCCTCGAAGTCGACGCCGTCATGCTGCCAGAACCGCTGGTCCTCGATCGCCACCACGGCGTCCTTGAGGGTCTGGGGGATCTCGGACGGGGCGATCTCCTTGGTCTGATCGAAGCCGCGGAACAGCCCGATCTTACGACCGGAGGCGTCGTAGACGATCGACGGCTCCGCGGTGACCGTTCGCCGCTCCTCCGGCAGCTCACCGACCGGCAGCGGGGCCTTGACGAGGGTGGCGACCGCAACCGCGCCGGCCACGGGTGGCACGACGATGGCGGCGATGACCAGGGCCGTGGTCACCCGCAGCAGGCTCGCCGCGATCGTGTAGAGCCGTTCAGCACCCCTAGCCATCGTCGCCGGCCCCGTCGATCGGTTGGGTCGGTTGCACTGAAGGCTCGGGCTTGTCTTCGGGAACGGGTTGGCAACCGGGTAGGGGGAACGTGGCCGCCAACGGGCCCGAGCGGGCGATCAGCGACCCGGCCGGCACGATCGGGTCCGGGGTGATCGGTTCGGGGCGGTCCTCGACGGCTCCCGCCACGCCCGTCACCTGGCCGACGCCATCGTGGTCGTGCGGTTCGAACGGGGCGGGGCAGCGCAGCTCGAAGCGGGCCGCGCCGTCCTGACCGGTGATTCGGTTCGGATCGGAGCCGATGGTGACCTCACGGCCGACCCAGATCGAGACCGGCATCCCCGCCAGCGGGGTGGTGTCGATCACGCCCTCGGCATCGACGGATCGGCGGCTGACCACCACCGCCACCGTGCCGGAGTGGCCTTCGTAGATCGGTCCGCCGTGGAGGAAGGTCAGCTCCGGTGTCGGATCGACGCCCCACAGCGAGAAGTCGAAGGTCGCCCGCTCGTCGTCGGCGACGAACCGGACGTCCGACCGACCCATGGTCAACAGGCCGGGCACCCAGGCCCTGACGCGATACCGACCCCCCGGGAGCCCGCCAACCGACCACCTGCCGTCCGGACCGACCGCGACGTCGAGGGTGCCGATGCCGCTGGACGTGTGACGCTCGACTCGGACGACGGCTCCCCCAGACGGCTTGGGGCCAGGACCGACCGAACCGCTGACCTCTGGCTCGGGCGAGTCACCGTCGTCGTCCTGGTGGTCATGATCGATGGTGGGCCCACCGATCGGGTGACCGTCCGGCCCGACCACAGAGCCCTGGAGTCGAGCCCGACCGCCGCTCATCTCGATTGCCGGCAGCGGCTGGAGCAGACCGGCGGTGAAGGCGACGGACGGTGCCGTTCTGCTGGTGTCGGGGGCGGCCGGAATGGTAAAGGGCGACGGCTCGATCGGCGAGAGCTGGAAGGCCAGGTCGACGCCCCGCAGCCGCATCTCCGGGCCGTCGGACGCCGACTGCCCGGCGTCGGTCCGGTAGGCGTCGGTCACGGCGGCGCGACTGCTCCACATCGCCCACAGGGCGACGGCGATCAGTCCGGCGAGGGCGACCTTGGCGACACGCACGCCTTCCCGTCGGTCAAAACGGCCCACGGCTGAGCCCTTCGGCCCAGCCGTCTAGTCCATCGATCTCATGGTCGAGGGCGCGAGGTTGCGACCCTCCGTGAAGGGATCGGCTACTCGGGCACGTCGATGAAGATGCACTCTCCAGGGCACTCTTCGGCCGACTCGATCACGCGCTCGAGACCACCTTCCGGCACCCGGGCCATGCCTTCGGCGCCGGCGGGGTTCGCCTCGCCGTCGAACAGCTTCTCGGCACCGAAGTTCTCGGCCGCTTCCTTGACGTAGTAGAGCCCATCGTCCATGCCGAAGAACACATCCGGGGCGATCTCGGCGCAGAGGCCGTCGCCGGTACACAGATCCTGGTCGATCCAGACTTTGACGTCCGACATTTTGCTTCGCACTCCTTGCGGTGTTCTCGCGGTGTTTCTTGCTGTGCTCTTGCGGTCTTCTTACCGTGTTCTCACGGTGTTGGTGACGTGTTCACGCCGTTCGGGCACCTGGAGCGGCGATCCACGGCCCGGCCGGACAGACCTCACAGGCCCAACTGTATCGGCGTCCGCCCCCCAATCCGTTGGCGCCGCGACGTTTCGCGGCTCCGGTTCCGGTATTGCGTCTCGTCGGGGCGGGCAGGACAATGGCTCGAGACGGCGACGGGAAGCGAGCGAGCCCGCCGTTCAGGAGAACGATCCCGCATGGGCCAACAGCTTTCGGACACCGAGGCACTCCTGTGGTCGCTCGGGCGGGACCCCAACCTCGCCACCACGATGGGCCTGGTCGCCGTGCTCGACGGGCGGCCGGATCCGGAGCGGATGAGGAACACCGTGGCGGCAACGGTGGCCGAGGTCGACCGGCTGCAGCAGCGGATCGTCAGCCCGACCCTCGCTCACCCGTCGGCCGCCAGCCTCGGTGGCGGCCTCAACCGCCCGCAGTGGGTGGTCGACGACCAGTTCGACCTCGACTACCACTTCCGGACCATCCGCATCGGCGCCACCGGCACCACCTCCGAGGCCGAGCTGCGACGAGCGGCCGCCCAGCTCATCAACGACCCGTTCGACGAGGCCAGGCCGCTGTGGCAGCTCCATCTGATCACCGGCCTCGGTAGTGGCCGCTCGGCGCTGGTGGGACGGTTCCACCACTCGATCTCCGACGGCATCGGTCTGCTCCGCCTCGCTGGCAGCCTGCTGGAGCTCGAGCCGGACGCCCCACCGCCGGCCGAGATCGACGTCCCGGCCCTGCTCCGAGAGAAACGGGCCGCCGACGGTGACAGCCAGGCCGGCGATGACCCCAGGTCGGTGCCCGGCCGGCTCAAGGACTGGATGCAGTCGGCGGCCCGATCCATCCCTGGCCCGGTACGGGTGGTGGAGGCCGGAGTGGAGGCGGTTGCCTCGGCAAGGGCCGTCACCGACACGCTGCCGAAATCCAAGGCATCCGAGCTGCTGGCCACGCGGTCGAGGAATCGGCGGCTGGTGTTCTGCACCGTACCGGTCGACGGATTGCGCCGGCGGGCCGCAGAGCTCGACGTCACGATCAACGACCTGTTCGTGGCCGCCTGCGCGGAGGGGGTGGTGCGGTACCACCGGGAGCTCGGCGCCGACCTGGCCCGGATCACCGCCACGGTGGTCGTGAGCACGCAACCGTCGACGCCGGAAGACGAGCTCGGCGGGGGCGGTGACAATGCGTTCATCCCGGTGGCGATCGAGCTGCCTGGCGACGGCGCGTCGAACGAGGATCGCCTGGCGATCGTCCACCGCGAGGTCAGGGAGCGCCGGTCGATGCTGACCGAGCGACGGGACCTGCTGGGCAAGATCGGCGCACTGAGCGAGCTCGTCCCCTCGAGCGTGGTCGCGGCACTGGCGGTCAATCAGGCCGCGAAGGTCGACTTCGCCACCAGCAACATCCCCGGGCCACCGATGGCCACCTGGTTGGCCGGGGTCCCGGTGCGGCGGATCCACCCGATCGGCCCGGTGGCCGGCACGGCCTTCAACGTGACGCTCATGACGAGCCAGGCCGAGGCGGTGCTCGGGATCCATCTCGACCCGGCGGCGGTGACCGAACCCGACCTCCTCCGCCGCTGCATCAGTCGAAGTTTCGGTGACTTCGGTGTCCCCCGACGCTGACATCGACCCGGTCTGGGTACTGTTTCATCGGTGAGTCGAACCGAGAGTGGACCACGCTCCGCCGATGGAGCCGAGACGTTTCCCCGCATGTACGCCAGGACGCGCCGCTTCTCGGTCGGGCTGCCTCGCAACATCTCGGTTCTTAGCGACGGCCGGGTCCTGTTCCTCAGATCCCGTGACGGGGACGATCCGGTTCTCTGCCTCTGGCTGGTCGCCCCGAACGGTCAGGAGGAGATCGTCGTCGACCCGGCCGAGCTGCCGGAGCTCGGTGACGGTGAGCTACCGCTGGCCGAGCTGGCCAGGAGAGAGCGGGCCAGGGAATCGGCGGCCGGCATCGTCGGATATGCCGTCGACCACGACGGCACCCGAGCATGCTTCACGATCGGCGGGTCGCTGTTCGTCGTCGATCTCGCCACGGGCGAACTCAGCGAGCCGACCATCGCCGGCCCGGTCTTCGATCCCCGCCTCAGCCCCGACGGGCGGCTCGTCGCCTACGTCTCTGGCAACGACCTCCGGCTCGTCGATCTGGCGTCGCCCGACTCGGATCGCGGCCTGACGGCCGCCGGAGCGGGACCGGTCTCCTACGGGCGGGCCGAGTTCATCGCCGCCGAGGAGATGCAGCGCAGCCGCGGCTACTGGTGGAGCCCGTCGAGCGATCGGCTGCTGATCACCAGGGTGGACGAGGCACCGGTCTCCCGGTGGTGGATCGCCGATCCGGCCCATCCCGACCGCCCGCCGAACGAGGTTCGCTATCCGGCTACCGGATCGGCCAACGCCCAGGTCGAGCTGCTGCTCGTCGATCTCGACGGTCACCAGCGGGCGATCCGGTGGGACGAGGACGGTCGGTTCGAGTACCTGGCAGGCGTCGTCTGGACCGCCGGCCACGACCCGCTGATCGTCCGCCAGACGAGAGATCAGCGGGAGGTCTCGATCGCCACGCTCGACCCTGACAACCTGCAGCTCAGCGAGCGTCGAGTGGTCACCGACGACACGTGGGTCGAGCTGATACCGAGCTCTCCCACGCCCTGCGAACGGGGGCTGCTGACCATCGAGGACCTCGCCCCCCTGGCGGGGGTCACCGACGTGGCGGAACCGGGCCGGCGGGCACTCCTGCTGGACGGCCGGGCCCTAACCGGCGCAGAGCTCAACGTGCGATCGATCATCGGGGTGGTCGGTGACAGCGTCGTGTGCTCGGCGTGGACCTCGCCGAGCGAGATCCACCTGGTCCTGATCGACCTGACCGGCTCTGCCGACCCACTGCAGCTGACCACCGTCCCCGGCGTGCACGCAGCGGTGATCGGGGGCGTCGGATCCAACGGTGACGGTGGCGACGGGAGCGGCGACGGCGACCAGCCGCTCCTGGCGGTGACCAGCGCCAGACCGGCGACCGATGGTGTCGAGGTGGCCGTGCGACCGCTGGCCAGCGGCGACACCGCGGACGCCGATCGGCCGGCGACCCGTGGTCTCGGCGCCCCGGTGGCCTTCATCGAGGACGTGTCGCACAGGCCGCCGATCAAGGCGGTGCCGATCTTCTGTCAGCTCGGTGCCGATCGGCTGGAGTCCGCACTGTTCCTCCCGTCGAACTACGACGGCACCGGTCCGCTGCCGGTGCTGCTCGACCCCTACGGCGGGCCCCACGCCCAGCGGGTGCTGAAGACCCAGACCGCCCACCTGGTCTCGCAGTGGTTCGCCGAGCAGGGCTTCGCCGTCCTGGTCGTCGACGGGCGGGGAACACCCGGCCGGGGACCGGAGTGGGAGCGTCAGGTCTGGGGTGACCTGGCGACGCCGGTGCTCGAGGACCAGCTGGCCGCCCTCGACGCCGCAGCAGACGAGTTCAGCGTGCTGGATCTCGACCGGGTGGCGATCCGGGGCTGGTCGTTCGGGGGCTACCTGGCGGCGCTGGCGGTGCTGCGTCGGCCAGACCGGTTCCATGCCGCGGTGGCAGGGGCGCCGGTGACCACCTGGCGGCTCTACGACACCCACTACACCGAGCGCTATCTCGGACGACCCGACCTCCATCCCCGCCACTACGACACCACCGACCTCACCGCGGAGGCCGCCAAGCTGACGAGGCCGCTGCTGCTGATCCACGGGCTGGCGGACGACAACGTGGTGGCGGCCCACACCCTGCGCCTCAGCACCGCCCTCCTCGCCGAAGCAGTCCCCCACCGCGTCCTCCCGCTGTCCGGCGTCACGCACATGACGCCCCAGGAAGCGGTGGCGGAGAACCTGCTGTGGCTCCAGCTCGACTTCATCCGGGAGGCACTCGGCCTCGGTCGCAGCGTGCCATCACCGTCGGCGCCGTCGATGGTCGGGTCCGGCGGTCGACCGTGATCGACGATCTCGCCCGCCTCACGCCCGACCTGGCTGCTCTCGGTTGGGACGA